>CAYYNP010000192.1:0-19736 GCA_964472545.1 uncultured Planctomycetaceae bacterium | reverse complement strand
CGTCGACGGAGCCAGTCCCCTTTTTCGGGCTCCCGCACACTTTGCAGTTCTCCTGGCGGTCTTGGCAGGCCGTTGAAGAACGGCGAAACTGGGTGCCGCTGCTGGCTTGCCCGGCAGTGCAGAGTTGAAACGAACGCAAAAGCACTGCTGGGCAAGCCAGCAGTGGCATCCGAATTCTCAGATTCCTATTTCTTCAAAGGGCTGTTAGCCGATCCACGGGCAAGCCGACTCCCGTTGCACGTCGACGGCGCATCGGATAATCTGACGTGCTGATCGGAGCCGGTTTCGAGACGCAGAGCGGGCCCCCCAATGAGCGAACTCCAGCGGTGCTGTCCGCTTTGTGGCCGCGACAACGCGGATCAACCCGACTCGCCGTTCAGCCAACCCGACTGGCACCTGAAGACCTGCCGGGACTGCGGGTTCGTTTACCTGCAAAACGCGCTGTCGTACGAGGCGTTAGAGGAAGACCAGGCTTGGACGAAGACCGCGCCGCAAGAAGCCCGCCGGCGGGCCGCAAGTCGTCGTTTCACGGGCTGGTTTCGACAGAAATTCAAGCGGGCCCGGCGGAAGTTGTTCCCTCGTACGAAGGGGAAGAAGCTGGCCCGCCGTTTCGTCCGCCGCGGCAAGGTGCTGGACGTCGGCTGTGGGGGCGGAGGCTTGCTGCGGCAGTTGGGCGACACGCTGGTTCCGTTCGGTATCGAGATCGACGCTCAGGCGGCGGCAGCTACCAACGCCTTTGCCGCCACCCGCGGCGGACGCGTGTTGCAGGCGGATGCGATGACCGGCCTGGCGAGCTTCGAGGCCGGCACGTTCGACGGCGTGACGATGACGGCCTATTTGGAGCACGAGGTCCGGCCGTTGGAGGTTCTGCGTGCGGTGGGGCGGGTGTTGCGCGACGAGGGCGTGGCGATCCTGATGGTGCCCAACTACGCTTGCTGGAATCGTCGGCTGCAAGGTGCCGGCTGGCCCGGTTTTCGCTTCCCCGAGCACGTCAACTACTTTACCCCTACGACGATCCGTCAACTCATCGACCGGGCCGGCTTGCAAGTGGCGCGGTTCAACCTGCTCGATCGTTTGCCCACCAGCGACAACCTCTGGCTGGTCGCCCGCAAGGCGGCTTGAGAGAACGGTTTTCGCGCGGCGAGCCGGCGTCGGGCGTTCATCAACCCAATCTCCAAGAAGTGAAGGAGAAACACGGATGACCGAGAACAACGTTGACGAGTGTTGTCCGAAATTCGACCCGGGGCCCTGGGACGAGCAGGAACTGACGTGGGAGAACCGGCGGTTTGTGAAGGACCGCGTGCGGAGTTTCCTGCACGTTCCGTTGAACTTCGGCAGCGTGATGAAGCGGAACGTCGGGCCGATCATGGAGGCCGAGGCGTGTCCCGAGACGATGGTCGTGCTCTCCGACGAAAACTCGCTCTGGGGCGCCGACGTCTACATCGAAGTCACCAAAGACGTCCCCGGAGCCAACATGGCGACCATCTCCGGGACGTTTCTCTCGAAGGTCTTCGAGGGCCCCTATCGCGACATCCGCAAGTGGATCAAGCAGATGCAGGCGTTCGTTGCGGAGCGGGGCAAGGAGTTGAAGAAGCTCTACTTCTTCTACACCACCTGCCCGAAGTGTGCGAAGAAGTACGGGAAGAACTACGTGGCGATCTTGGCGGAGGTGTAGGGTCTTTCGGCGCACGATTCCGCTGGTAGCCGGCCGCAAGTGCTCGAACCGGTTGTGCTCCAACAGGTGAGCATGGCTGAGCGTAACACAGCCTACTCTGGGGGGAAACTGGCGATGAGAGTGGTCTGCCCACATTGCTCGAAAGACCTCACCGCTGAGGCGGCGTCGGCCGGGCGAGCAGTTCGGTGCTCGCAGTGTACAAGGACATTTCGCGTTGTTGCACTGGGAGCCAACGGTCGCCGGGCAACAGGAGGGCGGATTGTGGCGTATCCGATCGGCTCGACTGGCGCCGAAGGTGCCGACGGCAAAGGTCCGTGGCTGGTGGTTGGCGGGATGATGGCGATCGTGGTCGCCCTTGTGGTCGTGTTGGCGCTGTTGGCCGGTGGAGGATCGGACGAGTCGGCGCAGGAGTCTCGAAGTGCCGCGGAAGACCCCGGCGGAGGCGTCCGGCCGTCACCGCGAACTGGCGCAGCCGAGCCGCCGGCAGAGGTAACGGACCGGACGCAAGTTCATAGCCCCGGGAGCACCAAAGTGACAACGGTCTTTGGCGATTTTGACGTTTCCGACTTCTGGAAACAGAGCGAGTACGCTACTGAAACGTATGTCGACGACCCGCTTACGGATGAAAAGGTGGCGGCCGTCGAACGTGCGCTGGGATATACGCTTCCGAAGGCGTACGTCGAACTGATGAAATCCCAGAACGGTGGCTTTCCGAGGAAGACGAACCACCGAACGAAGGAACCGACGTCGTGGGCGAAGGATCACGTGGCGATTACCGGCATCTATTCCATTGGCAGTGCAAAGCCACATTCTTTGTGCGGCGACTATCGCAGCCAATTCTGGGTTGGCGAGTGGGGGTACCCACCGATCGGTGTGTACTTCGCCGATTGTCCCTCCGCCGGCCACGACATGCTCTGCCTGGATTATCGCGAATGCGGGCCGACGGGGGAGCCGCGAGTCGTACACGTGGCTCAGGGGTACGACTACCGGATCACCCTGGTTGCGGAGGATTTCGAGTCCTTCATTCGAGGCCTGGAAGGCGACGAGGCCTTCGAGGAATAGGCTGACGCGAATCGAATGGCCGCCTGAAAAGAGCCTCCGTGTAGGGATTGCCGACGACTCGGGGCCCCCGCGGCACGGCACCACTTCGTGGGCAAAGGCAGCTCTGTCGGACTGAATCACCCCTCTCTGGAGGGTGATTTCGCGATTGGAGCATACAGCCTTTTTGAGTTTTTCGCACCCTCTGACTATAATCAAGGTTGAGCTACGGCTCCCCTTGGGGCACCCGCTGCGCTCGGAACCGCAGTCTGCATATCCCACCTGTGTCTCGTATCTCGGCGAATTCGCCGCCGGCGGCAGTTCGATTCGTTTGATCGTCCAGAGGAAACCCCGATGAAGTTCTCGGCATCGCTGATGCGTCGGCTGAAATTGCGTGAACGTTGGACCCGAGGCCGTCGCCGGCCACAGAGGGCGGCCACGTTGCCGTTGCGGCTGGAACCGCTCGAGCGGCGGCAGATGCTCTCGGTCGGACCGGTGTTGTTGGCCGACGTTTGGGACGGGGCAACGCCGTCTTCGCCGAGCGAGTTCGTCGACGTCGGCGGGACCACCTTCTTCGTCGCCGACGACGGCACCCACGGCATGGAACTCTGGAAGACCGACGGCACCGAAGCCGGCACCGTACTGGTCAAAGACATCTACCCGGGCACCACCGACAACGGTGCCTACGGCGACGTGCCCAACGCCTCCTCGCCGCAAGAGCTAACGGCCTCCGGCGGCACGTTGCTCTTCACGGCCGACGACGGCACCGGTGGCCGCGAACTCTGGCGCAGCGACGGCACCGAAGCCGGCACCGTGATGGTCACGGACATCTACCCGGGCACCACAAACGATCCGACCTACGGCGACGTACCCAACGCGTCGGCACCGGAACAACTGACCGAGATGGGCGGCACGGTCTTCTTCACCGCCCACAACGAAGATTACGGACGCGAACTCTGGAAGACCGACGGCACCGAAGCCGGCACGGTGTTGGTGAAGGATTTGTTCCCCGGCACGGGCGACCACCCCTACTACGGCCCGTTCACCAACGCCTCGATTCCGCAGGAGTTGACGGTCGTCGACGATACGCTGTTCTTCATGGCTTACGACGACACCAACGGCGCCGAGTTGTGGAAGTCGGACGGCACGGCCGACGGGACGGCGGTGGTCAAAGACATCTTTCCCGGCGAGTATTCGGCCTACGGATACGACTATCCCAGCAGCGCCCAGCCGAAAGAGCTGGCGGCCGTGGGCGGGAAGTTGTTCTTCTCGGCCGACGACGGCGACAACGGCCGCGAGCTTTGGCAGAGCGACGGCACCGAGGCCGGCACCACGTTGGTCAAGGACCTCAATCCGGACAAATCCAGCGACGACGCCTACGGCGTTCCCTACGGTTCCGACCCGCAGCAGATGACCGACGTCGGCGGCACGCTGTTCTTCACGGCCGACGACGGCGACAACGGCCGCGAGCTTTGGCAGAGCGACGGCACGGAAGCCGGCACGGCGATGGTCAAGGACCTCTTCCCCGGCAGCGGCTACAGCTACTTCTACAACGACTACAACGACTACGGCTACACCTACGGCCCGAACTCGTCGGAGCCGGAAAGCCTGACGAACGTCGGCGGCACGCTCTTCTTCTCGGCCTACGGCGAGAACGACGGCCTGGAACTGTTCAAGACCGACGGCACCGAGGCCGGCACCGTGCTGGTCAAAGACATCAACCCGGGCGAAGTCAACGGCTATCCGTCCAGTTCGTATCCCGATCAATTGACCGCCATCGACGGCGTGCTCCATTTCACTGCCAACGACGGCGCCCACGGGCAAGAGCTTTGGGTCAGCGGCGGCACGGCGTTCGGCACGTTCATGGTCGAAGACGCGTACGAAGGCACGGCCGGATCGTCGCCCGCCGGGTTGACCGATATCGGCGGCACGCTCTACTTTGCCGCCACCGATGCCGAGAAAGGCCGCGAACCGTTTACGCTCGAAGCGATTACCGCCGAAGACTTCGGCACGATCACCGGCACTGCGTTCGAGGACGTCAACGGCAGCGGCACGCTGGACGACGGCGAAACGGTTCTCGAAGGGATCACGATCTTTGTCGACGCCAACGACAACGGACAGCCCGACGTCGACGAGATTTCGATGGTCACCGACGTCGACGGGAACTACCAGTTCAGCCTTCCGCCGGGCACGTACGAATTGTGGCAGCAGCTTCCGGCCGGCAGAACGCCGACGATCCCCTTGGACCCGGATACCGATCCGTCGGGACATAGCGTCGCGCTGGCGCTGGGCGAGGCGATCGAGGACGTCGACTTCGGGAGTTGGGTGTTACCGGCGCCGTCCGCGGTCGATCTGCTGCCGGTCAGCGACACCGGCGCGGCCGACGACGACAACCTGACGAATATGAATAACGACCCGGCCGCGACGCTGCAGTTTCTCGTCGACGGCGTGGCCAACGGGGCCTGGGTTTACGTTTATGCCGGTGACGATCTGATCGGCTTTGCGGTCTCCGGCGGCGAGAGCGTCACCGTGACCACGTCCGGCGACGACCTGCTGACGGACGGTTCCCACGAGATCACCGCCACTCATATCATCGGCGGGGCCACGAGCGATCACTCCGCTCCGCTTTCGATCGAAGTCGACACGGCGGCCCCCGGGGCGATCACCACCACCGCACCGGAGACCGCGCTGCTCGACGAACCGTATCCCTACGACGCCAATAGCCCCGACGAAGGCAACGCGGGCATCACCTACTCGCTGGCCGGCGCCCCCGACGGCGCCACGATCGGCGACGACGGCGTGATCGACTGGACGCCTTCCGAGTCGCAGACGGGCACGCAATCGCTCGAGGTTCGCGTGGTCGACGCCGCCGGCAACTTCGCCGCGCAGACGTTCGACGTGCTGGTGCTGGGCGTGATTCCGGCCTATCCCGACGAGTACACGGTCGACGAAGACGAAACACTTTCACCCGACGCGGCCGAAGGCGTGTTGGACAACGACGGCAGCGCCACCTCCGGCACGCTGACGGCCACCGTTCTCGTGCAGCCGACGCACGGAACGCTGCAATTCGACGCCGACGGCTCGTTCAGCTACGCGCCCGACGACAACTACTTTGGCACCGACAGTTTCGTCTACACGGCCACCGACGGCGTGGACGATTCGAACGAGGCGGCGGTCACGATCACCGTCGAGCCGGTCGCCGATCTGCCCAACGCGGTCGACGACGCCTTCGGCGCCGTGCAAGACACCGGGCCGCATCAGATCGACGTGCTGGCCAACGACAACAGCGACCCCGACGGCACCCAGACGATCGAGATCATCGAAGTCTCGCAAGGCTCGGCCGGCGGCACGGTGAGCATTACCGGTGGCGGCACGGGCGTCCAATACACGCCGGCAGCCGGCTTCTTCGGCACCGAGACGTTCACCTACACGATCGAAGACACCGACGACCTGACCGACGAGGCCACCGTCACCGTAACGGTCGAGGAGTTCATTCCCGACAGCAGCATCGCCGGCTTTGTCTACTGCGATACCGACAACGACGGCGAGCGGGATACCGTCGAGCCGGGCGTGATGGGTGTGATGATCGCGCTCACCGGCACCGACGACCAGGGAGCGGCCGTCGAGCAGACCGTGATGACGGCGGCCGACGGCTCGTACATCTTCGAGGGCCTGCGGCCGGGTACGTACGAGGTTTCCGAAAGACATCCGTCGGCAATGATCGACGGCCAAGACACGGCCGGCACGCTCGGCGGAACGGTCGACGACGACGAGATCTCCGAAATCGTCCTCGACGGCGACGACCACGTTACCGACTACAACTTCGGCGAACGGGGGTTGAAGTCGCAATTCGTTTCGCGGCGGCTGCTGCTGGCGTCGACGCCGCCTCCGGAAGATTACCTGCCCGAGACGGTCGCCCGGGCGGAGGAACTGGCCGGAAACACCGAGCTGGCCCTGTCGATCCGCCAGGCCGCCTCCGGGCAAACGGCCGAGCGGCCGCTGGCGCTGAGCGACGCGTTCGACGTTGATGCCGACGACGTGCTGGTGGTCGCAGCGGACAACGGCATCCTGGCCAACGACGTGAACGCACCCGATGCGGCCGATCCGCTCACCGCCGTGCTGCAAACGCAACCGGCCAACGGCACGCTCACGCTTCAGCCCGACGGTGCGTTCAGCTACTCACCGGATCCCGGCTTTTCCGGCACCGACAGTTTCACCTACAAGGCGTCCGGCGATGCCGGGCAGTCGAACGGGGCTACGGTAACGATCACGGTCTTGCCGCAGGAGGACGAGATTAGTTTTGCCCAGATCGGCGACGCGACCGTCTCCGGCGGATCGCCGCTGTGGATTCCGCTGGACGGCCTGGTCGACGGTGAACTCGCCGACGGCGAGTCGCTTACCTTCACGGCCACCAGCAGCAACCCCTCGCTCGTCTCGACGGACGTTCCCACCGACAATCGCAGCTTGCGACTGAACGTCGACGGCTACGGCGAGATGGTGCTCGAGTTGCACGAGGAACTGGTGCCGGACGTGACCGGCCAGATCATCGCGCTGGCCGAAGACGGCACCTACGACGGCGTGATCTTCCACCGCGTGATCGACGGCTTTATGATTCAGGGCGGCGACCCGAGCCAAAACGGCGGCAGCACGGTCGGTATCGACGATTTCGACGACCAGTTCCACGTCGACCTGCAGCACAACCGCCGCGGCGTGCTGTCGATGGCCAAGGCGGGCGACGATACCAACAGCTCGCAGTTCTTCATCACCGAAGAGCCCGTGCGGTGGCTCGACTTCAACCACTCCGTCTTCGGCCTGCTGATCGAGGGCGACGCCGTTCGCGAGGCGATTAGCAACGTCAACACGGACCCCTCCAACCGGCCGCTCACCAACGTGGTCATCGAATCGGCCGAGGTCTTCGTCGACGCCGAAAACGGCATGCTGATGCTCAAGGCACCGGAAGGGGCCACCGGCGAGGCCGACGTGACCGTAACCGTGACCGACGAAGATGCGCACAGCTATCAGCAGACGTTCCACGTCGTCGTCGAGACGGATCTCTACAACGGCGGCCCGTTCCTCAACCCGATCGCCGAGGTGGTGACCACCGTCGACACGCCGGCCGTCTTCCAGCTCGAGGCGACCGACGTGGAGAATAACACCACGTTCTTCGACGCGCTGGCCTCAGGCTCGGTCGGCTACACCTTCGACGTCGACTCGTCCACCGGCGAGGTCACCGTCACGCCGCCGTCCGGCTTCACCGGCGAGATGGAGATTCTCGTCCGCGTGCGGCCGTTGACCAATTCCGATACGAGCGACACCTACGACGCGCAACTCGTGCCGATCACGGTCAATCCGGTCAGCGCCGCACTGGCCGACGCCGCGCTGGAAGGGGAGGACGATTGGCTGCCGTAGGTCCGCCGGGGGCGTGCAGCGCACCGATGGTTGCTCTGCCTCTTGCCTTCCCCCCAAAGCTCCGCTTCGCCAAGCACCCGAGGGAACCGAGCGGAGTTTGGCTCGCTGGCGCAGCCCCTCGAGGCGAAGCTCCAAGAGCCCCCGTTCCCAAGCCGGAGCTTGGGAACGAGGAGTCTACAAGTCTACGAGCATTCCCCGGGATGCGATCTGCGGAGCTAGTCCTTCATCCGCGACACGTTCAACAACCCCCGCACGGCTGCCACACGGACGTGCTGCGGCTGGTCTTCGCCGTTGAGTTGCTTGTAGATCGCCGCGGCGTCGGCTTTCTTGCCGGCGGCCACGAGTTGCTCGGCACAAGCCAACGCGCCGTCGACGGCGGCCACTTGCAGGGCGGCGGGGGCCTGCTTCACGAATCCGCCCAATGCCTTGCCGGCCTCGGCCGTGCCGATGTTGCCCAACGCACAGGCGGCCGCAGCGGCCACGGCCGCATCGCCGTCGCCCAGCAGGCCGGCCAGCGCGGCGGCGCTGCCGGCGTCGCGTCGTGCACCCAGCGAGCCGACCGTGCCCACCTTCAACGCGCCGGAGAGTTTTGGCAGCGCGTCGCGCATCGCGGCGGCTGCTTCCGGGGCCTCGATCCGCTCCAAGGCAAAACGGGCCATGTGCGAAAGGTCTGCGCTGGGCAGCATCGCGGCCAGTGCCGGCACCGACTCGGCCGTGCCGACGGTCCGCAGCTTGCGGCAGACGAAGGCCTTCGCCGATCGTGTGGCGTCGCTGCCCGACCCGTCGCCCAGCGCCGCCAACAGCCGCTTCTCCAATTCGAGCCGAGCGGCGGCATTTCCGTTCGTGGCGATGATCGCTTCGTCGATCGGGTTCAGCAGATTGCGGTCTGCGCCCCAGTCGTAAGTCTTCAGCGTCTCGAACGCTTCGTCGACCTTGGATGTGTCTTGCAGTAGCATATTCAGTTCCTCGTATTTCGTTAGGATGTATGTTCAAGTCTTCGTGACGCCTACAGCACCCACGGCTCGCGGCGGGCGCGGTCGCGGAGGCGATTGGCCTCGTCGTCGTCGGGGAACTCCTGCTTGAGGGTGTCCCACTTCAACGAGCGCTGCAACTCGTAGGCGATCAGGCCCAGGTGGCAAACGGTCATCGTATGCGAGGCGACCTCGACGTCTCTAAACGGCTTCTCGCGCGTCTTGACGCATTCGATGAAGTCGCCGTAGATCCCGCCCTGGCCCTTGTAGCTGGGCACTTGCTTCGGCTCGAGCGTCTCGCCTTCGGTGCCGATCACGTGCAGGTTGCCCTGTCCTGGATGGTTGTGGTGCAGCAAGATTCCGGTGGGATAACGGAATGTGAGGAACTTCTTCCCGTTGTCGTCCTGGAACAGCACTTCCTCCGGCTCGATGTCCCGCACGTCGATGGCGAAGGTCGCTCCGCCGAAGTGGTGCGCCCCCCAGTCGGTCATGCCGCCGCCGGAGTAATCGCTGAACGAACGCCAACTCGTGCCGTTGATCGCGTAGCTGCCGCTGCAACGATACGGGTGATACGGTTGCCAAGGCGCCGGTCCCAGCCACATGTCCCAGTCGAAGCCGTCGGGGATCGGCTGGCCTTCGAGGTTGCAGGGCCTCGGCAGCGGGCCGACGTTGACGTTGATCGACTTGACCGTGCCGATCGTGCCGCCCCAGCACTTGTCGACCACGCCCCGGTAGTCCTGCAGCACTCGTTGGCTGCCGCCGGAAACCACCCGGCCGTAACGCCGCGCGGCGTCGACCATCAGCCGGTTCTCGCGCAGTGTGCGCGTCTCGGGCTTCTGGCAATAGACGTCTTTGCCCGTGCGGCAGGCCTCGACCACGACCAGCGTGTGCCAATGGTCGGGCGTGGCGCAGTGTACCGCGTCGATGTCGTCGCGGGCGAGCAACTCGCGGTAGTCGTTGTAGGTCTTGCAGTCGGTGTTGCCGTAACGTTGATCGATGCGATTCTTCGATCCGTCGCGGGTCCCCTGCTTCACGTCGCACACGGCCACGTACTGCACGTCGCCACGGCCGAGGAAATTGCCCTGGTCGCCTCGGCCCATGCTGCCGATACCGATGCCGCCCATCACGATCCGTTCGCTCGGTGCGGGGCGGTCGTCGGCCCCCAACGCAGAGGGGGCGATCACGCACGGGGCCGCCACGGTCGCCGCCGCGGTCTTCAGGAAATCCCGTCGATTTTGGTGCCGCATGTGAAGTTCCTTTCGTTTGGTAATGTCGTTACTACGCCTAGGTCGAATATCGTTTCGGGTCCCGGCGGATTTGCCGAGAACGGCCGGACCGCAAATCCTCCGCCGGGGGCCCGGAATATCCGGCTGCTGTAGTCTAGCTAATGTCTCGGGGCAATGCCAGCAATCGGCGCATTCGCTATCATGGAAGCGTCCGTGGCCCCGTCCGCTGCCAGACCGAGGAATCCTATGAGCGTGACACTCGACGGCCTGCCCGTCTCTCTCGACGACCTCCGCGCTGCCCGTGATCGCATCCGCCCGCATGTGCTGCAAACGCCGCTGATAGCGAATGAGACGCTCTCGCAGCAGCTCGATTGCCGTCTCGGTTTCAAATGCGAGAACCTCCAGCACGTCGGCGTGTTCAAGGCCCGGGGCGCCTGCAACGCGGTCCTCTTGCTCGACGACGACGCAGCCGGGCGCGGCGTGGTCACGCACTCCTCCGGCAACCACGCCGCCGCGTTGGCCCGGGCGGCAACCATCCGCGGCATCAAGGCCCACATCGTCATGCCGCACAACTCCCGGCCCAACAAGCTGGCCGCCGTACGTGCGTTCGGCTTCACGCCCGTGCTCTGCGAGCCCGACGCCGAGTCGCGCAGGATCGCCGCCGAGGAGATCGAGAAGCGGACGGGCGCCGCGCTGGTTCATCCGTACAACGATCCGGCCATCATCGCCGGCCAGGGCACCGTGGGCCTGGAGATCCTCGAGCAGGCCGACCAACTCGACGCGGTCGTCGTGCCCGTCGGCGGCGGCGGGCTGCTCTCCGGCGTGCTGATCGCCTTGAAGTCGCTGCGTCCCGAGATCGAATTGATTGCCGCCGAACCCGCGCTGGCCGACGACGCCGCACGGAGCCTCCAAAGCGGCCGCCTCGAAATGCCCACCCGTTACGATACGATCGCCGACGGGCTGCGAACGCCGCTGGGCGAACTCACGTTTCCGATAATTCAAGCCCTCCTCGACGACATCCTCCTGGTCGACGAGAAGACCATCGAACAAGCCACGCGAGCCATCGCCACCAAAGCCCACATGATCGCCGAGCCGTCCGGCGCCGTGCCGCTGGCGGCGATGATGCAACACCCCGCCCGCTTTGCCGGCCGCAACGTGGCGGCCGTGATCTCGGGGGGGAATCTCGATCTGAACGCGTTCGCGCTGGGCAGCTAGCGTACGGCCCGAACGCCGAAGGCGTTTCACACTGCATCCCGGGTATGAGGCAACCATCGCGGTCTCGGCCCCAACGGGGTCGTACGAACGTGTGCCCCGGCGGCACGCTCAAGACGGCGCCCGTTGCGGTGTCTCCGTTATCCAACCCGGTCGCTGCCGCTTTGCCCGTTCGTGTCGACGCCCGGGAATTGGGCCTTGCGACTCAACCTCAGAAGCCCGAAAACGAAGAACAGGACACCGAAACTCCCTCCGATCAGAAGCGCGCTCACATTCTGACTCGCGACATACAGACAAACGGAGAGGATGAGAAAGGCCGCCCCCATCAAGAGCACGAAAACACCGGCACTTCTCGTCTGAAACCGAGCTGCCGACATGGTCTGCGAATTGCTCTCGATGATCTGATGGAGCACCTGAACGCGGGATTCACACGTCCCCCGGCACGCCAGACCGCCCGGCAACTCCGCCGCGCAATCGGGGCACAGGCCCTTCCCGCACGCCTTGCACAGCCCCACGGCACTGCGATCGTCGTGTTGGAAACAGTTCATGATAGTTGTTCCTTCCTTCGCGTGCGGCATCGGCAAGCGGCCGCCGCCCTAGGCCTTCTACCGCGATACGACACTACGGCTACCAGAGCCTCCACCAAGGTCGTAACCGTTTCCTGTAGCGTGCGGCAACATCTCGCACGCCGGGGTCGACGTACTGCGATGCAGGCGGTCGCCGCATTCTGTCTTCCGCTTCGCGCGCCCTTTGCTCCCAATCGAAGACATGTGCCTTGATCATATCCTGACCGTTGACGATCCAGTAGCGTTCGTCTTCGGGAATCAAATCGAGCCGGGGGCAGATGTCCGACCGCCATCCCTCCGGCGCCGCATCGGTCAGGTATTCCTCCGTGTAACCGCCCAGATAAGCAAGCACGCAGAGAAATCGTCGGTCCGCGTCGACGTAGAGCACCGGGATGATCTCTTCGACGATCCGGCGGGCGTCCCGCGGGAAGATCTCGAAGAGCTCGGCAAAGCCCGTGAAGTACTGATGCAAGGCCGCCGACGTCGTTTCACCCTCGGCCATAAAGGCGAGAAACTGCTCGAAATTGTGTTCGTCGACCCGGCGGAACTCGTGATCGGCGGGCGCATCGAAGTCGGCGAGATGCCAGTCGCCGATATAGCTCACAAACCACCGCAAACGGCCCTTGGACATCGTCGCCACGACGACCTCCATATCGCCGTCGGGTTCGTGCTTCTTGAGGTCTTCGGCTGACAGCATGCAACGCCCCCTCGGTGCTCTCTGTGGCCTCTGTGGTACATCCTACCGCCACGGACGACGACCAACAATCCACCACAGAGGGCACAGAGAGCACAGAGAATCCGCCGCTGTGAGTTGTTATCCAGCAGCGATCTCGGCGCGCAATTACCGCGAATTGCATCCTATATCAAGGAACGGTCGCACCGACTTACGGCGATCTCCAAACTGAGGCCAGCCTCGCAACCCGTGGATTTGCAACGACTTGCGACGCGTCTGGCGGGCCGTCTGCCGTCGTAAGTCGGTTGTCGACAGACCGCTCGCGTGGGCAACAATGGCGGTCGACGCAACCCCTTGAAAACAAGCAGGTTACGCGCGTGAACAGACATTGTTGAACATCAGGACGGAGGCGGGTGTGTTCACGGTCTTTAACGCAGGGTCCATACCGAGAGGAATCGCCAGGGCTTGGGCAACACGATCATCGAAGCCGGCGTCGTAGCCGACAGCCAGGTGGGGCAGCCACGGCCGCCAACGCTCCGGGCGGACCCGTTGCTCGGCGGCCGCCACCAGGGGCCGATGCTGACGCAACTCGGGATGGTTGGAGAGCCCCATAGCGAAATCGACGAACGAATCGCGTATCGAGCGGATTTTCGCCCCGCATTTCCAACGTGAAGCCCTTGTATTGACCGCCGAGAATGGCGTACTTGGTCGGCTGGTTCAGACCGAGCATGAAGAAGGTCGCCACAACCGTCATTTCACTTCGACGAACACGTCTCTTCCTCTCACGATAGTTGGAAAGACGGCTACGTCGCTGAACGCCGGCGGGGAGGCGACTGCGCCGGTCTTGATATTGAATCGGGCACCGTGCCATGGGCAACTTACCGTCTCTCCGTCAACCTCACCTTCGCCGAGCGGGCCGTCCTCGTGCGGGCATTCGTTCTCAATCGCGTAGAATTCACCCTCCAGGTTGAACAGGGCGATTGCGTATCCGTCGGCTTCTACAACGATGCCCCGGCCGGGCTGCAACTGGTCAACCTCGGCAACCTTCACTGTCTTGGACACGAGAGGACCTCCGATGGTAGGCTAGACGTGACGCGGTCGGCCGGCTCTGCGTCACAGGAAACTGCGTTCGATCACGTGCTTGGCCTTGTCGAAATAGGGCTGCCAGTGGATTTCGGGTTCGCCGGACTTCAGGCAATCGCGCACCTTCTGTAGCGTGTTCCGGGCCATGTGCGGACATTGGTTGCAGGCGCAGGTCTTGCCGCTGGAAGACATGATCCCCGGCACGGGAATGTAGGTGTGTTGCGGGGCTGCCCTCTGCAACGGATGAATCATGTGGGCTTCGGTGGCAACCAGGAACGTGCTCGGCTCTTTGATCGACTCGACGTACCGCCGCATCTTCTCGGTGCCGCCGATCATATCGCTTGCCTCGAGGACGTTTTGTGGGCACTCCGGGTGTGCCAAAACGATGCTGAGGGGATTATTGCGTTTGGCCCGAAGAAGGTCCCGGACGCTGAATACCTCGTGTACCATGCACGCTCCCGGCCATAGAATCATCTCTCGCCCGGTTACTTCCGAGAGGTACCTACCCAGATGCCGATCGGGGACAAACAGGACGTCCTTGTCCGGCGGCAGCCGTTCGACGATCTCCCTGGCGTTACCGCTCGTGACAATCCAATCGCAGAGGCTCTTCACCGCCGCGCTGGTATTGATGTAGGCTACCGTGAGAAACTCGCGTCCCCGCCGTCGAAGCGCATGCTGGAACGCCGCCAATTTGTCCGCCGGACAGCTCTCGGCCAGCGAACAACCGGCGTGCAAGTCAGGTAGCAATACGGTCTTGTCAGGATTGAGGATCTTCGCCGTCTCGGCCATGAAGTGTACGCCGCAGAAGACGATCGTCGGCGAGACCACCCGGGTGGTCTGCCGAGCAAGTTTCAGGCTGTCGCCGGTGAAGTCGGCGATGTCCTGAAGGTCGCCGTCAACATAGTAGTGGGCGAGGATCGTGGCTTGTCGTTCGGCCTTCAATCGACCGATTTGATCGATGAGGTCGAGTTGATCATCGAAACTCTGCTCGAACGTGCTGCTGGCAAGGGGTAGTAACATCGTCTCGTAGTCGTCTGTCGTCTGCATCGTGCTATTCGATGCGCTTGCTCTCTGTTGGCGGCGTTGCCGGCACCGTGGGCAGGCTCAGCCTTCTTTGAGGTAGGCATTCGGCCAACCCGTTCGTAGTGCCCCGATTCATCGGGGCCGTGCAGCGGAATCCCGCGAAAGACCGCATGAATGCGGTCACTACAAACGGCTCTTGACGGGTTGGGCGAATGCCTACCTTTGAGCGTGGTCGGCAGTCCGTCAATCTTGGCTGCCGTGGTAAAGTCGTTCTCGGAAAGGCCGCCGGCCGCATCGGGCCGCAGTTCGACGGAAACGCATGGCACCAAAACGCAGTGCAAGCGCAGTGCCGAGGACCCAGCTTCAGAGTCGCATTCACCTGTAAGACTTGTGATAGCAACACCTTGCAATGCACACCCGACACGTCGCGGATTGCCCCGGCAGCAAGAATCGATAGCATTACTCAGTCGAAATGACCATATATCGTTGCCTCCGATCTACCGCCAGGGCAGGCGATCCCTTCGCCAATGATGACCAACCCCATCGACAAACAGGCTTATGAAGACGCCGTGGCGCGGCTCTTAGAGCAGATCAATATGGGCCGCGGCTTTGATGACCTGTTCGACTCGATCTACGATCGTCTCCAGGGAACCGTACCCTACAACCGAATGGCGGTTGCGCTGTTCGACGAGTCGGGCGAAAGACTGAAGCTGATCTCCTGCCGAAGCGACGGTCGGGTCCACTTGAAGGTCGGCTATGCGGCTGCGGTACAAGGGTCCACCCTGTTCGATCTGTTGCGGACCACCCAGCCACGGATCATCAACGATCTGCCCGACTACCTCCGCGAAAAGCCCTCCTCGGCGTCGACACGGTTGATCGTTCGGGAGGGCATGCAGTCGAACTTGACACTGCCTCTGGTGGCCGACGGTAAACCGATCGGAGCGCTCTTCTTCTCCAGCCGAGAGAAGAACACGTACACCGGTGCGCACGCCGCGCTGCTGAGGCGGCTGGCCGGCCACATCGCCGTGAGCGTTGAAAAGTCTCAACTCATCGACAAGCTCGAACGGCAAAATGAGGAACTCCGAGACGCCAATCAACTCAAGCAACAGTTCGTACAGAAGCTGAAAGAAGAGGTCGACCGCCAAACGAATCAGCTTGCCGTGTCCGAAAGACGGTATCGGTTGCTAGTCACGCTCGGCCAAATTATCAACGCCAGTTTGGACCTGAAGCGGGTGTTCTCGCTCGCCGCCGAGGAGATTCACCGGCTAGCGGGATGCAGGCGGGTAAGCCTCCTTCTCGTGTCTCTCGACGGGCATTCGCGCCATGGATTCGCGATCGAGTTTCTCGACGGTGAGCCCCGTTGGATTGAACTGCCGACGGTGGTTCTTTCGGGGACGGCGGCGGAGTGGGTGATGAAGAACCGCCAGGCGCGAGTTGTTCGCTCGCTGGCGACGGTGCGGCACGCGCCCGAGGATCAACGGCTCTATGAGCAAGGATACTTGGCGTACGTCTATCTTCCGCTGATCTGCCGTGACGAGTGCGTTGGCGTGTTGGGGCTCGCATCGACGAAAGAAGGCGAACCGGACGGTTGGGACCTGGAACTCCTCGGGGAACTGGGAAGCATGCTGGCGGTGGCACTGGACAATGCGTCGGCCTACACGCAGATCGCAGAATTGAAGAGGCAACTGGAGCAAGAGAACGTCTATCTCCGCGATGAGATCAAGACCGAGCACGACTTTGCGAATATCGTCGGTGGAAGTCGGGAGATGGCCGACGTCCGGCGTGCGATCCGGCAGGTTGCCCAGACCGACAGTACGGTGCTGGTTGTCGGCGAGACGGGAACCGGCAAGGAACTGATCGCACGGGCTTTGCACGACAGCAGTCCGCGGCGCGACAAACTGCTGGTGAAGGTCAACTGCGCCGCCCTGGCACCCGGAGTGATCGCGAGTGAATTGTTCGGCCACGAGGAGGGAGCCTTCACCGGTGCGGGGAAACGGCGACAGGGCCGGTTCGAATTGGCCCACCACGGCACGCTCTTCATCGACGAGGTGGCCGAGATCCCCGCCGAAACGCAGGTCATGCTGTTGCGAGTTCTACAAGAGAAGGTGATTGAACGGGTCGGAGGCAGCGAGCCGATCGATATCGACGTACGAGTGATTGCCGCCACCAATCGCGATCTCAAAGCAGCCGTCGCGGACGGCCGATTTCGGTCCGATCTCTACTATCGCCTGAACGTGTTTCCGATTCCGATACCGCCGTTACGCGAGCGCCGCGGGGACGTCCCGGTCTTGATGAACCACTTCATCGGCCGGCTTTCGCGGCGGATGGATAAACGGATCACCCGCGTGGCTCGCCGGGCCATGGAGTTGATGATGAGGTACGACTGGCCCGGGAACGTGCGAGAATTGGAGAACATCATCGAGCGGGCGATGATCGTCACCTCGGGTGACACGCTGGAGATCGACCCTACTTGGCTTTGCGGCTCGGATGCTGAACCGGCCGCCACGCAAGAACAGCTTTCGATGGCCGAGGTCCAGCGACGAGCGATCCTGGACGCCCTCGAGCGGTCGGCCGGCAGGGTTTACGGGTCGGGAGGGGCAGCCGAAGGACTGGGATTGAAGCCCACCACACTCTACGGCAAGATGCAAAGGCTCGGCATCCACACGCGACGACCGGCTCGAGAATTGCGGTAGCGGCGCGCTCTGGTGCCTCGGCTCGAGAGTGTTCAGCCGCGCTGCGGACCACCCGTCGCCCGCGACTGCATCAAGTAACGAGATTTGGACGTCCATCCAAATATGGTCGTTCCTCACAGGTGCGGTTGCTTCGGCGGAGCTTCGGTCTCTCGATGCGAGTCGTTTCTGAGAGTCGACTTACGACACGGCGGGTCTTTCTTGGGGAGAACGGCATTCCGTTTGCACTAATTGCGGCGGGCCGTGATCGACCAGCTTTCGAAACAGACGAAAGTGCGCCATGGCAGATCGAAGTCGGACTTACGCCGAAAACGTTCCGGGCCCCTTTTTCGTGGACGATAGGTGCGTCTACTGCGACATGTGTCGGACCACTGCGCCGAGGAACTTCGCCCGGGGCGACCATTCCGAGTACGCCTACGTGGCCAAACAACCGGAAGATGCCGAGGAGTGGGCTTCGTGCCAAGAGGCCATGCAGGACTGCCCCGCCGGCGCAGTTGGCCAAGAACCCGCTCCTACTGAGCCGAGCGAGGGGCCGAAAGCCTCGTTCTGGTTTTGACGAGGACGGCGCCGTGCTGAGTTTTGCGCCTGCGGGCCGCACACGCGAGTGCGGGCATTTGTTATGGGATTGAGGACGGAGACGTTCCACGGCAGAACTGACTGGGACTATTAGAATGAGCACGCCGACCGATACGATTCAGGAATTCGCCAATCGCGACTACAAGTGGGGCTTTCATACGGACATCGATGCCGATTCCGTGCCTTCCGGCCTGAACGAAGACGTGATCCGCCTCATCTCCGAAAAGAAGGGTGAGCCGGATTGGCTCTTGCAGTGGCGGCTAACGGCCTACCGAAACTGGCTGAAGTTGGTCGAGCCGGCCTGGTCGAACGTCACCTACCCACCGATTGACTATCAGAAGATTGTCTACTACTCGGCTCCCATATCGAAAAGGGACGGTCCGGAGAGCCTGGACGACGTGGACCCGGAACTGCGGACGATGTTCGACAAGCTGGGAATCTCGTTGGCCGAACAGGAGCGGCTGACCGGGGTGGCGGTCGACGCGGTGGTCGACAGCGTCTCCGTGGCAACCACCTTTCAAGAGAAGCTGGCCGAACTGGGGATCATCTTCTGCTCGTTTTCCGAAGCGGTCCGGAAGCATCCCGATCTTGTGCAAGCGTATCTCGGTTCGGTCGTGCCGTACAACGACAACTACTTTGCCGCGCTCAACGCGGCCGTGTTTACCGACGGCTCGTTCTGCTACGTTCCCAAAGGCGTGCG
This sequence comes from uncultured Planctomycetaceae bacterium, assembly GCA_964472545.1. Lineage (GTDB taxonomy): Bacteria > Planctomycetota > Planctomycetia > Pirellulales > Thermoguttaceae > CAYYNP01. The sequence goes on along the minus strand of CAYYNP010000192.1, from coordinate 894 downwards.
CTGCCCGATGGAACTCTCGACCTATTTTCGGATCAACGCGGCCAATACCGGGCAGTTCGAGCGGACACTGATCATCGCCGAAGAGGGGAGCTACGTCAGCTACCTGGAGGGCTGCACGGCCCCCATGCGAGATGAACATCAATTGCACGCGGCCGTGGTAGAACTGGTAGCCAAGGACGACGCCCAGATCAAGTACGCTACCGTGCAGAACTGGTATCCCGGCGACAAGCAGGGGAAAGGCGGCGTCTACAATTTCGTCACCAAGCGCGGCCTCTGCCGCGGGGTGAACTCGAGGATCTCCTGGACCCAGGTAGAGACCGGCTCGGCGATCACGTGGAAATACCCCAGCGTTATCCTGCAAGGCGACAACTCGGTGGGCGAATTCTATTCCGTTGCGCTGACGGTTAACCGCCAGCAAGCCGATACCGGCACCAAGATGACCCATATCGGCAAGAACACCCGAAGCACGATTGTCGCCAAAGGCATCTCGGGCGGGTTCGGGCAGAACAGTTACCGCGGGCTGGTCAAGGTCCTCAAGGGCGCCACCGGGGCACGGAATTATTCCCAGTGCGACAGTCTGTTGTTGGGCGATCGGTGCGGGGCACACACCTTCCCGTACATCGCAGTCAACGACCCCACGGCCCAAGTCGAGCACGAGGCCTCTACCTTGAGAATCGGCGAAGACCAGATCTTCTACTGCAACCAACGAGGGCTCTCCGACGAAAACGCGGTGAGCATGATCGTAAACGGGTTCTGCAAAGAAGTCTTCCGGGAACTGCCGATGGAATTCGCGGTCGAGGCGCAGAAGCTGTTGGGGGTAAGTCTTGAGGGAAGTGTCGGTTAGGGCCTGTCCGGAAACAACTTCGCAGTTTTTCGGGCGAATCATCACACGGA
>CAYYNP010000191.1:18474-19767 GCA_964472545.1 uncultured Planctomycetaceae bacterium | reverse complement strand
CGATGCCGTCCAAAGACTGGCGACTTCGGCTACAAGGTACTTTGCCCGCGAGGTTTCTGTACGTGGCGGCACGAACAAGTAGAATTGACGGAGTTGGCAGGGTATCGTAATGTCGATGGCTTCGATTCTTGAGGAATCCCAAATCCGGAGACTTCTCTGATGCGTATTCGATCCGCTTGGTGCCACGTTCTGTTGCTGTTGTGCGTTGGCCTCGCCCCCTTCACCTACGCAGACGCCGAGGAGGTGGTCACGGTTCGCGTTATGGCCGATAGCGAAAACGCCGGATACGAGGCGTCGCGCGCGATGGACGGCGATCCGGCGTCGATGTGGCACACGCAATGGGAAGCGCCGCCCACAGCGAAAAACCGGGCGGCCAGCCGATCGGCAATTCCGTTCCGTTGCGGCTATCGGGCCGGTTGCTCGCGCGAGCATTTCAACGCCCTGCCGCCGCGTCGTTCGGACGACGGGACGGTCGAAGATGACGGGGCTGCCAAACCTGCGGACGACGCGCCGCGGCCGTCGACGGGCAATAGCGTCCCGCCGCCGCACGAGATCGTGGTCGATCTGACGCGCACGTTCGAGATCCGCGGGATCGTACAACAGGCGCGCGCCAAATGCGAAAACGGGGCGATCGGCGATTACGCGATCTACGTGAGCCACGACGCGCCGTGCGCCGAGGATTGCGATGAAGATAGCGAAGATCACAGCGCTTCGGACCATTGGGGCGACCCGGTTGCCCGAGGGACGTTCAAGAGAGTCGACACGCCGCAGAAAGTCGAGTTTGCCGAGCCGATCACGGGGCGCTTCGTGCGGCTGGTCGCGCTGACCGAACTCAGCGGCCAACCGTTTACCAGCGTGGCCGAATTGCAGATCCTGGTCGACGGCGTACGGTTTGCCGCAAATGGCGGGCACGTCGGCCCGCGTCCGGCGTTTATTGCCGAAGAGCAGGGTACCGGATGGGGCGGCACGAAGGAACTCGTCGATCAGTACAACCTGATCACACAGGAGTTTGCGCGGCCCGAGTATTATGAGGCGATTCGCGAACAGACGTACTGCGCGGAGGCCATGATCTGGCCGACCGATCGGGACGCCACCGACGTCGTGCTGCGGCGGACCGCGGCTTTGTTCGAGGATCTCGAGGGCCAGCCGGGCGTGCGGTTCGACGTCGACGCCGTGAAGAAGCAGCTTGCCGGGCTTCGCGCGCAGACCGCCGCCGTAGATCCGGCGGATCTGGCCGGGCGCGGCGCGGGTTTACTGGACCGCAGCAAAAATAGGGGGCCAGAAGCCAACCGC
>CAYYNP010000191.1:0-18464 GCA_964472545.1 uncultured Planctomycetaceae bacterium | reverse complement strand
CGGTTTTCCTGGACCTCTGCAAGTTGCGGCGTCAAGTCGCCTTCGGCAATCCACTGCTGAACTTCGAGGAAATCCTGCTGGTCAAGAAGCATCGTTCGACGTTCCGCCACATGTGCGATCAGTTCTACGGCGCCTACAGCCCGCCGGGCGGAGGGCTGTTCGTGCTCACGCGGCCGTTCGACCCCGCCCGGCCGCCGGGATTTCGCAACGTGCTCGAAGGAAAGCAAGTCGTTTCCGGCCGCCTCGCCGAGACCGAGCTAACCGGTGGGGCGTTTCTTTGTCCCGACTTGAGCTACGACGCGGAACGAATCGCCTTCGCGTACGTCGAATGCCAAGGCAGCACGGCTCACGTTCGGCACCTGGATCTCTCCCAGGGGCACTGGGATCGCGGCCGCTGCTATCACGTCTTTGTCTGCAACGCCGACGGCAGCGATCTGCGTCAGATTACCGACGGCACCTGGAACGATTTCGACCCGTGCTTTTTGCCCAACGGGCGGCTCGCGTTCATCACGGAGCGTCGCGGCGGTTACCTGCGTTGCGGCCGGGCTTGTCCGAACTACACGCTCTTCGACATGGACCCCGACGGCGGCCGGATACGCTGCCTGAACTACCACGAGACCAACGAGTGGAATCCGAGCGTGACCAACGACGGGAAGATCCTCTACACGCGATGGGACTACGTAGACCGATTCGGGTGCATTGCGCATCATCCCTGGATCACGTCGATCGACGGCCGCGATCCGCGCGCCGTACACGGCAATTTCACGCCCCGGCACTGGCGCCCGGACGGCGAGTTCGATTGCCGCGCGATCCCCGGTTCGTCGAAGTACATCGCCACCGCCGGGCCGCATCACGGGCTTTCTTACGGCTCGCTGATCATGATCGATCCGCAAGCCGAAGACGACGGCCGGATGGGGCCCGTCAAACGGATCACGCCGGACGTCGGATTCCCCGAGAGCCAAGACGGCGGCCGCGTAATCGGTACGGCCTGGCCGCTGAGTGAGAAGTACTACCTGGCCGTGGCCGATTACCGTTTCCAGCCGGGCAGCCGAGTCGGGCCGATCGACTGGCGCGGCAATCATGGGCTGTATCTGTACGACGCCTTCGGCAACCGGGAACTGATCTACCGCGATCCGGAGATCGCCGTGGCGAGCCCGATCCCGTTCGTTCCGCGGAAGATGCCGCGCGTGGCAACCACGCTGGTGGCCAACGAGGCGATCGAGCATCAGCCGTACGTCGATCACCCGAAATCGCCCAGCCTCGAAGGACGCCCAACCGGCACGGTGACGATCCAGAACGTCTACGAAAGCCTCAAGGACTGGCCGGCCGATAGCCGGATCACGTCGCTGCGCGTGGTGCAGGTCTACACGATGTCGGTCCCCTCCGGTGGTCCGCCGCACGATATCGGCTACCGCGAGGCCTCTTCGCCCGACTCGGTCAATTTGGCGCGTGGAGTGCTGGGCACGGCCCCGGTCGAGTCGGACGGGAGCGTTCATTTCGAGGTTCCGGCCAACTGCGAGATCTACTTCCAGGTGCTCGACGACAAGGGGCTAGCCGTGCAGTCGATGCGCAGCGGCACCTGCGTCCACGAGGGCGAGCAGCTCAGTTGCGTGGGGTGCCACGAGCCGAAGAACACCGCACCGCCGCGCTCGCCCGACGTGCCGCTGGCGTTTCAGCGCCCGGCTTCGCAGCTCGAGCCCGACGTCGAGGGAACCCGGCCGGCAAATTTCCCCGAGTTGATACAACCGATACTCGACAAGCACTGCGTCACGTGCCACGAAAAGCCCGAGAGCAAGAAGGATGGGGCTCCGGTGCTGACGCGCGAGCCGATCGAGCGAAAATGGTACGCCTCGTATCGTTCGCTGGTCGGCGGCGGGCACGCGTTCCACAACTACGGCGACCCGTTGCGCAGCACGCCCGGGCGGGTCGGGGCCAGGGCCTCGAAGCTCTATCCCATGCTGGCCAAAGGGCACCACGACGTGGAGCTTTCCCGCGAAGAGTTGCACCGATTCGCGGTCTGGCTGGACTTGCTCTCGAACTTCTACGGCGTCTACGAGAGCGAGGGCGGCCAGGCGCAACTCCTTGGGGAGAAAGCATATCCGACGCTCGAGTAGCGTGCCGGCGTGCCGGCGGCCGAGGCGGCAATAGAGCCGCTGCAACGCAGCACGTCAATGCCCAGTTCGTGACGTATACTAAGGATATGCGATCACGTTGTCTATGCGAGGCCTGAAGCACCATGGCTGTCGGAGAGAGTCTATCGCCACAGGTACCGAAGCTGCTGGGGAAGTGTGGGGGATGCTCCGAGCCCTTGCCATTGCGCAAGCCGGAGATCGGCGAAAAGGCCGCCGAGTGGACGTGCAATCACTGTGGCCGCGTTTACCGTGCCGTGCTGCTGGAGGATTGGCCGGCCGAGTATCGCCGGAGCGTGTCGCTGAAGGATGGACCAAGCCTTGGGCCGAGTCCGTCGGATGAGCCGGGCTGGTGGCAGGCGGAGTTTGACGTTCCGCCGCCGGATCCGATCTCCATTGCGTTTCCCGATCATCTCGGCGTCCGCTGCGAATTGGAGACGCCCGCAAGCTGTGAACTGGACACGCAGGTCGGCCAAGAGGCGAGTCTCCGGCTCGAGCCGCAGGGCGATCCGTTCGCCTCCACGATTCGCCAGCACGGCGCCGCTGTTTACGATCAACAGGCCGTGGGCCGCTTTCGCGAGATGCTCTGCCTCTCCTCGCGGCATCTCGGTCAACTGTTCGGCTCCCTGAACGCCGGCGACGCCGCCAGCCTGGACGGCGCGGAAACCATCTCGCGCGACGCCCTCTTCCGAATTGCCGAAGACAAGGATCTCTTCGCCGGGCTGAGCCTCACGGCCCCCTCGAACGGATACCCTAGCCGGCACGGGTTGCGCGTTGCCATGCTGGCCATGTGTGTGGGAACGGCAATGGGGCTGGAGGAACAAACGCTGCGGAACTTGGGAATCGGCTGCATGGTCCACGACGTGGGCATGCTGGACGTCGATCAGGGGCTCTACGACGGCAAACGGCTGCTGACGGCCGCCGACTTCAAGGAAATCACCAAACACCCGTTGTCGACCGTCGGCACCTTACAGGGCCACGCGGACCTGCCGCCTTCTGCCCGGATCGTCGCCTACCAGATCCACGAGCGGTGCAACGGCGCGGGCTACCCGCGCGGTTACAAATCGGACCAGATCCACGATTTGGCCAAGATCGCGGCCGTGGCCGATGCGTTCGTGGCGATGGTCTCTCCTCGGCCGCATCGGCCGGGCATGGTCCCGTATCACGCCCTGAAGAAGATCCTCAAGGACACCAACCGCGGGCTCTACGACGCGGACGCCGTGCGTGGGTTGCTCGAGGCCGTCTCGGCGTTTCCCATCGGCTCTTTCGTCTCGCTAGCCGACGGACGCGTGGGAAGGGTGATCCGCCCGTCGCCGGAACGCTACGATCGGCCGATCATTGAAGCGTGGGACCGCGCCGACCTGACGGCCCCGCCGGTGGTGGTCGACCTGCTGCGGGACGATGGGGCGACAATCACGGGTTCTCTGCCCCGCCTGGAATAGCCGTCTCGCATAGTCGCCTGGCAAAGTCGCCTGGAGACGGCTGCCGGCACGAGGGCGCGGTTTCCCAACGAGAGTTCCGCCAAACGAGAGCTGCATCAGACGGGAGCTTCATCAGACGGGAGCTTCATCAGACGGGGGCATCACTGCGGCGGCAGCTCGCACGGCGACTGCGGTGCGTAGATCTCGGCCTCCGGGACGAATCCCACTACACCCGCCGAAGCGTCGCTCACGCTCGCGCCGTCGAGGCAGCCGGTGGGAATGGCAACCCGAAACGTGCTGCCCACACCGGGTGTGGAATCGATCGTGACGTCTCCACCCAAGAGGCGGGCCAACCGGCGGCTGATGGTCAATCCCAGGCCGACGCCGCCAAACTGCCGGGTGTTCGATCCGTCGGCCTGGACAAACGGTTCAAAGACCTCGGCGGCCTGTTGCTTGGTGATGCCGATGCCGGTGTCGATCACCTCGAACACGATCATCGGTCCCGCCGTCGCCTCGGACTGCACCCGAGTCACCAGCCGCACGCCGCCGCGCTCGGTGAATTTGACTGCATTGGCAGCGATATTTAGCAAGATACGGCGCAAGCGATCCGGGGCCGTGTGGATCGTCTCGGGAACCGGCGGAACAAACTCGGTGTCGAACGAGAGCCCTTTGGCGTCGGCGTCCGGCTTCACTTGTGCTAGTGCGTCGGCAACCAGGCCGAGAGGAGAGCAGGCACGCCGTTCGACGGTCGTTTTTCCTTCGATATCGATCTCGGCCAGTTCGAGCGTGGCTGTGAGCACGCCCAGCAGGCCTTCTGCGTTTCGCTTGACGATCTGCAAGAACTCCAGGCTCGTGTCGTCCCGGCATTCCTCGATCAAGATTTCCGAGTATCCCATCACGGCGTTCAGCGGCGTGCGAATCTCGTGGCTCAGATTGGCCAAGAACTCGCTCTTCGCCCTGCTGGCGGCCTCGGCCTGGGTCTTGGCACGGCACGTGACTTCGTACAACTCCGCGTTGCGGCCGTGCGAGGCGAGGAACGTGGCCGCCGTTCGTATCAGGCTGGCCTCGACCGTTCCGAAGTAACGGTCGTCGGACATGGGGACCGGGCTCTTGGCTTCCTCGCCAGCATTCGCCGCATTGCCGCACCGATTGACCGCCAGCAACCATCCCATGAAGGACGACTGCTTGACGATCTGTGCGAGGATGAAACACTCGACCCCCGGAAAGTCCTCGGCTTGCGGGCAATTTGCTTGCCAGTTCTTCACCACCGGATCGTCGTCGGCGGCACTCGAATAGCGCTCGACCAATCGCCGGCACGTCTCCTGCCCGATCGCCGTTTGGCCGGCCCGCAGAGCGAAAGGACCAACGTCTGGGCCGTCGTCCCCACCCGATCCATCGTCCCCGCTCGGTCCGCCGTTCTTGACCGCCGGAATGAAGATCAGCTCTTCGGCGCCGATCGCGCGCCGCAACTGCGACGAGACTCCCTCGGCAACCTCTTCCAGCGAATGCGAAAGGTCGCTGTGCTGCAAGCGTTCGGCCAGCGCGTACAGGCACGTCATCTGCTCGAAATCCTTGCCGAGTTCGTGGAGATACGCGTCGCGTTCCTCGCAGGTCTCGTCGTACAACTGCTGCTGCCCGACGGTCACCGCAAACGCACCGGCGAGCACCTCCAAGAGCCGTTGCCCGGTTTGCTCCAACGGCACCACAACCACCACCGGCGTCGAGCCGGATATCCGGGGCGAAAACGCCACCGCGGAACGGGCCGCCGCTTCTGCGAAGACGAAAGGACGCCCCGTTTCATGGACTTCGTCGAACGCTTCCGCCAATCCGGCCGTTTCGCCGTAGGCGTCGGAACCGGGGGCCGTCTCCTCGGCCGAAGCAACGCACGTCCACTGCTCGTTCCGCGCCCAGACGGAAACACCGTCGCCAAACATTTCTCGCGCGGCCGACAAGACCGAGTCGATCGGGTAGCTTGTCTCAAGAGCAGACAAAGAGGGGGCCGGTGGTGTTGTGTTGGGCGTCGTCATGGGCGTCATGGGCGTCATGGGCGTTTACTGGGAAGAGGGGGTTACTCAATCGGCCGTACGCAGACGGCTCGGCACCTACCCCACCTTCAAATCTACGCCGCCCTCGGCCAGGGGCAACTCGCTCTTGGCGGAGAACTCCGCGTTGTGGGGCACATTCCCGAAACCCCGTCGCAGGACCGGTGTCATGCGGTCCTTGCGGGCTGCGCTTCCGTTGGGAAGGGGCTGCCGCGTCGGAAGGATGGGCAAAATGGGGCGAGTCTAGTATCTCAGAGGATCATGCGGAAGATGGCGATCGTAGCGCGACGATAAGCCCATAGTCTTTCGGTATTATGTGGGGGCTTGCAGTGACTCTGAAGCCCCACGAAGGCAGGATCGAACGAAGGCCTATTCCATGGTCCGAACACCGGCACGGTCGACGCCCGATCCGCGCGGACCAAAGTGGCCCACCAGGCTGATCTTCTTGGCCCTGGCGATGGCTCTGATATGGGCCGCGTGCTACTTCGCCGGGGGATTCTCGCAAGACGTCGCCACGCAGCCGGCCGCGGCGCAACCGGCGTACGCCGGAGGGGCATCGACCGCCCCGCCGCCGGCAGGCTCCCACGCCTCGGCCGAGCGGCTTCCCCACGTGGGTCGGACCGAGGGACTCTACGTGGCCTCGCGCCCCTGGGGACCAAGGAACTACGTCCAGCCCCCGCCGCCGCTCTCCGCCCCGCCGACGCCCTCTCAGCCGGCATGGCTCCATCAACAGTTCGGCTACCGAGTGGCGGCTGCTACCGGTCCCCACGCGGCCGTGGCACAAGACACTCAACGCTTCCCCGCTCCGGCCGGCGAAGGCTCCGGCCGGGCGATCATCCGGCCACGGCGTTCGTTGCCGCCGGGCGCCGTGAGCGTGGATCCCGGCACCGGCCTGGTATCGATCGTCGTACGCTCGGCGCCGCTGAACCAGGTGCTGGAGCTCTTGGCCGAGCAATTGGGGTTGAACATGGTGGTGGCGTCGGACGTTACGGCGAACGTCTCGGTCACGCTCGATCGCGTTCCGCTCGAGCACGCGCTGACGCACATTGTCTCCGTGGCAGGCTACACCTGGGTACAAGACGGAGACGTGATCCTGATTACCAGCGCCGCCGCCGGCAGGAACCTGGCTCCCTATGCGCAAGGCCGCAGGGTCCGGGTCTTCCCGTTGGACTACGTCTCGGCGACCGACACCGATCTGGTGATCAAAGGGCTGCTCTCGCCGGCCGGCCAGTCGTTCGTCACCCAAGCCACAGACGCCGACAATCGCAAGACCCAGGAACTGATCGTCGTAGAAGACATGCCCGAGCACGTCGCGCGGGTCGAGCAGTTCCTCCGGCAGGTCGACGTGCCGCCGCGCCAGGTGCTGATTGAAGTTCACGTCATGAGCATCGAGTTGCAGGACGACCTGGAGCACGGGCTGAACCTGGAATACCTCGACGCGCTGGGGCTCCCGGAGGTCACGGTGCGCACCCAAGGGTTCGCCAGCGTGGCGGAATTCACCAAAGGCACCTCGCCGGCCTTCTACTTCAATCTCTCTTCCGGCAGCCTGAATACATTGCTCAGAGCGCTCGAGACCACCAGCGACGCCAAGACGCTGGCCACGCCCAAGGTGCTCGCCCTAAGCGGCCAGCAAGCCCGCATCCAGATTGGCGGGAGCTTTGGCTACGTGGTGACCACGACCACCCAGACCAGCACCATGGAGAGCGTGGAATTCATGGACACCGGTGTGGTGCTGACCGTTACGCCGCGGGTCACCAACGACGGCAACGTCGTGATGCACGTGAAGCCGGAGGTCTCTGAAGGTGAAATCAACGGGGTGACGGCACTCCCGGAAGAGGAGACCACCGAAATCGAGACCGACCTGATGTTGCCCGACGGCTACGGCACCGTGATCGGCGGCCTGATTCAAGAGGCCGACAGCGAATCGCAGAGCAAGATCCCGCTGATCGGCGACCTCTGGCTGATCGGGCGGCTGTTTCAGGCCCGCGAGGTCAAGCGAAATCGCACCGAGATCATCATTGCCCTGGTCCCGCACGTGGTCCCCTATCAGCCCACCCGGCATCAACTCGAATGCGAGCAATTCCAGCGGGCCAGCACGCCGCTGGTCTACGGGCCGCTCTTGCAGAATCCGCGTCCGTTCGAGCCGCAGTTGCCCAATGCCGGCCATTGGCCGTCGCCGCACTACAAGCAGCAACATCTGCACACGCTGCCCACCGGCGAGTCGTGGGCACCTCGCGGCCCGCACGACCCCTGTCTGCCCGGCGCCCCGCAGCCCGTGGAGATGCCCGAGGCTCCCATACCCTATCCGGAGAGTCTGCAGCCGTCTCCCAACCCGCCGGCGTCGGGCGAGCTGCCGCCGTATACGGAGACGCTGACGCCGGCTCCCAGCCCGCCAACTCCCAATCTGCCAGCTCCCAACCTGCCGAACTACGGCGAATTGCCCCCGGCTCCGGTGCCGTCGGGATTCTATTGATCTGCGGCCGGTGACCTACGTCTTCATATGAAGCGGCGGGTAGCCGAGGGTCTCGTATATCCCGGACGACGGCCCTGGGCGTCTTGCTGGAGCCACGCTGCATGCCGACGTTCAGTCTACCAGCCGCTGCCAGCTTCCCGGGTCGACGTTCATTTCAACCGGGGCCTGAAATCCCGGCGGGGGGTCGTCGAAGAACGTCGACTGGTAGGTGAAGCTCGTGTCTGCGTTGGCGGCCATCGTGTTGCCCACGACCACGACGCCGTCGAAGGCCGAATTCTGCTCCGTATTGGCCGTCCCGGTCACGTACACCAGACCCTTGATCAGTGCGGGGTAGGTGTCGTCCGTGACGCTGTCCGTTGCTCCGCCCGGGTAGGGGTAGGGCGTTCCCGACGGATTGAAGTTGAAGCTTGCAGGAGGGCCCTCGTTCAGTACGTCCCCTGAATTGATAGAGAAGGCCACGTTGCCCTGGACCATTAGCGCCGGGTAATTGGCCGCCGCCGGTTCCCAGTTCACTTTGTGTACCTCGACCACACTGCCCGCATTCAGAAGGACCAGCGTGCCCACGATACGGCAAGACTCGATCGAGATTTTCTCCCCCCCACAGTCGATAACGTAGATGCCTTGCGCGTTCGTCTCGTTCGTTCCCCACGGATTGACGGCCGGACTGAGGAGTTGCTCAACGAGGGTCCGATAGCCGCCGGCGGTGGGGATAGTGGAAACGTCGATGTACGTCCCGTTTGCCACGTCGGTGTAGAAGTCGAAGACGGTGCCGTCGGGCATTTCCTTCGCCGGGGCGGGGGCCGTCGTCGTTCCCGTGATTGTTCCCCCTCCGGACACAGAATTCGCTTCCACGTCGCCGGTTACTGTGCTCGAGTTCACTACTTCGCTGCTTGTCGAAAGCGGGCCGCCGGAGACACTAACGGGCCATCCGACCGTGATGTTGCCAGCCGCGTGTACGGCCGCGCTCAGACAGTCGTACGCTCGCACTTCGGCCTCGAGTCTTACTTGAAACTTCTGTCGTGCGAGTCCTTTTTCCCCGGTTCCGGTCAAGATCAGCGGGTGAACGTCCCCGTCGTTCAGCACGCCGTCATCCGGATCGATTCCCTCGAGCGTATAGGTGCCGCTTCCGACCGGCACGTCGGCTTCCCACACGCCGTTGGAGTAGGTGTTCCGCCAATCCGGATCGTCCTTGATCCGCAGCCGGCCCATCTCGATGGCTGCCTGTGCGTAGAGTTGGGCCTCGGTCACGTCGGCCGTTCCCTGCACCGCGCGCCGCTCGATTCGCCGGACGAGAATTGCACCTAGTGCAAGGACCGTCACGATCAGCGCCACGCCCAGAACGAGAAGGAAGACGCCGCGCCGCTGCCGGCGCAGGCGTGAACTCCGCAACCCCGCCCCTCTCGATCCCGGCCACCTACGGGCCGGCTTGTGTCTGCGCGCTCTATTCACCCTCGTCCGTGTCCGTTCGGATGGCGGTCATCTGGGCCACCGATTGCCCGTCTCTCTGGATGGTCACCGTGATACGCTTAACGCCTTGGTCTGTGCCGACGGTAGCCGTCAAATCGTTTGGGTCGACGTACTCGACCGCGACACTTCGATCCCAGTCCGTGCGGTCCGGAATCAGGGTCCCGTCGTCGGTCTCCGGGGGGGTGGCGGACCAATTGTGGTAGTCGTCCACGTCGTCAAACGCGCTGCGCGATCCGCCGTTCTCCGTGGCCTCGGGGCCGAAGGTGGGCGATTCGTCGGGCTCGACGTAGTCGGCCGCCACGATTTCCGACATGAGCTGGTGGGCCAGCCGGAAACCGATGCACTCGTCCGAATTGGACCTGTCTGCCCTGGCCGAGTTGCCCACCGTCTTCATCGCCGCCACGAGCAGCATGCCCATGATGAACGTGGCCATGACCACCTCGACGAGGCTGAACGCCCGGCGAAGCTTTCCGCTACTGCGGCTCATGGGTCGGGTACCTCCGGAGCATTGAGGACTGGAACACCGTCGTCAATCCGCGCTGCCGTCTCCGACCCGACGCGGAGCTTCACGTCGATCGAGTTGAGAAAGTAGCGGGTCACCTCAACCGACCCTCCACCGGGAGTTTCGTACGTGCCGTAGACGCGAAACGTGCAGTCGTAATCATCCTGCTTATTGGCCTTCGGGTTCCATTTGCTGCCGCCGTCGGTTGTCCACATCGCGATCGTCGAATCGGCCGGAGCGGCCGTATTTGACCAACGCATCCACTGGACATCGTAATTGGTGCCTGAACTGGTGCCTTTCATGACGATGATGTATTCACTCGTGGGACTGTTGATCACGACGTCGGAGAACGTGAATTCCCTCCACTCGAATGAGGTGCTGAGCGAGGACTCGAGTGCAACGATCGGCGTTCCCAGCGGGTTGACCGCCGGTTCGGGATCGCCGGGAGCGACGCATTCGTGAATCGCGACACTGAAAGAATCGCCCGTGCCGATGCTGCTTTGAGCCACTTCCAACTCGACGCGGGTAATCGTCAACACGGTTGCTTCGGGGGGCACGCCGTTGACGGTGAAGTACTCGGCGGACCAACTCTCCCCGTTCAATGGAGTGCCCCCGTAAGTCGATCCTCCCAGCCCAGGCCAACTCTCAAAGAAGGCCAACTGAATCTCGGGGCTGGTCGTCGGCCCCCCGGACTGTTCGGTGGTGGTCACCGCCCGCGTGATATAGCTCAGGTCGAACTCCTCGACGTCCTCGACAATAGTGACAGCGGCCCCGCCGTTGTACTCGCGCGTGAGCGGATCGCCCGCAGTGCCCGACCAGGAGTAGCGGATCGTCTCCGGGAAGGTGTCCGCGTCACGATCGGCGACGGTAAACTCGACGGCATTTGTAGATCGCTCCGTGAAGGTGATCGCATACTGGAGATCCCCCAGCACGTCTTGCGTGCCGCCGGATGCGGCAAGCACGTCACGCGTCGGGCCGCTGGTGTTCAGGGCGGTCGTGGCCACGTAGAGCGTCGACGACACCCCCACCAGCAGCAGGCCGGAAACGGCTACGCTGACCACAAGCTCCAGGAGCGTGTGACCGCCTCGTCGGGTCGTTGGGGATCGCGACATGTCTACACCCCGCTTGTGAACGTATCGGCTTCGGCGGGTACGGTGGTCAAGTTGGCGGCACAACGGGTGAGGATCTCACGGGATCGAGGCCTGGCCCGTTTCCGCATCGAGGACGATCGATCGCTGGTAACTGCCGACCTCGACCACGACGGTTCCTCCACTATCCGGCACGCCGTAGCCGTTGAATTGGACGTCGGAATCTGCGGCATCGTTGAATTCGGCCGAGACGATGGCAGCCTGGTACGGTGCGCTGGAGAGATCGATCTGGTACGTTTGCGAAGGGTGGTCCGGGTCCGACACGCCGTCGAGGGAGTAGCTATCGGATGCTACGGTGAACGATACGGTTTGCGAGGAACTCATGGACCTCGCGTATTCTCTTGCGAATTTCAGGTCCGCCTTAATCCGCTTAGCGGCCTCCTCGACCCGGTAGTACGCGAGCGACCGGGCAACGCTCGGGACGGCCACCGCCGCCGCGATGCCGATGATCATCACCACGATGACCAGTTCCACGAGCGTGAAGCCGCGTGATAGGTTTCTGTTGCTCATGATCCTCTGCGCTTCTCAGCAGTGAATCGGCCGGAAGTCACACTCAGTGGGCACTCTGCCGGTGGTCGGTTCAATGCACGGCGCACTCACGTCAGCCTGACGGCCTTTTGGCTGGCCTCCGATTGGGCCGCCACACATCGCCACACAAGAATAGCATTTTCTCAACGTGCCCTTGGGCTGAAGTTGCCAGGATTGCAGCCCCCTGTTTCCCGAGACGTTCTCTTCAATGGCGTGATCTTCTGTGCGAGAGTGGCCGGCCCAACCCGTACGACCGCTACGAACGTCTTGCCATTCTCGGGTCGTGACCTAGGTTTTCTTATGGGGTTGTGTGTAGCCGAATTCGCCAGAATTTGGCGGTTTTCGTGTTGCCCTCCAAAGTCCGGCGACTTCGGCTACAAGACGCGCCTTCGACCGGAAAGGAAAGCCATGTCGCGACGTGCCCGTCCCCGTTTTCGACGGCGTCGGGCCGCGCTCACGCTGGTGGAGATCGTGATCGTGGTGCTGATCATCGGGGTCCTCTCGGCGATTGCGGTGCCGAAGTACGCCGTCACGATGCGCTACGTCCAGTTGGAGGCCGCCGCCGAGCGCGTGGCGGCCGATTTGAGATACGCCCGCCAATACGCCAAGACGAAAGGCACCACGCAATCCGTCGTCTTCACGCCCGCCACCGACACGTACACCCTGCCGGGCATGAACGACGTCGACCATCCGAGCCAGGCGTTTGCGGTCGACCTGACGAGCGGCGAATATCCGGCGTCGATTGCCTCGGCCTCGCTGGGTTCCGGCGGCGCGGAGACGACCGTCGTGTTCGACCTGTACGGACGGCCCGACTTCGGCGGCACGGTGGTGGTGCAACTCGGCAGCGAACAACGTACGGTAACCATCGACGGTACCTCGGGACGCGTGAGTGTGCAACCATGATCGACGGCCGAAACCAACGACGTCTTCGCCGCGGCTATTCGCTCCTGGAACTGATAGTCGGCATGATGTCCGCCACCCTGCTGATGGCGGGCCTGGCGTCCAGTCTGTTCATCTCCTCGCGGGCCTTAGACGGCAGTCCGGCGGCTTACGTCCGGTCTCGGGCGGCCGAGGTCCAGGCCGAGATGCTCAGCGATCTGAGCGAAGCCACGTCGTTCAGCAATCGCGGCGCCGACTCCGTCACGTTCACGGTCCCCGACCGCGACGGCGACGACGACGAGGAAACGATCGCCTACAGTTGGGACTCCGGCACCAACGAGCTTTCGTGCAGCTACAACGGCAGTCCCGACAGCACGTTGCTCGAAGACGTCACGAGTTTCCAACTCAGCTACGCCAGTCGCAGCATGGCCGCCGGTGTTGAGCTGACGCCGTTCGACCCCAACGATTGGGGCGAGCGCTGGTCGCAGCCGAGTAATCTGGTCTTTGTAGAGTTCACCGAGGCCAAGGAGCCGGATGACCAAACGGAGCTCGCCATTCTGACGCCGGCGGGCACCACCGAGGGTGACCTGTTGATCGCCGCCGTCGCCACGCGGCAACAGACCACAAACGACATCCAAGCGCCGGCGGGCTGGACGTTGATCGACGTCGGTGATTGCGGCGCGGATACGACCTTCGGCGTTTGGTGGAGAATCGCCAAAGCCTCGGAGCCGGCCAGCCACCTGATCGACTGGAATCGTGGGGCGCAGACGCCGTCGCAGGCATACGGCTGGATCATGCGATTCACCGGGCACGCCGCCGCCAGCCCGATTCACGCCTCGGCGTTTACCACAGGGAGTAACACCAAGTCGCCGACCAGCCCGTCGGTGACCACCACCGTGGACGGTGCTTTGATCCTCCGCCTCGGTGCGTTCACGAGCAACAAGATCACGGTCGACTCCCCCGGGCTGTCCGGACACACGCCGATCACCATGGACTATAGCAAGGACCAAGCAGGAGGCGTATCGGCCGGTGGAGGGTACGTCGCGCAGGAGGCAGCCGGCTCCAGCGGCACGTCGACCTTCTCGCTGACGAGAAAGAAGGCTTACCGTACGGTCACGGTCGCCATTGCCCCGGACTGAATTGAGGCCGCCCCATGAGCGTGTATACGAGTTGCCGCCGCCTCCCACGCCGGGTGCCATGCCCACGTGGGTGGCCCCGACGCTTTTCCGCAGTACGCGTCGTCACTTCTTCCGTATGGCCGGAAAAGCGTCGGGGTTGCGGAGCAACAAGAGGTTTCGGGGCCGACGGCAGCGCCTCTTGTGGCTTCGCGGGTGGCCCGGACGATGGCTCGGCAGAAGGCCACGCCATTTCGGTTAACGTATTCGGAGCATCGTCCGGGTGCGGCACGCACAAGAGGATAGCGCCCCGGGTCCGCTCACGCTCACGACGGGTGGCTGGGGTCGAGTGGAGCGAGCCGGGTGCCAAGCCCACCCATGGGGGGGCAAGACGTGCCGAACACCGCCAACAAACCCACGCAAGCGTGGGCATGGCACCCCAGCCACCCACCACCCACTACTCCCGTCCGCACAAAGTATCGAGAACCATGCGAACACGCTCCACACGCCGCGGCCTGACCATGGCCGAAGTGATCATCTCCACGTTGCTGGTCGGCATGGTGCTCGTAGCGGCGATGAAGGGAGTTGGGGGCACCCTGATGACCTGGCGCGTCGGCGAGCAATACCACGACGGACTCACCTTGTGTCAGCAATTGATGATGGAGATCCTCCAACACCGCTACGAGGAACCGGTCGATGCGGTCCTCTTCGGCGTCGAATCGCCCGAGAGTTCCAGCAGCCGAGCGGTGTGGGACGACGTCGACGACTACCACGGCTGGTCCTCCGCGCCGGAGGACACCGGCGGCACCGCACTGACCGGGTACGAAAGCTGGACACGGGCCGTCACGGTCGCCTTTGCCGAAATCGCCGATCCGACGCAAACCGCCGCTTCCGACGAAGGGCTCAAGCGGATCACCGTGACGGTAACCGATCCCGACGGACAGACGACCGTGCTCGAAGCGTACCGATCCGCGTGGGGCACGCTCGAAGAGTCTCTCGACAATGCGGCCACCGTGCAGACGCTGGTAACCGACGAAATCGACGTCGGCGGCCGGTCGCTGCACGGCAGCGTCCACGTGCAGAACCACGCGGAAGACGACTAGAAATCGGTGGCATGAAGCGAGACAAGAACAGCCGACTTGGCAGGCCCGCACGGCGGAACCGCCGGAGAGGATCGCTGTATATCGCCGTGCTGGGCACGTCGCTGATCGTGTCGATGATTGCGCTGTTCGCCATGTACGCGGCTCGGCTGCATCTCAGGTCCGCCCGATCCGGCGGCGACCGGCACCAGGCGCGCCTGGCGGCCACCTCGGCCATCGAACATGCGATCACGGAATTCAGAAGCAACGCCAATTGGCAAACGGACTACTCGCTGGCCACGGAGTATCCCAGCCCCGCGGTCTCGGTCGCCGGCGGAACCTTCTCGTGGAAACTGGAAGACAGCGGCGACGGGAGTCGTCGGCTGGACGGCATCGGGCGGGTCGGCGACGCGGAGTGTACGTATAGCGTCGATCTGAACCTGGCCAGCCAAGACATGGCCATGCTGGTCGGCGGAGACCTGTCGGTAGAGAACTGGACCACTCTCACCGTCAGTGGTAACGTCGCGGGCTGTAACGGTGAAATCAGCTCGGGCCCTCAGGCCACAATCACCGCGGACCTCGAAGCGCAGACGTTCGACACCAAGGGAACGACCAACGGGAGTGAGACCGCCGGCGTTGCGGCGAGAATATTGCCCGATTCCCAGACCGTGTTGGCTTACTATACGAACCTGGGCACGGTGATCGCCCCGCCGGGCCCCGCTGGGGGTGCAATCACTGAAACGCTGCTGAGCCCTTCCAGCAATCCGTATGGTACTGCGAATCCCGACGGCGTCTACGTCGTGGACGCCTCGGCCGGCCAGGTCGACATTAACAACTGCCGTATCGTAGGGACGATTGTGGTCATCAATCTGCCGCCCGGGCAAGAGGTTCTCGTCAGTTCCGACGTCAATTGGGAACCCGCTTATCCGGAGTTTCCGGCGTTGATCGTCGATGGAAACCTGGACTTTGAACTCAGCGAAGGCTCGCTCGACGAGGCCGGCGGAACGATCCCGAACTTGAACCCGGTGGGGACACCCTACCAAGGGGAGGCCGACGCGGACGAGGGCGACGACTATCCCTCGACGATTGCCGGGCTCATCTACTGTACCGGTGACCTGACCTTCAGCACTCCCTCGGCGCGCGCGGTCGAGTACCAGGGGATCTTCATCGCCGCCGGCAACTGCCTCGTGACGGGGGAGTTGGACCTGAATATCGAATACGATGCTTCGTTTCTCGCGGCACCCGCGTTCGGCGGAGTTCTGACCACGGGCCCTACGGAGGTTCGCAGCTATACGGCCGCCGGAACGGCGACGGCCGGCATTCAAAGCGACCAACCGTGGGGGCAATACTTCAAGCCCACCCTGCCCGCCGACGCGATCGGTTGGCAAGTCACCAGCGTCGACATTTGGGTGGTGCAAGAAGGATCGCCCGGGAACATCGACGTTGGCTTGTACCTGCCGGACGGCTCCAACATGCCCGACGAACTGGTCGACGAGGTCTCGGTGCCGGCCAGCAACTTCGGCTGGACTTACGATTGGTACAACGTCGAGTTCTCGGGGACTCCGAGCCTCGACGCCGACCAGGGACTCTGTCTCACGTTGACCTCATCCGAGGCCGTGGCACCGGCGATGCACGAGTATCGCGACAGCGGCGTGTCCGAAGCGGACGCGGCCATGCTCAGCGGCGACGCGGGAGGTTGGACCACGTCGGACGCCACCAAATCGTTGCTCTACCGAGTCAACGCAACCTACACCACTGCGAAGCCGGTGAGCATCCTTCCCGGGTCGTGGCGTCAGACGGCGTCGCCGTGACGGCTGGGAGGACTGCCCACGTGTGAATTCACAAGTTAGAGGTTTTCAACAGAACTGCGCCCGAACTCGGAAGGGCATATGATGTCCGAAGACGCCCCGCACATTTTGGTGGCCGAAGACGACCGGAACCTGTTGGCGATCATCCAACTCAACCTCCAAGCCGCAGGCTTTCAGGTCACGGGGGCCCGCGACGGCCGTGAAGCGTGGGAGTTGGCTCAGCAAGGCAACTTCGATCTGGTGCTCACCGACTACGGGATGCCTGGGGTCGTGGGCAGCGATCTTTGCCGACGGCTACGCGCGACCGACGAGTACGCCGAGACCCCTCTGATCATGATCAGCGCGCTCTGTAGAGACCTCAATCTGTCGGACCTCCAAGAGGAGTTGCGACTCGCCGCCGTCCTCTCGAAACCGTTCGGCATGAAGGAGATGGTCGAGGCGATCAAGAAGCACTTGGCTCGGGTGGAGGCGACGGCATCTTGCCCGTAGCGGCACCGGGTGGCCCCGCCGCGGGTGGCCCCGCCGCTTTTCCGCAATGAACGTTGCCACTTCTTTCGTACGGCCGGAAAAGCGTCGGGGTTGCGGAGCAACAAGAGGTTCCGTACCCCACGGCCGCCTCTTGTGGCTTCGCCACCCGGGCACTCTTGCGAACATGTCTCGCTCGATCGCAAAGTCCGCCCCGCAAGAGTGACCGGGCCACCCATGTTGCAACAACCAAGTGGTTCGGGTGGCCCCGCCGCTTTTCCGCAATAGGCGTTGCCACTTCTTTCGCACGGCCGGAAAAGCGTCGGGATGGCGCAGCCACAAGAGGTTCTGTAGCCCGCCGCCGCGCCTCTTGTGGCTTCGCCACCCGGGCACTCTTGCGAACATCTCTCGTTCGATCGCAAAGTCCGCCCCGCAAGAGTGACCGGGCCACCCATGTTGCAGAAACCAAGTAGTTCGGGTGGCCCCGCCGCTTTTCCGCAATGAACGTTGCCACTTCTTTCGTACGGCCGGAAAAGCGTCGGGGTTGCGGAGCAACAAGAGGTTCCGTACCCCACGGCCGCCTCTTGTGGCTTCGCCACCCGGGCACTCTTGCGAACATGTCTCGCTCGATCGCAAAGTCCGCCCCGCAAGAGTGACCGGGCCACCCATGTTGCAACAACCAAGTGGTTCGGGTGGCCCCGCCGCTTTTCCGCAATAGGCGTTGCCACTTCTTTCGCACGGCCGGAAAAGCGTCGGGATGGCGCAGCCACAAGAGGTTCTGTAGCCCGCCGCCGCGCCTCTTGTGGCTTCGCCACCCGGGCACTCTTGCGAACATGTTTTGCTCGATGGCAAAGCTCTCCCCGCAAGAGTGACCGGGCCACCCACGCACCCCTACGACTCGCGGCGTTCGTCGCCGCGGCGCTCTTCACCCGAGCGGCGTTCCTCGAGCGTCAGATCGTCGAGGTCTTCGGCCGACTCGATCGATCCTAAGGGGCCGAGATCGACCGTGCGGCGTTCGGCGCGGCGGCGCTCGTCGGCCTTGCGTTTTTCGATCAGATACAACAACTCGGGTGGCACGGGCAGTATGTCCGTCATGGCCGGCTCGCTTCGTTTTGAGATAGGCTCTGCTGCAAGGCAGCGCGGAGGGCGTCGATCACGCCGGATCCCTTCGATGGGCGGCCGCCGGGTTCCGATTGCTCGAGTTCCGGCTGCTTCGGCGGCGGCTTCGGTTCTGGCCGCTTCGGTTTCAGCCGCTCCAAGACCACGCCGTCGGGCCGGACGTCGATCACGCGAAACCCGTCCCACTCGTCGCCCACGCGGATCGTCTGCGAGCCGATCACGGCCACGTAGCCGTCTTTGGCTGTACCGAGGATGACGTCGACGCCCTCCTTCTGTAGGTCTTCGAGGA
>CAYYNP010000190.1:0-19807 GCA_964472545.1 uncultured Planctomycetaceae bacterium | reverse complement strand
ACGGAGCCAGTCCCCTTTTTCGGGCTCCCGCACACTTTGCAGTTCTCCTGACTTTCCGACGTGGACGGTTGACAGCGCGTCGGCGAAGCTGCTATAAGTAGTAGTTTCGCGAGTTCACGCATCCGGTGATATACAACCTCGGCGATGCAGCGTTGACCCATAGGAAGGTTTCGTGACGGCCACGACTCTCTCTCAGCAGAAGGACACGTTCCCCCGGGGCGTCCACCCGGCGGAGCGGAAGGAGTTGGCGGAAGACGCCCCGTTGGAGGTCCTTCCGACGCCGAAGCAGGTCCGCATCCCGCTGCTGCAACACATCGGCGCCCCGTGCAAGGAGGCGGTCAAACCGCGCACGGAGGTGACCGTCGGCGACGTGGTGGGCGAGGCCGGGGGCTTCGTTTCCGCGCCGGTGCATTCCAGTGTGGCCGGCAAGACGGCCCGGGCCGGTATGGCCACGCTGCCCAACGGACGCCGTGTGCCGGTGGTGCCGATCAAGGCGGCCGACGAGCAACCGCTCGAAGGCGACGCCTTGCTGGAAGACGTCTTCGGCGGCGACTGGCCCACCGACGGGCTCGACCGTTTCGAGCCGCAGCAGATCGCCGGCGCCGCCCAACGGGCCGGGCTGGTCGGTCTCGGCGGAGCCGCCTTCCCCACGCACGTGAAGCTCACCCGCAACGAAGAGCGGCCGATCGACACACTGCTGATCAACGGCTGCGAGTGCGAACCCTATCTGACGGCCGACTATCGACTGATGCTCCAAGCACCCGCGGCGGTGATCGCCGGGGCGCTGTTGGCCGGCCGGGCCACAGGCGCGTCGCGGGTGGTTGCCTGCGTGGAAGACAACAAGCCGAAGGCGATCGAAGCGCTGGCGACCGCCGCGGAAGGCACGCCCGTCGAAGTCCGCGTGGCGAAGACAAAATACCCCCAAGGCGGCGAAAAACAGTTGATCTGTGCCACGCTGCACCGCGAGGTGCCCACCGGCGGGCTGCCGTTGGACGTCGGTGTGGTGGTCAGCAACGTGGGCACGGTGGCCGCGTTGGCCCGGGCGGTGCTACGCGAGAAGCCGCTGACGCATCGCATCGTCACCGTCTCCGGTCGCGGCATCCGCCAGCCTAAGAACCTGTTGGTGCCCATCGGCACCGACTACGGCGAGTTGATCGAGTTCTGTGGCGGGCTGACCGAAGACGCCGCCCGCGTGGTGGCCGGCGGGCCGATGATGGGCTTCACCATCGGCACGTTCGACACGCCGGTAACCAAGGGCACCAGCGGCATCACGGTGCTCTCGCGCAGCGAGATCGACACGGCCGAGGAGACTGCCTGTGTGCGTTGCGGCCGCTGTGGCGAGGTCTGCCCGATGCACCTGATGCCGACCAAGCTGGCCCAGGCCGCACGGTTTGACGACGCGGAACTGGCCCGGCGATACCACATCACCGCGTGTATGGAATGCGGGTGTTGTGCCTATGTGTGTCCGGCCCGGCTGCCGCTGGTGCAGTTGATTCGTTTGGGTAAGGTGATTGCAGCTTAGAAACATGGCCAACAGCGACTCCCAAGCCGAAACTCCGCCCGCCGCCCCGGCGATTCACGTCGCCCCGTCGCCGCACCTCTCGACGACGAGTATGACAACGCGGCGGATGATGATCGACGTGTTGATCGGTCTGGCCCCGGCGATCCTGATGGCGTTGGCGGTCTTCGGCTGGCAGACGGTCAACCAGGTGGGCGTCTGCGTGTTGGCGTGTGTGGCGGCCGAGGCGGTGTTTAGCGTGATGCGCGGGAAGCAGATTCCCACCGGCGATTACTCGGCGGCGGTGACCGGCGTCATCCTGGGCCTCTCGCTGCCGGCCAACGCCCCGTTATACATCGCGGTGATCGGCTCGCTGACGGCCATCGGGCTGGGCAAGGTCGTCTTCGGCGGCCTGGGATACAACATCTTCAACCCGGCGATGGTCGGCCGGGCGTTCGTGATGCTCAGCTTTGCCAAGGTGATGGGTTCGGGGGCGTACGCAAAGGTCGTGCCCAACCTGGAACTGCTCACGCAGGCCACGCCGCTGAGCCATCCTGCCGAGGCGCCCTGGGCCGGAGGATTCTGGCCACTGTTTCTGGGCAACGTCAACGGATCGCTCGGCGAGATCAGCGCGGTGGCGTTGCTGCTCGGCGGGGCCTATCTGTGCGTCCGCCGCGTCGCCTCGTGGGAGATTCCCGTCGGCACGCTGGCGGCGGCCTACGTCTGCGGGCTAGCGGCCTCGCTGGCCGGCATGCCCAAGATGACCATGCCGGCCTATTACCATCTGGTCAGCGGAGCGTCGCTCTTCGGTGCGTTTTTCATCGCCACCGACCCGGTCACCAGCCCGCTTTCCGGCAAGGGCAAGTTCATCTTCGGGCTGGGTGTCGGCGCGCTGGTGATGCTGATCCGCGTATTCAGCGGATACCCCGAAGGCATGATGTTCGCCGTGTTGTTGATGAATGCCGCCGTGCCGCTGATCAATCGTTGGACGATTCCGCGACCCTTGGGTGGTCCGGCCCCAAAGAAGGACGAGTAGCCCATCATGAGCGAAGCGCCCGAAAAAGGCGGCTACATCAAACAGGCCTGGCTGGTGATCCTGCTGGCGCTGGTCTACGGTGCCGCGCTGGCCGGCGTGCAGACCGGCCTGGGGCCGATGATCATCGCCAACAAGGAGAACGAGACCTTTCAGCAGATCCCGGATCTGGTGCCCGGCGCCGACCTGGAGAAGTCGATCGCGGCCAATCGCGACCGGGAAGAACCGTTAGTAGTCGTTGGCACCAAGGACAAAGAGCAGCGGATCTACCAGGCAGTCGACGCCGCCGGGGCAACGGTCGGCTGGATCCTGCCGGCCGGCGATCAGGGGTTCGCCGATCGGATCGAAGTGCTGATCGGGCTCGATCCCGAGGTAACCACGATCACCGGCCTTTACGTCCTCGACCAGAAGGAAACCCCGGGACTAGGCAACTACATTGCCGACCCGCCCGACTTCCGTAACCAGTTCGTCGGCAAACCGACGGCCGAGGAGTTTACTGTCGTAAAGACCGAGCCGGCCGAAGGCAGCAATCAGATCGAGGCCCTTTCCGGGGCCACGATATCGTCGAAGGCCGTTGCCAAGATCGTCAACGACGCGATCGCGCATTACGCCGAAGCGATCCGACAGCAGAAGCCGCAGTAAAGCCCCCAACAGTAGATTCCGCCATGCCCGCACCGGAACCCACCGCACTGGAACGGTTCATCAACGGCATCCTGCCGGAGAACCCGGTCTATCGTCAGTTGCTGGGCATGTGTCCTGTGCTGGCGGTGACCAGCGCCATGAAGCCGGCGATGACCATGGCCGGGGCGACCGCCTTCGTGATGATCATGGCTAGCATCATCACCAGCCTGATCCGTGGGCTGTTGAAACCACACCTGCGAATCCTGGTCTTCACGTTGACCATCGCCACGTTCGTGACCATCGCCGATCGGCTGCTGGCGGCCTTCTTGTATCCGATGAGCAAGGAACTCGGGCCGTACATCCCGCTGATCATCGTCAACTGCCTGATCATCTCGCGCTGCGAAATCTGCTCGTCGAAGCAGGGCCTCGGCGTGGCGATTTCCGACGCCGTGGGCATGTCGCTGGGCTTCGCGTTGGCGTTGGCCAGCATCGCCACGGTTCGCGAAATCCTCGGTTTCGGCACGTGGTTTGGCGTGGTGCTGCTCGACGGCAGTTGGTTTCCGGCTTGGGGCGTCATGGTGCTGCCGCCGGGAGCATTCTTGACGTTGGGATTGTTGTTGGGCTTAGTGGAGTGGTATGGGCAGCGGCGGAAGGATGCGGCCGGTTGAAGGGGGAGAATGAGAATTGGTAATTGAGAATTGCAGATTGCAAATTGAAAAGAGTCGGCGGGAAGTGAGGATCGCGTGACTGATACGCTGGTTTTGCTGATCCAGATCGCCATCGGTGCGGCACTGATCAACAACTTCGTGCTGCAGTACTTCGTGGGGATCTGCCCGTTCCTGGGCGTGTCGCGGCGCGTCGATACGGCCTTCGGGATGGGCTGCGCGGTGACGTTCGTGATCTCGATCGCGGCGCTGTTGAGTTGGACCTTCACGTACTTCATTCTGCGTCCCGAAGCACCCGTGCCGCAGTGGATCTGGGCGGCCGCCGGCGGCGACGAGAGCGTCACGGTCGATCTCTCCGTGCTCAGCTACATCATGTACATCTTCGTGATCGCCTCCTCGGTGCAATTCGTCGAGATGTACGTGCGGAGGTTCTTTCCCCCGTTGTACAAGTCGTTCGGCGTCTTCTTGCCGCTGATCACCACCAACTGTGCGATCCTCTTCGCCTGCCTGGAGATCATGAAGCGGTTGCAGGACCCTTCGGAACTCTGGGGGCTCCACCAGGCGCTCACCTACGCGATTGCCGGAGGGGTCGGCTTCACGCTGGCCATCTCGCTGATGGCCGGGATTCGCGAGGAACTCGATATGTGCGACGTGCCCAAGCCGTTGCGGGGGGCCGGCGTCAGTCTGATCGTGGCCGGGATCATGGCCATGGCATTCATGGGATTCACCGGCGTCGGCGATGGAATTAAAGATGCCGTGAAGATAATGTTGGAGTAGGGAATCGTTTACCCATGTTGAGCACCGTAACAATACTCCTTGCTGCCATCGTCCTGGCCGCGCTGGCGGTCGCGATGGCCTGCATACTCGGTTGGGCCAACCAGGCCTTCCACGTCGCCGTCGACCCGAAGGTCGAAGCGCTCAACGCGGCGCTGCCCGGGGCCAACTGCGGCGGCTGTGGGTTCGTCGGCTGTGGTGAATACGCCGAAGCGGTCGCCGAAGGCCGGGCCGAACTGAACCTCTGCGCCCCCGGCGGAAGCGGTTGCGCTGGAGCACTGGGTGAGGTCATGGGCGTCGAGGTCTCCGAGAGCCTCCCCTATCGGGCGGTGGTCAATTGCTCGGCCCCGACCAAGAACCGCCTGCAGCGAACCCCTTACCTGGGCGAATCGACCTGCGTGGCCGCCAACCTGGTGGCCGGCGTGCAGGGCTGCGTCTACGGCTGCTTAGGGCTAGGCGACTGCCAGCGGGCCTGCAAGTACGACGCGATCGCCATCGTCGACGGCCTCTCGACCATCGACTACCAGAAGTGCATCGGCTGCAAGGCCTGTGCCCGCACGTGTCCGCGCAACATCATCACCATGGTGCCGTTCAAGGCCGAGCGGATGCTGGTCGTGGCCTGCTCGAACCAGGACCGCGGCCCGGACGTGAAGGGCGTTTGCGACGTCGGCTGCATCGGCTGTACGGCCTGTAGCCGCAACGCCGACTTGATGCAGATGGACGGCAACCTGCCCACGATCAACTACGACGGCTACGACGACGAGGCCGACTTCCGCAAGGCCCAGGACAAATGTCCGCGCGAGAGCATGATCTACGTCGGCAAGCCGACGGCCGACGACCTGGCCGCGGTGGCCGGTGAAGAGCTGCCCGATCGGATCGAGGCCGACTTCAAGACCACCGTCGATGAGACGGAGTGGCGGGGATAGACGCACCGCGAACAGCGGGTGGTCGAACTCCGTAGGGTGCGTCTCGACGCACCGCGTGTCTTCCCAAGTGATTCATGGTGCGTCAAGACGCACCCTACGGCCTCAAGGATTTCGCCACGCGATCCTGCGCGGCCGTGAATCTCACAATACCGTCCCCCCAGCGAACCGGCAACCAGCCGGCGTCTCCTCAGTTACCATATCTTACGCATCCCACATACACCGCGCAGCCACCGCACGCCACCCGCTCCCCGAAATCCTCATTCTCGCGCTAATCCAAGAAGTTCCCTAAACCCGCAGATTCCTCCCGACCGATACGGAGGATGTTTTGACGTTCTGTCCGTCTTCCTGCGCAGAGGCCTGTCATGTCGAAGAAAAAGATAGCCGTAGCCGTGCTGGTGATCGGTACGTTGGGATTTGTGTTTGTGGCGTCCGGGCCTGCCAAGGGGCCGTCGGAGGAAAACACGACCGGGCGGCGGTCGCTGGCCGATCAGCTCGACAATATCGGCCGCAACATCTTCGGAGGCATCCTCCGCCGGGATGACGACACGCCGGCCCAGCCGACGCCCGAGCCGCTGTCGGCCGAAGGATATCGCTATCCGGCCGACGCCCCCACCTCGCCTCGAGCGGGGAGCATCCTGGCACAGCCCAGTCGGGAGCCGAGCACCAACGCCAACACGAGGCGGTCGGGGCTCCTGGGGGCCGGGATTCTCGGATCGTCCCCAACGGCTCAGGCCGAATCGACACCGGCCACACGGCCCACTTGGTCGCCGAATCCTCCGTCGGAGCGCTCGTCGGCCGCGCCAATCGAGGAGCCTAGGGTGACACCCGCCTTGCCGCCGCCGAATCCGGCCAGGGTGCTTCGCCCAAGCAGTACGCCGGGCGGACAAGGCGTTGGTGTCTCGACCTCGGCCGATCCTGCGTTGCGGCCGTTACACGAGCGGCTTTCGTCGCTGCGGCGGTCGGCCTTCGACGACGCGGACGAGAGCCCTTCGAGCCCCACGCCGCCGATCGAGCCCGACGCCACGCCGGCGCCGCCTCTGGCGGCTCCCGGCGCTCCGACGCCGTCGCCAATGCCCGGCCGCGTGCCGACGCCGGCCTCTGAGGCCACGCGTCCGACGCCGGCCTCTCCGCGCGAGCCTATGCCGGCCACGTCACCACGGCCGAGCATTCCGCCGGCACCTTCGACGTCGACCCTCCCGCCCAGCCGGATGATGCCCGTACAACCCGAGGGCGGCCGATTCTCCCAGGTCGTTCCGGAATCGCCCCCCACGCCGACGACGCCGGGCGTCACGCCGCCGGCGACGGCCGGGCGAGACGATAACGTGCTTTTCGCCCGCAAGAGTCCGGTGCTCAGCGTGCAGACGATCGGGCCGCGGCAGATTTGCGTGGGCAAGCAGTCGACCTACGAGTTGGTGATCGAGAACGCCGGCGACGTGGGGGCGGATGAGGTCGTGGTCTCGATCGAATTGCCGGCTTGGGCCGAAGTCGCCGGTGCCGACACCCGAGCCGGGGCGGCGATCCCGGCGTCGAATCAGGCCGGCGGGCCGTTGCAGTGGCGCGTGGGCCATCTGGCCGCCAAGGGAACCGAGCGGCTGGCGTTGAAGATCATCCCCCGCCAGAGCAAGCCGTTCGATCTCGGCGTCCGCTGGAACTACAAGCCGGTCGCCTCACAGACGATGATCGAAGTCCAGGAACCGAAGCTGCAACTGAGCCTCGACGGCCCCAACGACGTGCTCTTCGGCAAGAAAGAAGTCTATCGTTTGCAGGTCGCCAATACGGGCACCGGCCCGGCCGAGAACCTGATGGTCGAGTTGCTGCCGCTGAGCACCGACACGGCCCAATCGGTCACGCACCGCCTGGGCGATCTGCCCGCCGGGCAACAGAAGGTGATCGAGGTCGAGTTGACCGCCCGACAGGCCGGCGACCTGGAGATCCGCGTCGACGTCCGCGGCGACGGGGCGTTGCACGCCAATCTGTCCGAGCAGGTCTTCGTCCGCCGGGCCC
This sequence comes from uncultured Planctomycetaceae bacterium, assembly GCA_964472545.1. GTDB lineage: Bacteria > Planctomycetota > Planctomycetia > Pirellulales > Thermoguttaceae > CAYYNP01. The sequence goes on along the minus strand of CAYYNP010000190.1, from coordinate 12,286 downwards.
AACTCCAGGTGGAGATGTCCGGCCCGACGATCCAATACGTCGGCGCCACGGCCGCCTACAACGTCCGCGTCCGCAACCCGGGCACGGCCGCGGCCGAAAACGTGCAGGTAACGCTCAGCCTGCCGCAAGGCGCAAAGTACGTCGGCGGCATCGACGGCAGCCAGCTTGTGGCCAACGGCACTAAGCTGCAATGGACGATCCCCAGACTCAACGCCTCGGGCGAGCAGAGTTTCGCCATGCAGTGCAGCCTGAGCCTGCCGGGCGCCAGCCCGTTGCAGATCGTGGCCACGGCCGACGGCCAGCTTACCGACACGGCCGGCATGTCGACCCGGGTGGAAGCGATCGCCGACCTGGCGCTGACCGTCAGCGATCCGTCCGGTCCGATTCCGCTGGGCCAGGAGGCCACTTACGAACTGCGGATCGCCAACCGCGGCACCAAGAACGCCCACAACATCGTGGTGCAGGCGTTCTTCTCCGAAGGCATCGAGCCGACCCGCGGCGAGGGCGGCCAGCACCAGATCCGCCCGGGCGAGGTCGTCTTCCATCCGATCCCCACCGTGGCCGCCGGCGAGGAAGTCGTGCTGAAGGTCCACGCCAAGGCCTCCAAGCCCGGCAACCACGTCTTTCGGGCCGAAGTCCATTGCCAGCCGCTGGGCACCCAGTTGGTCAGCCAGGAGTCTACCCACTTCTACAAGACCGAAGCCACGGGCACCACCGGCACCTCAACTCCCAGCGCCTCTACCCCCGGCGCCACGCCGCCGGCACCGTCCACGAGGCCCGCGCCGGCCACGACGCCGCCTATCGAGCGTGGTGCGCTGCTGCCGCCACCGGCCATCGAGCGCGGCGCGCTGGTGCCTCCTCCGGCCCTCCCGACGTCGCCGCAGTAACGCAAAGTCGCCGCGGGCAGCCGCGGCCGCCTACGATTCGCTTGGCCCGCCGTGGGACTCCCCGCGGCGGGCCTTCTGTTGGATAACCGAAGAGAGCAAGTTCCGCCGGCTCAAGATGGCGGTTCTTGCCCGCGAAATCGCGTTCGGACGGCGTCGGCAGTGGAGCCGTCAGCCGCCGGTTGTCGGCTCGTCTTCGGTCGACTCCGCCGGTTTCGATGGGGCCGGCGAAGCCTCGGCAGTTGTGGGCGTCGAGAGTGACTTCTGGGGCGTCGACGACTGCTTCCCGTCCAAGTCGAACGCTGTTTGCAGGCCCTTGACGAGTTTGTTGGCGAATCCCCGCAGCAGATCGAAGGCCTTGTCGGTAAACAGCCCGGCCAGCAGGCCGAGGAAGGCGCTACTGTATGGGTTGAAAACGAAGCTCACCTCCTCGGTCCGCAACAAGAACGCACTCTTTCCGCCGCGGATCGCCAGCAGCGTGATAAACCCGGCCGCCACGCCGAACGCCAGATCCTTCGGCCGCACGCCGCGGTCGTTGTCGTTGCGCACCACGGTGATAATCGCCCCGATGGTGCCGCTGATCGTCACCACCAACGCCAGCAGCAGGTCGCTGCTCATGTAGTCCGGCCGCCAGAATCGCCAGAGAACGTAGAGCGGCTCGTTCGAGAAGGAAGCAGCCGCGGCCTCGTCGGCATCGCCCCACAGTTCAGAGTGCGCGCAGCAACGGATGGCACGGAGCGTCTCTGACTCGCGGTCCGCCCCCGAGGAAGTCAGCATCTGCAGCCGCTGACGACAATCGTCGAGGCGATCAAGCGACGCTCTGACATCGCTGGCGCCTTGCGCGTCGTTTGCCGTCAGACGCTGCTGGAGTTCGCCGATCCGCGTGGTCAAGAGCAGCTCGAGCTTCTGGCGACTGCGGATCTCAGCGATGCCGAAGAGCACCATTACCACGATGAACGCCAGGAACGCGAAGACCATGAAGCTGAAGATGAACTTCGGTGCCAGTACTTGCTTCGTCCACCAACTGACCTTCTGAGGGATGTTCTCGTCGCGTTCTTCCTCGGCAACCGTCTTGGCCCGCTCAGCGTCCTCCTTGGCCCGTTCGGCCTCTCTTCGCAAGCGACGTTCTTCGTCGATTTGCTTCTGCTCTTCGCTCAACTCGGCGTTGAGTTTCTCGACCTGTTCCTCCAGGCGCAGGCGGCGTTGTTCGGCGTCTTCGAGGCGTTTGTCGTGTTGTTGGCGGAATTGCACGGCCTCTTGCTCGGCCGTGGCCAACGACTCGCGCAGGCTTTCGAGTTCCCGGTCGTGCTGCCTGCCGGTTTCGGCGGTCTCCTTCTCGAACCGCGCCATGACGGCCTGCAATTCGGTAACCCGTTCCTGCTTCTCGTCGAGTTGGCGCCGGAGTTCCGCGTCGTCGGCCGGTTTGCCGGCAAGCTCGGCGAGCGCGTCTCGCAGTTGCGGCTCGAGTTCGGTGTACCACTTAGGCGGCTCATCGGGCCAGTAGGACCCCAGAAACCCGCGTTCGCTGGGCGAGATGCCTTCCTGGAATATCCCGGGATGCCCCTTCAGTTGCTCTCGTAGAAGTTGGTGGTCACGGCGCGCTGCGACACGTGCGGCCACGGCCGTGGCTGAGGGACTGGCGGTTGCGACGGCGGCGCCGGCAGCGGCTCTGGCGGCAGCCACGGCAGCGTCGGCAGCGGTGCCCGCGGCGCTGACGGTGTCGACAGCGCCAGCGGCGGCGGCGGCGTGCGCGGCGGCGGTGGCGGCAGAGCGCGCGGTGGCGGAGCGTGCGCGGCCTTCGCCAGAGGTGGTGTCGGAGGCCGTGCGCTCGATGGCCGCGGCGGCAGCACGTGTCAACTCACGGCTGCCTCTTTCGCCGCGAGCGAACTCAGTCGCGTATCGAAGTGCCGTATCGGTGGCGTTGAGCAACTCTCGCGAGCGCTCTGGCTCCTCTGGCCATGCCCACAAGCACAACGGCTGCACGCGCCGCGCACAGCGGATAGCGTAGGCAACGATCGCCCGTCGCGGAAGCTCTAGTAGTTCTTGCTGCGACGGCAGCTTTGCTTCAGATTCGGACGCCATCTTCAACCTCCCCATTGACGGCCGGACGCGTGGCCGGCAGATTTGTCTTTCGGCGTCCGTACCCCTGTCGTCTTCGGGGGCCATTCTAGCATGCGGCTACCCCCGCTGCAAATCTGTTCGGCTGGGCGACCATTGCGAAGGGGTGGCTGGGGTTGAACCACGAGGTACGAGCGGTGACCCTCCAGTGATTCGACTGGGGGCTCGTTGCTCGCATCTCGACCCCAGCCACCAGCAGGGCCACTGATGTCCCTTGCCGCCGCAGGCGGTATTCGGCCCTGCGCTTACTCCGGGTTTGCCCGCAAAACGACAATCCTCTCTCGACTCAAAATTCGGTGGAGCGCTGTCTAGTTGCATCGGTGGTTCGGATTGCAGCGATCGCGGCCAAGGCCAACCCCTCTTTGCCCGCAACGGCTGGGAGGATTGCCCCACTGTCATTGTTGATTCGCGAGGTAGGTTTTACGATACGACTTTCAGGCAAGTATCGTGCGAGGGCGGTAAGGAGAGCGCAATGGGTACGTTCCAGATCGACTTCGTCGGCACCAAGATGAAGGATGCGTGCCAAAATCGTCGCATCACTTCCTCCCGGACGTGGCTCACCGTGGGTGAGATCATGAGCCGGAGCGTGTCGACGCTTGCCCCGGATGCGACCGTGGTCGAGGCGGCGCAGACGATGGCCGCCGCCAGCGTCTCCTGCGGCGTGGTCGTCGACAACGGGCAGGTGGTCGGCATTTTTTCCGAGACGGATCTGCTCAAGCGAGTAGCGCACCGGGACGCGGATTTCAAACGGAGGCCGGTGGCGGAGATCATGTCCTCTCCGATCGAGACGGTGCCTCCCGGTTTCTCGGTTCTGGACGCGGCCACGCTGATGCAAGAGATGCGCATCAAGCGGCTCCCCGTCGTGGAGAGCGGGCGGTTGGTCGGGATCATCACGCAAACCGACGTCGTTCGCACGATGGCATCCTACAGCGTATGGAAAGACGTCGCCGAGATCATGAGCACGGACGTGGTCAGGATTCAGCCGGGGGCCTCCGTCGCGGAAGCCGCGGAGATCATGACCTCCGGCGAAGTCTCGTGTGCCGTGGCCGTCGACGGGGACCGCGCCGTCGGCGTGCTGACCAAGCGAGACATGCTCAGCAAAGTGGTTGCCCGGCATCGGGATCCCTGGCAGACGGCGGTCCGCGACGTGATGTCCTCGCCGGCAATCACCGTGCGTTCCGATCATTCCATCTGCAGCGCGAGCCGAACGATGGACGCGCGAGGGATTCGCCGGCTGGTTGTCGCCGACGACGGGCGGCTGCACGGGGTGGTCAGCCAAACCGACGTTTTCCACGCCATTCGAGAGAAGCTTCAGGAAGAGGAGGACGACAACCTCCGGATGCTGGAGGAATCCAACACCTGTATCTACACGACCGACGGGGACGGGAAGACGACGTACGTGAATCCGGCGTTTCTTCGGCTGTTCGAGGTATCCGACGTCGCCGAGTTCATTGGCCAGCCGTTTCTGCCGGAGCGATTCTGGTTCGAGCCGGACGAACGAAGTCGAGTCCTCGCCGAGATTCGGGAGGGGAACGTGGAGGTCAATGACTTGACCCTGAAGACTTCGCAAGGGCGGCGGATCTACGTGACCCTATTCTCCGCCTTCACCCGGGACTTCCGCGGCGGAATCGACGGCAGCCAAGGAGTTCTCCACGACGTCACCGAACGCCGACAGTTGCTGGCTCTCGCCGAAGCCGCAAACAAGGCCAAGAGCGAGTTTCTGGCCAACGTGAGCCACGAAATCCGAACGCCGATGATGGCGATCCTCGGATACACGGAGATCCTGCGGGCCCAAGGCGATCTCTCCAAGGCGCCTCCCAAGCGCATCAAGGCCCTCGATGTCATTACCCGCAACGGAAAGTATCTCCTTGACATCATCGACCAGGTTCTCGATCTGGCCAAGATCGAGGCGGGCAAATTGGAAATCGATAAGATCCGTTGCTCGCCTGCCCAGATTGTCGGCGACGTCGTGTCCCTGATGGAAGTTCGGGCGGAAGAGAAGGGAATCGGCTTGGCCATCGAGTACGAAGGACGTATTCCCGAGTGGATTCACTCCGACCCCGCCCGCCTGAAGCAGATTCTCATCAATCTGGTCGCCAACGCCGTCAAGTTCACCGAAACCGGCCGCGTACGGGTCGTGGCGAGGTTGTCCGGCCTCGGCGAGGAAGCGCCTCAGATGGAGTTCGAGGTGATCGACACAGGCATCGGTTTGACCGAGCATCAGCAGCGCGACATCTTTGAGGCATTTGCACAGGTGGATGCATCAGCCACCAGGAAATACGGCGGCTCCGGACTCGGGCTGGCCATCGCGAAGCGTCTGGCGGAATCGCTCGGCGGCGATATCGTCGTCCGGAGCACGTCGGGAAAGGGAAGCGCCTTCCTGTTGAAGGTGGCGACGGGGTCTCTCAAGCGTGTGAGCATGCTGACGAATCCCGGCGATGCAGCATGCCAGGCTGGGCCCGCCGTTATGCCGCCCCCCCAGGCAGACGCGAGACTGGATTGCCGTGTCCTCTTGGTGGAAGACGGCGTCGACAATCAGCGAATCATGTCGATCTTCCTGAAAAAGGCCGGGGCGCGTGTCACCATCGCGGAGCACGGGCAGGCTGCCCTGGACGCCGTTCGCAAGGCAGAACAGGAAAGGCTCCCGTTCGACGTGATCCTGATGGACATGCAGATGCCCGTTCTGGACGGATACGAAGCTACGCGGAGGCTGCGCTCCGAAGGATACGTCCAGCCGATCATCGCGCTGACCGCCCACGCCATGACGGAGGATCGCCAGAAGTGCCTCGATGCCGGATGCGACGACTATCTTAGCAAACCGTTGAACCGAGCCACGCTGGTTTCGCTTGTCGCGCTGCACGTCGAGCGCCGGACACTGGAAACGGAAGCCGATTCTGAAGCGAAGCGGCTCACACACGACTCTGCGAAGGCCTGAATTGGCCCAAGAGCTCGTTGTTGAGTAGCGTCGGGAATACCCCATGTTTCGCATAGTGGGCAATTTCTTTCCACGAAACGCGCACGGCTGAGGTCCGCCTATTGCCTCGCCCTGTCTCCGAGCCAACGGAGAGCATCAACCTCCAGCCGCAAGAGCCAAATCGGCCGTAGAAAACCGCATCCACCGATCTGCACCCGAGTGGTCGGGATGCTAAAGCACGAGCCTGCTACCGCTTCGCGGGAAGGGCCGTGGATGGCCCTGGGGGCGACTGAAACGCGGTAATTGCTCTGCGGCGCGCGGCGGGCTACCATAGCGGCTGGTATTGAAGTCGAAGCACCATCACTTCGGGCTACGGAGAGACGTCCATGAAGAATGTCGGAGCACTACCGTTGCGGATTGCTTTCGTGTTGATCGCCGCCGGTTCTTCCGCTGTGGCACAGCAGGACTTGGTCGAAGAGGCACTTTCCGAGGTGCGCCACGTCAAGGCGGACCTCTTCTCTCGGCAATCGAGCGTCCTGGGCACGTTGCCCGGGCCGGCGGAAATGGCGGCGCATCAGATGCGGTGCCGGACGATCCCTAGGCCGGTCGCCGGGGTGAACCGGGAGATCGTCTTCGACGCGGAAACGAAAGCCCGGGCGGCGAAGCTCGACCCGCTGACGCTACGAAAGTCGAAAGGCCGCATGGGCATGCGGGTGTTGCCGGTGGGGATTACCGGGGCCTACGTCGTCGAGATTCTCGGCCAGAAGGAACTGATCGTGGTCCACGTGCTCGATGATTCACCCGCGGCCGGCGTGTTGCAGTTGGACGACCTGATCCTCGGCGCCGGAGGGCGGTTGTTCGAGGACCCGGAAGACCCGCGGCCGGAGATGGGACACGCGCTGGCCGAAGCCCAATCGCCCGAACTGGGCGGCGTGCTGACGCTGCACATCGTCCGCGCAGGCAAGCCGGCGAACGTGACGCTCGATCTGGGCGATACACTGTCGTACAGTGGCACCTGGCCCTTCGATTGCCGCAAGTCGCAGCAGATCAAGGCCGACGCGCTGCGGTTCGTGATGAGCCAGCACCCCTGGCACCGCTACAACTTCTGGACGCCCACGTTCCTGATGGCCACCGGCGACGAAGCCGCGTTGGAGCTCGCCCGGCGGCATCTCTGTGCGGGCCTCAAGAGTGAGTACCCCGAAGGCCGCGGGGCGAGCGCGTGGGTGCAGGGCTATCGGCTGATCAACCTCTGCGAGTATTACCTGCTGACCGGCGATTCGTTCGTGCTGCCGGCGATTCAATGCGAGGCCGAGAATGTCTCCTGGGCCCAATATCGCAGCGGGAGTTGGTCGCACGGCGGCGGCAACGGGCTGACCGCACCCGGCACCGCAGGCGGCGGCTACGGCGAGATCAACTGCGCCGGCCTCGGCGCGTTCGTGGGCTTGTGTCTGGCGTGGCAGTGTGGCATCGAGCCGTACGACCATACGTTGCCGCGTTCGATCCGCTTCTTCGGCGACTTCTGCGGCTCGAACTTCCCCTACGGCCTGGGTAGCCCCAGCGATCTGGGCGGGCGGATGGACAACGGCATGAACAGCATGGCGGCCGTCGGATTCCATCTGCTGGGCGAAGAGGAGATGGCCGATCGCTGGGCGCGGACGGTCTGCTATATGTGGATGGGCCGCGAACGGGGCCACGCCGACGCGATCTTCAGCGCCGCATGGGGGCCCGTCGGTGCGGCGTTGGCTCCCGAGGAGGAGTTTCACGCCTTCATGAACCAGATGCGCTGGGCCTACGAAATGGGCCGCACCCGCAACGGCGGGCTGACCTTCATGCGAGGCAGCCGCTGGACGTATCCCAACATGACGGCCGCCATGGGGTTGTTTCTCTGCTTGCCGGACAAGCGGCTGCAGATCCTCGGCGGCGATAGCGTCTTTGCGCGGCGTCCGCCCCAGGGGCTCGAAGCGGCGGCCCGGTTCTACAAGGAGAAGAAGTGGAGCGCGTTGCGGGAGTTCCTCGACAACTACGTCCAAACGACCGAGCGCACGGCCGCCACGAAGGAGGGCTTTAGGTACGCCCGGGACATGCTGGCCGCCCACGATCGGCTCGAACGTCACGCTACGGCCACGCTGGCGATCATCGGCCAGAGCCTCGACGACGGCATGCTGGCCACCGCCGACGTGCAGCTCGATCTGCTGGGGAAGATGCTCGGCGAAGAACGCCCGGATGCGGCCAAGCTTCGGCAGCGGCTGGAGGAATTGGCCGGCGGCGGCAAATCGCAGGACGCGAAGCGCGAGAAGCCGCCGCTGTTGATCAACCAAGGGGAGATCGTCAAGCAACTCGAACTGGCCACCGGCGGCATGGGCGACGGCTTTGCCCACAGCCCGGGCTACATCGCGGAGACGAACCGCCGGGGGTTCGAGGGGATGGAGCCCGAGCAGATCGCCGGCTTCTTGCGCCATTTCAGCGGCGGTCCGGCCGGCGGGGCGGCGGCGGCGATGGCCGAGCGGGGCGAAGAGGTCCTACCGTTGTTGAAGCGGCTGTTGACCGACGAGCACCACGGCATCCGGGCCGGGGCGCTGGCCGCGCTGACGAACATCTACCGCTCCGACAGCCCCACGTATCTGACCGATCCGCCGGAAAACATGGCCGAGGTCATCAAGCTCGCCCGGCCGCTGATCCACGACGAGTCGCCGCTGGTCCGCAGTGCGGCCAGCCGCCTGATCCTCGGCATGAAGGTCCTCAACGACGACATCTACGCCATCTTGCACGAGTTGGCCAAGCAGCACGACACGGGCATCGGCAACGTGGTTCGCCACGGCATCAAGGACCCACGCGTCCGCACCATGCTCTGCAAGGAGCTAATCGACGCCGCCAACCGCCGCCGCAGCACCGTGCCGGGCCATTACATCCCGCTGATCGTGGCCACCACGGCCCACATCGAGCACTGCGAGCCGCTGATCCCCACGGCCGTCGACGTCTTCAACAACCCGGAAGTGTTGAACATGTACGGCTTCTTCTCGAACCATCCGCCCAACGGGGCGCTGGCGATCTTCGAGCATTATGCCGATCGCCCGGCGGTGCTGGAGAAGCTGCCGGACATGCTGCGGTTCGCGGCACGCAAGCGCGGCAGCCTGGATTCGTATTGGTATCCGATCGTCGAATATCCGCACCGGATCGTGGTCAACGTGGGGCCGAAGGCGTTGCCGGTCGTCAAGGCGTTCATCAAGTCCGAGGGGGCGTTTTACGAGCAGATTCAGGCCGGCGAGATCGAGCAGCCCACCTGGTGGAAAGAAGACACGCCGGAGTTCTTCGCCGGGTGGTGCGAAGAGATGGAAACGACGGCCGAACTGGTGCGATCGTTGCACGCTCAGCAGCGGCCGGATGACGCGATCCGGTCGCTCTGTTCGATCTACCTCGCCAATCGGCCCTTCGGCGCGTGGGAGCGAGCTCGAATCCGCGACCGCGTCACGAAGCTTGGCCCGGACGCGCTTCCGGTGCTGCAATGGGCCCTGGTATCCCAGGCGCCGCCGTTGCTGGCCGATTTCGACAGGCAAATCGCCGCCAACGAAAGCGATGTGCTGGCGGAAACCGACCGCAACGCGAAGCGGGGGCTCGAGCGGGAACTGGAAGCCCTCAAGACGCAGAGGGCCGACTTCAGCCGGCGCGTGGAGGAGGTGGAGGAATTGATCGCCCTGCTGAAGGCCTGCCACGCGAAGCAGCCCACCGACGAAGACGTGAAAATGCTCTGCTCGTTCTACGTCAAACGGGCGTGGGATAACCGGTATCCGTTCATCAAGGACAACTGCTCGTACGTCCGGCTGCTGGACGAGAAGCGACTGGCACTGGTCCGCGACACGCTGCAGCGCTGGGGCAAAGCGGCCCTGCCGGCAATGCGGGCGTTTCTCGACGGGCACCGGCAAGCGCTGGCCGACGCCCTGGCCAAGCTCGACGCCGAAGAAGAGTTTTGGAAACCGCAGTGGTCCCGCAAGTCGATGCTGCCGCTGGCCAGGATCGCGCAGGAGCGAGAGGATATCCGGCGGATCGGCGAGGAGTTGGCGGATCTGGCCGACCTGATTGAGTTCGCCGCGGCGGACCAACTCACGGCCGAACAGGCGGGCGTGCTTTGCCGCGTCATCACTCGACGTGGATGGCCCGCCCAGAGAACGGCCGCGGCCGAGCGGCTGCAGCGTGCCGGGCCGGCTACCTTGCCGGTGATTCAAGCCCACGTGCAAAGCGAACGCGAGGCCTTGCCGGACGTCATCGCCGAGATCGAGCGGACGATGTCCGATTCGGTGAAGATTCGCGTCGAATGGCGATACGATCGGGCCGTGGCCTTGGAGGCGAACCTACGCCAAGGCATTGCAGCGTTGGAGGAGATTGGCCAACGGCCAATGTCACCGTAGCCTGGGGCAACGCCCCAGGAATTCGGGTGCATAGAACCCTGTTTGGCCGAAGGCCATAATCACGATTCAGCACGGGCGTGACTATGGCCTTCGGCCAAACGACGCCAATCGACAACGTGTTCCTGGGGCGTTGCCCCAGGCTATGATGAACTTGGCCTTCGGCCAAACGGACACTTGAATATCGGAGTTGCAGAGATGAAGGCAGACACGCGCAGGATGGTCCTCGGGGCGATGCTATTGGGTGTTGCTTTGTCGATGGTCACGTCTCTCGGCTCGCGTGCGGTCGCGCAGGAGGCGAAGCTGCGGACCATGAAGTACACCAACCGGCTGGCACAGCACGTTGCCCCTTGGCAGGCCGACGTCCGCAGCAAGCTCTTCCCGCTGATGAAGCTGGACGACCTGTTGGCCAAGCGCGCCGAGATCCCGTTGAATCCCAAGGTGCTGAAGACCGAGGACCACGACGCCTACCAACTCCGCCAGATCGAAATCAACTCCACGCCCAAGCGGCGTATCATCGCGCGGATCACGCTGCCCAAAGAAGCCAAAGGCCCGTTTCCCGCGGTCGTCTGCATTCCCGGCCACGGCGGCACCCGGGAGGACGTCTACGCGAAGGCGTCGGCCTACAAGGGCTTCGCCGCCGAGCTGGCGGCGCGGGGTTACGTCACGATTGCCACCAACGTCGGCCAGCACAAGGTCTACGAGGAGGGCCGCACGCTGATGGGCGAGCGACTTTGGGACCTGATGCGCTGCGTCGACTACCTGGCGTCGCTGCCGGAGGTCGACGCCAAGCGGATCGGCTGCGGCGGCCTGTCGCTCGGCGGCGAGATGGCCATGTGGCTCGGCGGCATGGAGACCCGCATGGCGGCCACCGTTAGCGCCGGGTTCCTCACCCGCATGGACCAGATGGAGCAAAACCACTGCATGTGTTGGAAGTTCCCCGGGCTGCGCGAACTGGTCGACTTCACCGATATCTACGCACTGACCGCCCCGCGTCCGCTGCTCTGCCAAAACGGCGAGAAGGAGCCCCCCTCGCAATTCCCCCCGTCGATCGCCCGACCCTGCATGGCCGAGATCCGCACCACCTACGCCGACGCGGGCAAGCCGGAAAACGCCGCCCTGTTCGTTCACGGCGGCGGTCATGAGATTGCGTTGGAGAATCTGCTGGAGTTCTTCGATCGCCACCTCGCCGGGAAGCCGGCGCCTGCTGCGCCCTCTCGCTGAACAACCGGCGGAGACGATCGGCACACGCACTACAATCGACTAAATCGACACGATCGCTGCCGGCACGTTGACACGCAGCAGCCATGACGTAGTCTTCTGTCGTGCATTTCCGTCAGATAGAGGAACGGTGGTATGACAAACGTCCCCCAACATATCTTGGTCGCCGAAGACAATCCGCCCCTGGCGGCCATCATTCAATTCAACCTTACAGCGGCGGGTTTTCGGGTCAACGTAGCCCAAAACGGCCGTGAAGCTCTGGAACTCGCTCAAGAACGCCAATTCGACCTGGTGCTGGCCGACTACGGAATGCCCCAAATCGTCGGGGCCGAGTTATTCCGTCAGCTTCGCAACGATGATAGGTACGCCAAAACGCCGTTGATGCTGATGAGCGCCTTCTGCATGGACCTCGACCTACAAAGACTAAAGGACGAGTTGAAACTGACCGCAGTCTTCCCCAAGCCCTTCAATGTCTCAGAATTGGTAGGCACGATCACGGCACACCTTGCCCCAAACACTGGCCTACCGTTTGCGGAGACGATGCGCGCAACAGAAACGGGGCCAGAGGCGTGGGCAGGGGAGACCTAATGACGTGTCCACATCGCAGTGAAGTGCCCTACGCGCGGCGGACATTCCGCGGTTAGAGGCAGGCTGCGTGTTGAGCCGTGGTTTGAGGTTTTGTTGTTCGCAGGCCACGAGCCGGTTGCGTTGTTGCGTCTTGGATGTTGGCGAGAGGGGGTGGGGGCGGC
>CAYYNP010000189.1:0-19844 GCA_964472545.1 uncultured Planctomycetaceae bacterium | reverse complement strand
CGGAGCCAGTCCCCCTTTTCCACTCCCGCGAATCGACTTTGCAGTTCTCCTGGGGACGTCGGCCGTCAGCAGGAGCGGCCGCCCTCCAGCGCCGGCTTGGATTGCGGCGGTGGCAGCGGCTCTTCCAACACGCCCTTGGCCTTGCGCCACACCAACAGCCCTTCGACGATCATCCACGCCTGCAAGGCCAACACGATCACGCCGACCGAGAGCAGCCCGTAGCGCTGCGTTTGCAGCCACCCGCTGTCGGGGTTGAACATCTGCCAGAGCATCGCCCAGGCGGGCATCACCATCAGAAACAGCACCGGCGGGATGACGAACCAGATCGGCTTATTGCGGCGCCAAAGATAGAACGCGGCCACCAGAAACGCCAGCCCGGCCAACAACTGGTTGATCGCTCCGAACAGCGGCCAGAGTTGCATGCCGCCGCCGCCCGGGTTCTCGCCTACCAATAGTGCCACGGCCCCGGCGAGCACCAGCGCAACGGCGGTGGCCACGTAGCGATTCGTCAGCGGCTTGAGGCGGATCGTGCTGCCTAGTTCCTGGATCACGTAGCGTTGCAGTCGAGTGGCCGTGTCGATCGTGGTGGCGGCGAAGCTGGCCACCAATACGGCCACGATGCCGATGGCGATCTTCAGCGGCAGCCCGACCGACGTGAGGAAATTGCCGCCGCCTTCGATGAAGGCTCCGACCTTCTTGGGCAACTTGTGATTTGCCCAACCCCCGCCCGCAGCCACGTCGGTCTGGTAGTGATGCCGCCAGGCTTTTTGGCCGACGATCTGGTTGCCGGAAGCGTCGGCGACCGCGTTGTACTGGTAACTGAACGTGCTGGTCTTCTTGCGAGCCACGACCCCCATGCCCACACCCGCACAACAGGCCAGGATCACGATCGTCGCCAACATGCTCTCCAACAACATGCTGCCGTAACCGACGTACTGGGCGTGGCATTCGTTGGAGATCTGCTTGCTGGTCGTGCCGCTACTGACCAGGCAGTGGAACCCGCTGACCGCGCCGCAGGCGACCGTGATGAACAGAAACGGCATGATCGGCGGCGCGTCGGCCGGGATATCCTTGGCGATCGGCGGGGCCGCAGTGAACAGGTTTGCTGCGCCGGTTAGCGACGCCACCGCCAGTCCCACGACCAGCAACCCCAGGGCCAGCATCAGTTGATGGCTGTTGATGAAGTCGCGCGGCTGCAAGAGCGTCCAAACCGGCAGCACCGAGGCAACGAAGCAGTAGACCAGCAGAATCAACGTCCAGATCACCACGGCGTTGGCAAACTGCTCGCCGATCAACGGGATCTTGAAGATTGCCGCCAGATCGATTGGCAGATAGTAGGCGCCAATCCAGATTGCGATGTACATCACCCCCAAGGCCAACAGCGACGGCACCAGCAGGCCTCCGCCCTTGCGATAGACCCAGAAGCCGATACCCACGGCCAGCGGGATCTCGATCCAAACCGAGAGGATCGACTCGGGATAGCCGGCAAACACGATGGCAATCACCAGGCCAAACACGGCCAGCACGATCGTCAGGGCAAAGAAGAGAATCAGCAGGAAGAGGATGCGTGCCCGTGGGGCGATCATTCGTCCGGCGATCTCGCCCAGCGAATGGCCCTGATTGCGCAGCGAGACCACCAGAGCCGAGAAATCGTGGACCGCTCCGACGAGGATCGATCCGAATACTACCCATAGCAGTGCGGGCAGCCACCCCCAGAAGACGGCAATTGCCGGCCCCACGATCGGGCCGGTTCCGGCGATGCTGGTGAAGTGATGGCCGAAAATCACCTCTTTCTTGGTGGGCACGTAGTCGAGGTCGTCGCGGAGTTGCTTGCTGGGAACCGGGGCGTTGCGATCCAGGGCAAAAACCCGGCGGGCGAGCCAGCGACCGTACGTATGGTAGGCGACTATATAGCCCCCGAAAGCTAGCAACGCGATCAGCAAAGTCGTCATTGAGGTCCTCTCTGATCGGCCGATTGAGAGTGAGTGTTGGCTCAACCATAGCCCGCCAGCCGACTTCCGACAACCACCGACGCTGGGCGCCGACACGGCCGACCCTATAATGGCTGGATTGCGCTCCCGGTGACGAAAAGGGAGACGAAATGGGGACAGGCACCTTTTGCCGGAACGGCCCGAAGGGTGCTTCGCACAAAAGGTGCCTGTCCCCTTTTCGTCTACTGCAATACCGGCAGAACGAGATGGAGTCTTCATGCCCGAGAAAGTGATTATCATCGGCAGCGGCCCGGCCGGTTGGACGGCGGCGATCTACACGGCCCGGGCGGCGCTCGAGCCGCTTCTGTTCGAGGGGGCCATGACGGCCGAGAACCAAGCGGCCGGCACGTTCCCCATGGGCCAACTCGCCCTGACGACCGAAGTGGAGAACTACCCCGGCTTTCCCGCCGGCGATCTGGAGGCCTATCTCGATAACTCGATCGACTCGGCCCGGCGGCAGATCATGGCCCCGCATGCCAAAGAAGGCGTCAGCGGGCCGGAGTTGATGGAACTGATTCGTCAGCAAGCGGTCAACTTCGGCACCCGGGTGATTACCGACGACATCGTCGACGTGGATTTCGACACCCGTCCCTTCAAGCTGACCGCCTCCGACGGCAGCGCTCATGAGACGGCCGCCCTGATCGTGGCCACCGGCGCCCGGGCGAACTACCTGGGCCTGCCTTCGGAAGAGCGATTCAAGAACCTCGGCGTGAGTGCATGTGCCGTGTGTGACGGGGCCTTTCCGCGCTATCGCGAGAAGCCGGTGGCCGTAATCGGAGGCGGCGACTCTGCCATCGAAGAGGCCGACTATCTGACCAAGTTCGCCAGCACGGTCTACGTCGTCCACCGCCGCGACGAGTTGCGGGCGTCGAAGATCATGGCCCAACGGGCGCTGGATAACCCCAAGATCGACATCCAGTGGAACCGCACGCTCGACGAGGTGCTCGGCACCGACACCGACGGCGTGACCGGCGTGCGGCTGGCGAGCACGGCCGGCGAGGACGACCTCGAGTTAGACGTCACCGGCGTCTTTCTGGCGATCGGCCACACGCCCAACACGGCCTTCCTCAAAGGCAAGCTCGAGGTGAACGAGAAGCAGTACCTCAAATGGACCACGCCCGGGCGGACTTACACCAGCGTCGAAGGCGTGTTTGCCGCCGGCGACGTGGCCGACGACTACTTTCGTCAGGCGGTCACCGCGGCGGGAACGGGGTGTATGGCAGCGTTGGACGCGGAGCGGTGGCTGGCGGCGCAGGGGGAGTAGAGGAGTAGATAGTAGGCGGTAGATAGTAGGCAGTTGGCAGCGGGCGGGTCGAGGCGGGGTTGAGGACACTAGCCGTGGGCGGCAGCCCTCGGAGGGTGTGTAGCAGGAAGATACGTTGCCCTCCGGGGGCTTCCGCCCCCGGCTAGCGGCCGTACGAACTTCAGAGCGAAGGAGTCCCTTTCCAGATGGCCAAACAACCCACCGATTCTTCCCAGTTGTCCCCCGACGGCCCCGTCGTGCCGTGGTATCGCGAGGTCACCCGGTATCACTGGCTGGTCGTGATCATCGCCTCCTGCGGCTGGCTGTTCGATTGCATGGACCAGCGGATCTTTGCCCTGGCGCGGCAACCGGCTCTCTCGGAGCTTCTCGATGCGGAGAACCCCGACGTGATCGAGCAGTGGGAGACCGAGGACGACACGGCCGACGCCGTGGTCAAGCGTTGGGTCGGCTGGGCCACGGCCTACATGCTGATCGGCTGGGCCACCGGCGGGATCATCTTCGGCATGATGAGCGACCGCTTAGGGCGCGTGAAAACGATGGTCGTCACGCTGCTGATCTACTCCGGGTTTACCGGTCTCTCGGGTATGTCGCGCACCCCCAACGAATTCCTCATCTATCGCTTTCTCGTCGGCTTGGGAGTCGGCGGCATGTTCGGCGCGGCCACCACGCTGGTCGCCGAGAGCGTGCCCGGGCGATTTCGGGCCGTGGCTCTAGGATCTCTACAGGCACTCTCGGCCACCGGCAACATCATCGGGTCGGTGCTGAGCACGCAGATCCAGCCGGGCGCTCAGGACTTCATGTTCGGCTACTCGGGTTGGCGGATCATCTTCTTCGTCGGGATCCTCCCGGCGATCCTTGTGGTTCCCATGGTGCTGGTCCTCCGAGAGCCGGAACGTTGGAAGGAGGCCAAGCGAAAGGTCAAGGAAGGCGCCGATGCCTCCGAGCACGTCGGGTCGATCCCCGACCTATTCAAGCACCCCGTCTGGCGGCGAAACCTGTATGTGGGCGTGGCGTTGGGGCTGGCCGGTATGGCCGGGCTTTGGGGCATCGGCTTCTTCTCACCCGAGTTGATTACCGGTGCGCTTCAGGCCAACGGAGAAACCCAGGAGACGATCGACACCGTCAAAGGATGGGCAACAGCCTTGCAAGACGTCGGCGCGTTCTTCGGCATGCTGGCGTTTACCGTCGCCGCAACCACCTTGGGCCGCAAGAAGGCGTTCTTCTGGGCGTTTCTGATGTGTCTGGGTACGACGATCTTCGTGTTCAACTTCCTCGACAGTGCAACCGACGCGTACTGGATGTTGCCGATGATGGGCTTTGCCCACCTTTCGGTGTTCGGCGGATACTCGATCTACTTCCCCGAACTCTTCCCCACGAGGTTGCGGGGCACTGGCGTCGGGTTCTGCTACAACACGGTGCGCTACCTGGCCGCCGGCTTCCCGCCGATGTTGATGTCTTTGAACACGATGCTGGAAGGGTACGTCGACGAGCCCTTCCGCAAAGCGGCCACGATCCTCTCGTTCATCTTTGCCCTGGGCCTGTTCGCCCTGATTTGGGCACCGGAGACCAAGGACCAGCCGCTGCCGGAGTAGTCGCCGGCGAAGAGAATGGCGGTTGGCGAGTATGCCATACGCCGAAGGCGTTACAAATCCCAGCCCGGGGTCGCCGCGTTGCGGCGCACCCCGGGGATACGGCTTCGGCGTTCGCTTCCTTGCAAGGGCCTCCCATCCCTGGGGTGCGCTGCGCGCCTCCCGGGCTATGTTGTTTGGACCCCTTCGGGGTCGATGTGATATACTCCAACCGTTGTACGGCCTGACACATCAGGAAGCCTGCAAGGAGATCTCCATGGCCCGTCATTCGCGCCGCAACTTCCTCAAGCATGCCGCGGCCGCGGCGCTGGTCGGATCGCACGCTGCCAGCCGGGCATCCGCTGCGGAGAAGCCGCCGGGCATGAAATACGCCATGTGCAACGAGGCCTTCGAAGGCTGGCCGCAGGGGAAGATCTTCCGGTTCCTGGCCGAGTGCGGCTACGCGGGCGTGGAGATCGCGCCGTTTACGATCCACACCGACGTCACCAAGATCCCGCCGCAGCGACGCACGCAACTCCGCAAGCAGGCCGACGAGGCCGGCATCGAGATTGTCGCCCTGCACTGGCTGTTGGCCAAGACCGAAGGCCTCCACCTGACCAGCCCGGACAAGGACACGCGTCGTCGGACGGCCGTCTACCTTGGCGAATTGGCCAGACTCTGCTGCGATCTCGGCGGCTCGATCATGGTCTTCGGTTCGCCCAAGCAACGCAACCTCGCCAAGGGGATCGACCGCGACCAGGGCATGCAATACGCCGCCGAGGTGCTCAAGGCGGCCGTGCCCGTGCTTGAGAAGACCGGCGTGGTGTTGGCCTTGGAGCCGCTCTCGCCGAAGGCGACGAACTTCCTGCGGACCGCGGCGGAGGCCGTCGAATTGGCCGAGATGGTCGACTCGCCGCACTGCAAGCTGCTGCTCGACTGCAACGCCATGACCGGCGAGCCGACCCCCATCCCCGAGTTGATCCGCCGGCACGGCTTGCAGTTGGTGCACTTCCACGCCAACGATCCGAACTCGCGCGGCCCCGGCATGGGCGACCTCGATTTCGTGCCCATCTTCCGGGCGTTGCGCGACGTGAAGTTCGACGGCTGGGTCTCTGTCGAAGTCTTCGACTACTCGCCCGGCCCACAACGCATCGCGCGGGAGAGTCTCGCGTACATGCGCGGCGTCGAGGCCAAACTGCCCACGTAGACGATTCTCGCGCACGGCCGATGGTCACGGCCCGGTCTTGCCGCGTACCCCGGACAGAAAGGGTGGCCTGGACGGTCTTACGGAGAGGACGCTACGATCTTGGCGATTCGTTCGCAAAACCCGTCCAGGTGGCAACGCCACAAGAGGCGCGGCGATGGATCACGGAACCTCTCGTTGCTGCGCAACCCAGACACTTTCCCGACATAGCGGCAGAGGTGCCAACACGTGATGCGGAAAAGTGTCGGGGCCACCCGCGTAGACGTTACTCATCCGGTGCGAAAGCCGAGCCCACGCCGAGTAGCGTAATCACAGGCCATCCGTAGTCGGCGACGGATTCAAACGCTATCGCAATCAGGATGGGCACTGGCATGGGAAACGCACTGAAAGCAGGCTTGAGCACATTCACTTCAGCGAATTCCCTTGCGGAGAAGAGAAAGCCGACGCTTGCGAAGATCAGAACGAAGATCAGGAGGCCGGGCATAGGTTCATCCATTTCCGCAGCCAGCGCAGCGGTCATCGCTGCGGCCGATCTGTGGATGTGCTTCCTAAGAGGTCGGAAAAGACAGGCCTAAGAAGTCACCGGATAGACACTAAGAGGTTACTTATTCCCCTGAGACCCCATTTAACGACCCCTTAGGATAAAACCCGTGAAATAGTCCATTCACTGGTCATTCTTTTCCGACCCCTTAGGGTCACATCACCAATATGACCAAGTCACGAAAGTGTAGGATCACCAGTATGACCGTACAGTGAAGGAAGGTTCCGACCACTGATAGACATGAGGAGTGTTTTCCCATGAGAGTGCCGGAGGCCCTGTCCCTTGACCGTGACCGCGATCGGAAGCACTTGATGATTTCCAGATGATCTAGGCAAAATCGAGGTGACCCAAACATGGGCGGACCGGGAAGCGGAGAATGGGACCGGTGGAACGTGAAGACCACGGTCGAGGAGTGCATTTCGATCGACGTGAAACAACTGGCCAGAGAAAGGGCGTTGCGGTTCGGTACCTGGGGAAGCGTGAATTGGGGAAATGGCGACGTGATGTCCGTGGCGCTCCAGACCGTGCTCGGCCCCGCTGGTGATCGGGTCCTTCAGGTTTCCTACGTTTGGCAGGATTCAGAAGAGGGCGATCCCGAGGACATCGTCATCCCGATCCGGCTACAAACCACCCAGCCACACCTCGGCGGAGTGCGGTGGTGGTTCACGTGCCCGCTGATCGTGGACGGCGTCGCGTGCGAGCGGCGTGTCGGCAGGCTCCACCTCCCGCCGGGCGACCGGTATTTCGGATGTCAAATCTGCCACGACTTGACATACCGGTCCTGCCAGCAGTCCCACCAGCTTGAACGACTGCTCGACGACGGCGGGCACGAGAGGTGGATGGCCCGGTTGGATCGGAAGAACGCCAAGCTTGACCGGGGGTTGGCGGGTGGCTCGCGACCGGCACGAACGATGAGGAGTTGATCGCGGCTTCCCTCAGGCCGCTATGTCCCCACAGCCGCCAGATACAACTGCGTAGGTGTCGCGTAGGGGCATTCCAGGTTCCGAGTCGGACACTGACAATTCTCAACCGTCACCCCTTTTTGTCCAGACTCCACTCCCGGCCCTGAATAGCGTCCACCACCGCCTGCGGATTGATGTGGTCGAGGTAGCGGCTAGTGGTGGCCACGGAGGCGTGCCCCAGCTGCTTCGAGATGATGCCGATATCGTGGCCCTCGGACCGAAGTTCGGAGGCGTGCGTGTGCCTGAGGCCATGAGCGTGCACGCGTTTCTCCACGCCGGCCTTCCCGGTAAGTCGACGCAGAAGTTCTCGGACGTACTGGGGCTGCACGGGCTTTCCCTGTAACGTGCAGAAGACCCTCCGCCGGCCGTTGATCTTTAGGGCCGCCCGCCGGTCCAGCCATCGCAGCAGGACGGCCCAGGCCCCGGCGTCGAGGCCGATGATCCTGGACTTGTCGCCCTTGCCGTGCAGGATCCGGATGGTGCCGGCTTTGGGATCGAGGTCCTTGGGCTTCAGCGCCAGTGCCTCCCCGATTCTGAGGCCGCCCCGCCACAGCACGACAATCAAGGCCCGGTTCCGTACGCCGGTCGGGGCGTGATTGGAGCAGGCCCGGATCAGTCGTTCGACCTCCTCGGCGGTCAGCGGCTCCGGGGGAAGCTTCTCGCCGCGAAATGGGCTTGTTCTGCCCCGGTTCCAGGTGCCGGTTTTGGGCTTGGCCATGGCGAGGCCTCCTTTGCAAGAATACTATCACTACTGTATGTTACCGATAGTATATGAGCTTTCGAAGGAGAGCCAACAGCAGAACCGATAGTATTTCGTCAGAAAAGGCCGATTTCTGTGTCGAGCTACCGCCGTCTCACGAATTCTGACAACGCGGCTGCTGCCTTCCCCATGCTGACGTTCTCTGCAAGCCGTTCACGCTTCGCATCGGATACCGATGAGCGGAGCGATCTCGATTGGCAAACACCTCTTGCACGCTTCAAGAGAACTTATACCGAAGGAATCATGCCCAGCAGGAACACCATCGCGAAGATACCGACCGTCTCGACGATACCCATGGTGATGATGATGAAGGCAAAGCCTTTGCCTTCCCCCTCACTGAGCGCGCGGATGCCGGCTGCTCCGACCAAGGACTGCATCCAGGCCGAGAGCATTTGGGCCATGCCGTTGGCCAGGCCGATGCCAAAGAGCAGTCCGGCGTCGGCAATGGCAACGTCGACGTTGGCGAAGACGTCGCGCATGTTGACCATCACGATCATGGCGTACAGCGTTTGGCTGATGGGCATTCCAACGAGGATGATGTAGGTGAAGCTGAGGTTGCGGCCTGCGCGGGCTTCCTTGGCCCAGGCCCCGGCGGCAGCCTGGCCGGCAATGCCGATGCCGATCGCGCTGCCCAGGCCGGCCAGGCCGAGGCTCAGCACCGTGCTCGACTCGCCCAGGAACCGCCAGAACGTGTCGGTGGCGGCCAGCAGCATCGGGACAACATTTGCGACTGAGAGAGAGGCTACGTCTTCTATCACGGGTTCTACTCCTGGACAATGCGTTGGACGAATAGTGTATTGGGGGGTTCAAATCATTGGCTACGGTGGGCAAACGGCCGGTAGGGATAACCGGTCCATTCCATGCCGAGGTTGTTGCCGAATTCGAGCATGTTCAGACGCACCCCGTGCGCGAACATGGCGATCATCGCCAGGCCGACGTTCAGGCTATGCCCTAGGATCAGCACGGCGATGGTGATTGGCAAAACCCCGGCTTGGAAGGCCATGTCGTTGAAGCTGGCGGCGAGCACGCTGCTGGCCAGCCCAACGGCCATCAGCCGCACGTAGCTGATCACGTCGGAAAACGCGGAGAGCATGGAGAGCGGGAACTGGGCCAGGCCCATGCCGAGCATCTTCGCCAGGTTCGCACTCGGGCTGGCAAATCCGATGGCAAGTACGGCGCCGGCGATCAGCAGGTAGGGCCACGGCGTCTGCCAGGTCATGGGGTTCTGCAGTACGAACATGTTAACCACGCCGTACATTCCCCAAATGAAAAGCGCCCACCCCAGGCGGTTGAGCCAGCGGAGGTCGGGGAAATACCGCACGCCCTGCCAGAGCTGCGCCAGGCTCAGGTGGATCGCCCCGATGGTGAAGCTCAGCCGCATCATGAAGGTCCGGGATGCACCGCTGAGTTCGATGGGGACCAGCGTCGTCGGAAGCAGCGCGAAGCCAAAAAACGCGTTGGTCGCCACACCCCAGACCACCGACGCGGCGCCGACGACCATCAGCAACTGCGTGAAGCGGACGCCAAAACTGCGGCTGGCCCACGGATAGGCCAGCGCCGGGCCCAGCAGCAGCAGCGCGCCGTAGCCGGCGTCGCTGATGAGGATCGCCGTGAAAATCGGCAGAGCCAACAGGAACGGGGCGGAAACGTCGAATTCGCGGTAGCCGGGCACGGTGCCGAGGATCTTGAACAGCCCCTCGATCGGCCGCGTCCAAGCGGGCGGGCGGACGAGCGTCGGCGGCTGTTCCTCCTCGGCCGGTTCGAGCTTCTCGAGCACGACCGGAATGCCCTGCTCGGTGAGCTGCGCGTCGAGCTGGGAGCAGTTCTCTTCGGGCAGCCAGCCTTGGACGGCGAACAACTTCTCGTCGGCCACCGCCCCGCGCACGGCGACGGTCTCTTCGACCTGCTGGTCAAGCCGGAGCAGTTCGGACTCCATAGCCGGGATTTGGTGGGCCAGTTGGTGCAGCCGCTCGATGTCACGATGGACGGCCTCGTCGACCTCCTTCGCCTCGGCCCGAATCGCCGCCGCGTCGCGCGACGGGAGCCGCATCCTCTCCGCCGAATCGGGCACGCTGATCTCGCCGGTCCGGTCGGCCACGGCCATCATCAACTTGCGGCCGGGCAGGTCGGCGACCTCGGCAACGCACTCGGCCCGGATCTGATCGAAAACGTCGGACGGCACCACGTAGAAACGCACGTCGATGCCCGCCTGCCGTAGCTCCTCGACGTGCTTCAGACGCAGGTCGTGCCACATGGCAATCCGTTCCAACTGGTGGTACAGCGTGACCAGGTGGTTCCGCCCTTCGGCCGCCCGGCGCTGGATGTCGAGCACCTCGCGGGCCGCCTCGACCGGAGCGATATCGGGCTCCTCGCCGCGAGGCTCCACTCCAGAGAGCGCGTGCAAGGCCGACTTGATCCTGTTGACCCGCCGGCTGGTCTTCTCGTCGGGCACGGCCAACTTGGGATCGACCGGCACCAGATGGACGATGCCCAACTCGCGGAGGACTTCGAGCAAATGATCGCGATCGGTCTGCCGGGCAACCAGGTAGATCTTCCGCATCGGCACGATCATGGTTGCTCCTCCTTGGGCCGCTCGTCGCCATTGCGTTCGACGTCTTCCGTGCTCGGCACCATGTCGGCCGTTCCCGGCTGCGTATCGAGTGTTGCGGCCAGCTTCTTCTTGGCGATCTTCGAGCGGCCCACGGCGTCGGTCATCTCGTCGCCCAGCTTGATGCGGATGCGGCGGATCGCCTCGCGGGCATCGGGAATCATGATTTTCTCGAACAGGTTGACGCGCTGGATGATCCGCATGAGTTCCCGCCGCAGCAGTTGCTCCTGCCGGTTGAGAACTTCCACCAGCGCCCGCCGGCGGCTCCGCTCGCGCAGATCGGCCAGCGCGCGGTCGACCCACGGCGGTGTGCCGAACAGGCTGTAGCGGGCCTCGGGGAAGGCCACGTCGCGAAAGACGGGCACCGGCACGCCGGCCACGTTCTTCTCGCCGACGAGGACCTCGCTCGGCTTGGCCCAATCGCCTAGCGGCACGCCGGCCCGATCCGCCAGCACGCTCTCGTATTGGCGCAGGGTGGCCTCGATTTCGTCGCACTGCTGCTGGGCTTCGAGCCGCTGCCGGGCCACGTCGCGGAGCATTACCTGCAGCCGCTGCTGCTTGAGCTTGAGCATCGGCAGGTAGCGCTCGTAGCGCCGCAGCGCCTCGCGGTAGCGCTTCAGTTCAGGCCGGGTAAGTTTGATCTTCGTGGCCACCAGTCAACCAGATCGCAAACGGGGGTGATTGTGGGAGAATCTGGGCAATTACGCTTCCGCGGGGACGGCTTCCGGTTCGCTCTCGGGTTCGCTCTCCGCTTCACTCTGGCCTTCGCCGTCCTGCTTCGGCCAGTGTTTGTCGGTGATCGCGCGGCGGATGCCGATTTCTGCCGGCTCGAAGCACTCGGCAAGGATTTCCCAGCAACGGTCCAGGGCGTCGAACAGGGGGATGTTCACCGAGAGGTCCATGATGCGCTGCTCGAACATCAGGCCGTACCGCAGCAGTTTGCGGTCCCAGTCCGACATCTCGAAGCCCATGTCGCGCTTCTCGCGGCTCTCGCGGCAGAGCGCGTAGAGCTGGATGCAGGCATCCATGATCGCGCGGTGGTCGTCGCGGGTCTCGCCGTTGACCTGCTGCTTCAGCCGCGAGAGCGATCCGAACGGTTCGATCCGCCCACCGCGGAGATAGAACTGCCCTTCGGTGATGTAGCCGGTGTTGTCGGGCACGGGGTGCGTGACGTCGTCGCCGGGCATCGTGACGCAGGCCAGCAGGGTCATCGAGCCGGCCGTGTCGAAGTCGATCGCCTTCTCGTAGCGGCGGGCCATCTGGGTGTAGAGGTCGCCCGGGTAGCCGCGGTTCGAGGGGATCTGCTCCATGATGATGGAGATCTCCTTCAGCGCGTCGGCAAAGGCGGTCATGTCGGTCAGCAGTACCAGCACGCGCTTGCCCTGCAGGGCAAACCGCTCGCCGACGGCCAGGCAGAGGTCGGGTACCATGAGGCACTCCACCACCGGGTCGGCGGCCGTGTGGATGAACATGATCGCCCGGCCGAGTACGCCACCCTCCTCGAAGGCCTGGCGGAACTTCAGATAGTCGTCGTGCCGCAGCCCCATGCCGCCAAGGATGATCACGTCGGCATCGGCCTGAAGTCCGACGCGAGCGAGCAACTCGTTGTACGGCTCACCGGCCACCGAGAAGATCGGCAGCTTCTGCGACTCGACCAGCGAATTGAACACGTCGATCATGGGGATGCCGGTGTGGACCATCTGGTCGGGCATGCGGCGGCGGACCGGGTTGGCTGCCGACGTGCCGATGTCGGTCATTTCACCGCTCACCTCGCTGCGTCCGTCGCGCGGCCGGCCCGAGCCGTCGAGCACCCGGCCGAGGAGGTTGTCGGAGAAGGGCACCTGCATCGGCCGCTGGAAGAACCTTACGCGGTCGGTGTTCGATACACCCTGCGAGCCGGCAAACACCTGCAGGCTCACTTGCTGCCCTTCAAGCCGGATCACCTGGGCCAGCGACTCGCCGTGCTTCGACTGGATCACGGCCAACTCGTCGTAACCGACGCCCGAAGCGTTCACGGTCACCACGTTTCCGGCGATCTGCTGGATTTCGTCGAAATACTTCCTCATCCAATCAGCCCTTTCCCACGGCCGCAGGCGTTTTGGCCTCGGCGATAAACTGGTCGATCTTGTCAAGCCATTGGCGGTATTCTTCGGAGTCGACGGGGGCGAAGTTCCAGTTGCGCAACAGGTCGGTCACCTCGAACATCCGGCGGCGCGCCTCGTCTTTATCGGCGAACTGGAAGTCGGTCTCGATCACCTCGATCACCTTGCCGAAAACGACCTTCTGCCGCTCGGCGGGCGTGGCGGCGTCCACCTCGTCGAAGGCGTTTTGCTGCAGGTAGCAGTTGTCGAAGAAGTCGGCCTTCAGCGCTACGGTGAAGTCTTCGATCGACGTGCCTTCTTCGCCGACCACCGTCATCATCTGCTGCACGTCGTTGCCGTGCCGGAGAAGCTGCCGCAGCCGGTCGACCGCCTCCGGGTCGACGATGCCGTCGTACTTGCTCCACGAGTCGAGCGGGTCGATCGCCGGGTAGCGGCGGGCGTCGCTGCGGGACCGGGAAAGACCGTGGAATGCCCCGACCACTTTGAGCGTTCCCTGCGTGACCGGCTCCTCGAAGTTGCCGCCCGCCGGGCTCACCGTGCCGCCGATCGTCAGCGAGCCCGCCGTTCCGTCGTTCAGTTCGATCCTTCCGGCACGCTCGTAGAACGCGGCAATGCGGCTTTCCAGGTAGGCCGGGAAGGCCTCTTCGCCGGGAATCTCTTCGAGCCGCCCGGAGAGCTCACGCATCGCCTGCGCCCAGCGCGAGGTGCTGTCGGCCAACAGCAGCACGTTCAGCCCCATTTGTCGGTAGTACTCACCCAGCGTGGTGGCGGTGTAGACCGACGCCTCGCGGGCGGCGACCGGCATGGCCGACGTGTTGGCGATGATGATCGTCCGCTCCATCAGGCTGCGGCCGGTACGCGGGTCGGTCAGTTCGGGGAAATCGCGGAGCGTTTCCACGATCTCGCCCGCCCGCTCGCCGCAGGCCGCGATCACCACGATGTCGATTTCGGCATGCCGGGCGGTAATCTGCTGCAGCACGGTCTTGCCCGCCCCGAACGGCCCGGGAATGCAGTACGTCCCGCCGCGGACGATGGGGAACATCGAGTCGATGATTCGGACTCGGGTGACCAGCGGCTCGGTGGGCAACGTCCGCCGCCGCGAGACGTTCAGCGCCCGTTTGACCGGCCACGGCTGCTGCATCGTAACCGAGTGCGTCAGACCGTCGGGGCCGACGAGCACGGCGATCTCCTGCTCGACCGTGTATTGGCCGGCCGGGGCAACCTTCTCGACGGAGTACTCGCCGCGCCAGCCTAGCGGAACCATGATTCGGTGCTTGAACTCGCCCTCCGGCACGGTGCCCAGCGTGTCGCCCGCCGCGACCACCTCGCCCGGCTTGGCCACCGGGGTGAAGTCCCACTGCTGCTCGAGCGACAGGCCGTGGATGTAGTAGCCCGGCTGCAGGAAGAAACCGACCTGCTCGGCCAACTCGGGCAGCGGGTTTTGCAAGCCGTCGTAGATCCGGCCCAGCAGCCCCGGGCCGAGGACGACCGACAGCATCTCGTCCTGCAACTCCACGGGGTCGCCCACGCGCAGGCCGCGGGTCTCCTCGAACACCTGCAGGTCGGCGACGTTTCCGCGGACGCGGATCACCTCGCACATCAGCCGCACACCGTCGGAGCGGACGCAATAGGCCAGCGAGTTTTGGACCACGCGACCGTCCACCTCGGCGATCACCAGGTTCCCGAAAACCGCAATAATCCTCGCATTCACCTGGCTGTTCCCTTTTCTGGCTGGATCCACTCGTTCATCTATCCCCCCTTTTTCTATTTCCAGCCCCCTTAACCCCCGACGTCTTCCTTCTCCTCGGTGCGGCTCCACTGTTCCAGCAAAATCACGCGGGCGGCGTAGGCGAGCAACTCGTCGACTGAGAACGAGAACCAGGCGTCGTGCCGGTCGAGCCACGCCCAGCGCGCCCGAATCACCACCTGCAGCCCGGCCAGCGGTGTGGGGGCCGCTTCCCAGTCGGTGAGCACCGGGGCCAGATCCTCGTCGGTGCCGGCCCAGTCGGTAGGGGCCAAGCCGGTAGGGGCCAAGTCGGTGGCGATCTGGTAGTCGGACTCATCGAGCCCCAGTCGCTTCGCCCGGGCCGCTGCCAGCGCGTTGCGCAAGGCGATCTCGGACTCGACCCACTGGACGAGGAATCGGCTCTTGCGGGAGCGGGCCAACCGGTGTACGTAGCGAAAGTACCGCTCCCAAAGCAGGTCGGCCTCTAGGGCCGTCGCTTGGTCTTCCTGGTCCTCGTGGTCGGCGTCGGCCGCGGCGGCCAACGACTCCGGCAACGGGGCCTCGCCTTGGACCTGCGGTAGCGTAAGCACCGCCGGCTCTACTTCGTCCGTCTCGCCGGCCAGCAGCGCCTCGCGCTGTAGCAGGTCGTCCGAGAGGACCAACGCCTCCAACTGCTCGCGCCACCGCCGGTTCTCCTCGACGTGTTCGAGCAAGTCGGCCAGTCCCATCGACGGCGCACTGCCTAGATCGCCTAGTGCAGGAAGCGTCGTGATGTAGAAATACCGGGCAGATTTCATTAAGGGACGTAGTGGGTTGGTGCGGTGTCGCGATGCTCGGGCAAGACCGGCAGGCAAAAGGCAGTTCGAAATCTCATGGGGCGCAATTTCGATGAGCCGACAACGGCGAATCAGCGGGACTCCGGGTAACGTGGGGGCTAGTTCGGCAGTGCGGCCGAGGCTGAGGGCGACCGAGGATGAGCAAATCAGCCCTCGGCAGCCTCGCCCGTCTGGCTTGAAGCAATCAACTCCTGCAACCGCGGCGTAACAATCTGGGAAAGCACTTGCACGACCGACTCGGGGGTTATCTCGACGGTTCCGCCGGCCAGCTTGTACTCGAAACCCGCAGTGGCCAGGGCGCCGTGCAAGTCGACCGACAGCTCTTGCTCGCTCCCCTTACGGAACGAGGCGACCGCCCAATCGGCCAACCTAAGCGCCATCGGCTCGGTCACATTCAGTTCGAGCTTCTGCTCGTCCGTCGCGTCCGACTGGGCGTAGGCCGAGGTGACCTCGCCGATCAACTCCTTGATGAAGTCGCTATCGTCGAGAGTCGTGGAAGCTGCCCGGGTGAGCAGTCGGTTGATCGCCTGGCCAAGCACGTCACGGAGTTGAGCTATCGTATCCCGGGCGGCCAGTTCCAGGTCGGTCCGCGTGCGTTCGAGCGTCATCTCCCGTTGGTGCTCGGCCTCTTCCACGATCTGGCGAGCCTTGGCGTCGGCCTCGCGAACCGTCTCCTCGGCCTGCTGCTGGGCCTCGCTACGGATTTCCTCCGCGGCCTGGCGCCCGGCCTCAACGCCGTCGGCCCGGAGCGTCTCGACAAAGGACTCTACGGTGTGAGCCATTCGCTGACCTTCCCACAACAATGGTAGTTGAGTGTATCGTGAACTCGGAAGTATAGCCCATGCCTGCGGATCGGAAAAGCGGGGCAATTGCAGATTGTAACGTTTCCTCGCGCAATAGCGACTGACTCCCGAAGAAGAGGGAGGCGCACAACGCGGGATCGAGCTGGGAGCATCGGCGTCGACCGCGATCGACTGCTGCAAGTGTAGCGTGATAATCGAACAAGGCAGCTCCTACGCTGCTCGACGGGCCACGCCGACCACGAACATCCGCGAGGCCCCAGCCCCCCGGGCTACTACACATACCTTGTGTTAGGGTTTTCCCGCTGGATCACCTTCTCCCGACGCACCTCGGGGAAGTCGAATCTGCTCGGGAATTCGTTCCAGTGGCTGTATGACAGCCCTTTCTGCGAGACAAGTTGGGCGACCGCCTTCCCGAACAGAGCGACTGCCAGACGTACCGCCGTAGGAGATCGCGAGAATCTAGCGTTTGGGTACCTGAACGTACCGGCCAGCCCAGGGCCGCAGCAATGGCAATGCCGGGCCTTGCGGGCGTAACGCAATTCGACGACAATCAGCGGGTATAGCGTGGAGTTGGCCCGTGCCGCAACCCGAACGGGAACTATGGATCATCCCTCCCAAGAAGACGTGACCGCTCAACCCGTCGCCGACAAGGCAATCGTCCGCTGGAAGCTGGCGACCTTCGCGGCCTCGACGGCTCTGCTGCTGCTTGTTCAGTACCTTGCTGCTGGGGCAGTCAGCGGTGCGTGGGACATGGTGCTACTGCTTCTGTTGGCACACTCGGCGGTGATGCTCACCGACGCCGTTTGCGAACTCTACGACGAAAGGGCACCGCGCTGGAAGAACGTTGTTACAGGCTTCCTGCTGCCGGTTGAACCCCGCGGGTTCTCCAATGTTCTTATGATGATCGGCCTGTTCGTCGTCATTGCGTTGGCGATCCAGATCCGCGGCTGCGACGAGGCCCGCGAGCCGGAGCCGCCGAGACCGGCACCAGAGGACGCGACCATCGAGACGGGCTGGCGCACGCCGGTTCGCGACGCGATCGGTTTCCCGGCAGCACCGGGGTTGGCGGTTCACACCTCGCGTGCGGCGTGAGCGGTCAGTTGCCGTGGGTCATGAAGTCGAACGCCCACCGCAGCGCCGCGATCGCGATCAGCGCAAGACCTTCCAAGCGCGTAAGCCGCCACCCGGTGCGCATGAACAGCAGCACCAGAAACACCATCGCCGACAATGCAGCCAGCGAGATTCGCGCCATCGGGTCGACGCTGACCGGGCGCATCAGCCCGGCGAGGCCGAGAACGCCGAGCAGGTTGAAGATGTCGCTGCCGATCACGTTGCCCGCACTGATGCCGTAGCGGCCCCGCAGCACACCCATCAGGCTGGTGGCGAACTCCGGGGTCGAGGTGCCGGCGGCGACGATTGTCACGCCGATGATCCACTTGCTAACCCCTGCCAATTCCGCCACTGCCGTGGCCGAATCGACGAGCACGTGCGACGCCCCCACAATGCAGACCAGGCCCAACAGAAGCAGCAGCCCCTGGCCCCAGACGGGCTTCCGCTGCTGCGCGTCCGACTTCATGCTTGCCAATTCCTCCTCGGAGCCTGGCACCACGTGCCGAGACCGGTACAGGTAGCCGAGGTAGACCAGCAACAACAGGAAGAGCAACCCGCCATCGAACCGCCCCAGCCGGAGGTCAATGCCGATCAGCAACAGCAGCAACAGCGTGCTGCCGCCGATCACAGCTCCGTCGCGCCACCACATGGTGCGGTCGATTGGTACAACCCGCAGCGCGGCGCAGCCGCCGAGGATGAAGCCGAGGTTGAAGATGTTCGAGCCGACGATGTTCCCGACCGAGATATCGCCCTGCTGCTTGAACGCCGCGATGAGCGTCACGGCAAACTCCGGCGCCGAAGTGCCGAACGCCACAACAGTCAGCCCGATGATGATCTCGGAGATCCCCAGTCGCTTGGCGATCTTGGCGGACGACTCCACGACCCAATGCGAGCCTACGCCCACTACCACGACCGATGTGAGGATGATGCAGCCATTCAGCCAGATCGGCAGAGCGTGAAAGTTGAGCATGCAGTCAGTTTCCCTCAGCAACCTACTGGCACAAGAACACCGGCCGCTCGGTGTGTCGCAGCACGTGCAAGCCGGTCTCGCCCATGAGTCTCTGCCTGAGTTTGCTCCGCAGGCTGTATCCCATCACGATCAAGTCGAAATCATGTTTGGCAGCGTACTGCAGGAGTCCCTCCCGGGGCTTGCTTGAGGAATGCGCCGTTTGCACGTTGAAACCGCGGTCTTCGCAGTAGTCGGCCGCGTCGTCCAGCAGACGCGTTGCCACGTGCTCGGGCTGATGGAAAGTAACGATGTCGAGCGTTACGCCCGGCCACGCGTCAATCTGTGCGAATCGCTTCATCGCCTTGGCCGACTCGCGCGAGCCGCTGTAGGCGATCATCACCCTGCGAATCGGGCGATACTCGAACGGAACCGCCAGCAGCGGCCGCACCCCATTCTTGACCAAGGGACCCAGCAGTCCTTGGGACTTGCATGGATGACCGAACGCCAGCATCCCCGGCACACCGAAAGTGACCAAGTCGTGGTAGCGGGAGAGGTCGAGCAACAGGCTGCACGGGTTCCCTT
Organism: uncultured Planctomycetaceae bacterium; assembly: GCA_964472545.1. GTDB lineage: Bacteria > Planctomycetota > Planctomycetia > Pirellulales > Thermoguttaceae > CAYYNP01. Next base: position 838 of record CAYYNP010000189.1, on the reverse strand, counting down.
CTTCGACGGCGACCCGATGGGTGACGTCCGCCGCTTGGCAGGCCGACCGGAACTGCTCGATCGCCTCGTCCATCTGTTCGTGGACAACGGCCATCCGATGCTCTCGCAATTCCTTTGCTACCGCACCGGCTCCGATCGGTACGGAGCCGACGTTCCTGATCTTGCGTGGGTCGACGAGGGTAATACCGGTAAGCTGGGCATCATGGCCCCGAGCCAAGTCGACGGCATTTCGAACGGCGGTGATGCCACCGGGCGTCCCCGTCAAGGCGACAAGGATCCGCTTTAGCACATTGACCTCCTTGGGGGCGTACGTAGGCTGTGTCTTAGCTTAGGAGCGGCCGATATACCCAATAGCCTTGCGCGGTCCTGGGGGGGCGGGTAAAACAGGAATGCCAGTCACGTGCGTTATGTGACCAGACGCACGCTGTGAAAGGAGTCCCTAATGGAATGTTGGAGGTAAGTACAGCAGAGATGGATGGCGTTGTCAAGACGTGACCGAGCGATGGTTCGATCCTTTGGAAGACGGTCCCCGGATGCGGGGCTTCGGTGCCGCTGCAAGATGCCGACCAATCTCGGTATCGATTACTACACGAACTGGAATGGCGTTAAGCAGGAAATAGCGACTATGGAAGGCCGGCTTAAGGCATTAAGAGAGCGCTAGCAGCCGCACAGGTTACGAGAGGCAGATGGCCCGGTTGGATCGGATGATCGCCCGGCTCGACCGGCGGTTGGCGCCCCAGGCTGGTGCTGGGGCCCGGCCATGAGGGCGTTGCGCGATCGGGTGGCCCCATTCTCCATTGATCATTTGGTGCCCACGACCCTGTGTGTCGCCTTGTGC
>CAYYNP010000188.1:0-19878 GCA_964472545.1 uncultured Planctomycetaceae bacterium | reverse complement strand
TGGGAGTTGGGGGTTGGGAGTTGGGAGTTGGGAGTTGGGGGTTGGGGGTTGGGAGGGGGGCGATTCGTGCGTTTTGTGTTTGCGGCGCTGGAGGGGGACGTACAATCGTGGGGACGCTTGTCTTGAGGCCTTCTTGGGTAAAGGAGTGGTAACATGTTGCGAGTTGCGATGACGACGTTTGTGGTGTTGGGGCTGACAGCCGGAGCCGTCCGCGCCCAGGAAGGTTCTGCCAGCGACGACAAAACGGGGGCGGCCACATCGGCTACCGAGAAGGAGGATCGCGCGAAACCGGCGCCGCCACAGCCCGCCCGTCACAGGCCGCCAGTGCCGGCGCCTGTGATCAGCAAGCCGGCGCCGCCGCAGCCCGTCCGCCATAAGCCGCCTGTGCCGCCGCCGGTGATCCGCAAGCCGGCCCCTCCGCAACCCGTCCGCCACAGGCCGCCGGTGCCGGCGCCTGTCGTCAGCAAGCCTGCACCGCCGCAACCGGTCCGTCGGCCGGCACAACCGGCGCCCGTCATCAGCAAGCCTGCACCGCCGCAACCGGTCCGTCGGCCCGCGCCGCCGGTGCCGGTTCTCCGTCAACCCGTTCTGCGGCAGCAAGTCCGCCCGAACCCCGAGTCGGCCCGGCCGGCCGCTGCGCCGGAACGCTCTATGGCGACGGTCGTCTTTCGCCTGAAAAACATGCCGGCGGTCGACATTGCCAACTCGATCGAACCCGTCGTGGCCGCCGATCGGGAACAATTCGGCAACGTCACCGTGGTGGCCGAACCGATCAGCAACAGCATCATCGTCACCGGAAGCCAGAAGGCCTTGGAAGAGATAGAAGAGTTGATCGAGCAACTCGATCGTGCGCCGAAGATGGTGCTTGTGCAACTGTTGATCGCCGAAACGCGGCGGAATCCGGCCGGCAAGGCGAAGACCGAGCAAGCGGCCGCCGCCGAGCCTCGGGCTACCATCGCGGGACTTCCGGAGGGCTCGGTCTCCACGGAGAAGCTGCTCAAAGCCCTCAAAGCAAACGACCGGCGTCCACGCGGTGGCAAGCAGGGCCGCAACAAGAGGCGCCAACTCGAGGTGCTTTCCCGGCCGCAGATCATGACCCTGGACAACCAGCCGGCCTTCATCCAACTCGGCCAGCGGGAGCCGGTGATTCGCGGGGTGCATCGCAGCAGTGCCGGGCAGGTCAACAACATCAGCTACGAGGACACGGGGATGACGATCGGCGTCACGCCCCGGGTCAGCCCCAATGGGCGAATTACGATGGAGATCGACTTCGAGGAGTCCCGCACCGGTTCGTCCGACACCGGCGTGCCGGTGTCCGTCTCGTCCGACGGCCAGACGATCCGCGCGCCGGCCGTCGTCACCACCAAGACCCAAACCACGATCAGCGTGGCCGACGGCCAGACGATCGTGCTGGGCGGACTGAGGACGAAGTCCCAAGCGCGGCAGAGCGAATTGTTGATTCTGCTGACGGCGAAGATCGTGGAAGACGAGGATTGACCCCCGCTAGCGGTTTGCAGAGCAACGGTTCGGCTCATGGATAACGCGGCATCGGTTACTGCTGAGCAACTCCTGCGGATGCCCGACGACGGCTTCCGATACGAGTTGGTGTCGGGCGTGTTGCGGAAGGCGCCGCCGGGCGGCTGGATTCGAGGCATTGTCGGAGGCCAACTGCTCTCCCTGCTGGCACCGCATGTTTCGTTCCGTAGCAGAGGGAGGATGCCACTCACGGGAACCGGCTTTCTTCTCGCACACGATCCCGATACCGTTCGAGTGCCCGCCATCGCGTTTATCGCAAGAGAGCGGTTGACCGAGGCTCCGTCGCAGGACGGCTTCTGGCCCGGCGCGCCCGACCTGGTCGTGGAGGTCGTCTCGCCGGGCGACAGGCAGGGCGAAGTCGACGAGAAGATTCAAACCTGGCTCGACGCCGGGGCGCGCATTGTGTGGGTCGTCAACCCGAAGTGGCGAAACGTGACCGTCTACCGTTCGGCCGCCGACGTGAAAGTGCTCACCGCCGACGAAGAGCTTTCCGGCGAGGACGTCCTTTCCGGCTTCGGCTGTCGGGTGGATCAGATCTTCATCGGCCTCTAGTGCTTTGTCGGAAGACTCGCGAATCGTAGTCGTCTCGCTCCGCGAGACGTACCGACATCTCGCGGAGCGAGATGACTACTATAATCTCATTCGACAGAGCCTAATTCTCCTGCAACAGCGCCAACAACTTCCGATCGAGTTGGTGGCCGTGGAACTCCTCGTACTCGACGTCGCGCCGGCCGGAATCGAGGACGCCGAAGGAGCCGCGGAAGTTCCATAGCGCGTAGCCGATGCCACAGGTGGTGAGGATCTCGAGCACGTCGCGCATCCACGCCAGGAAGACCTTGTGCGGCGTGCGATTGTAGCCGCCGCATTCGCCGCAGTGTACGCCGATGCCTTTCTGCGCCAGCTCGGCCCAAGGGGCGTAATGGCGCTCGAGTCCCGCGCGATCCAGCAACACCGAGCCGTCCTTTTTGCGTTGCGGCCAGGTCGGCTCCGGGAAGCTCTCGTTGCGGTCGACCCACGACGCACGATAGTGGCTGATGCCCGCGGGGCGGTATCCGTGCACGCTTTGGGCCACGCCGGTCGAGATCATCTCGTCGACGACCACGTTGCCCACGCTCAGCCCGTCGATGATGATCGGCCGCTTGGGGCTGTGGCGGCGGATGGCTTCGGTGGCCCGGCTCATCACGCGGCAGTAGTCCTCGCGCGTCATGTAGCCTTCGCGCGCCCGCGGGGCCTCGTTGACCAGGTTGAAGCTGAGCTTCTTGGCGGAAACACCTTGGTAACGCTTGGCAAACACGTCCCAGTGGTGCACGAAGGCGCCTTCCGCCCGGCGGTCGCTCCAGAGCACGGCCGGCTCACGCTCGGGGTTGTTGATGCAATAGCCCGGCGCGCGGTGGAAGTTCAGGCTCACGTGCAGGCCGAACTTGTCGCCCACCTCGACGGTACGATCGACCTGCTCCAGCGCGCCCTCTCTGATCTTGGCCATGTCGTCGACCCGCAGCTTGCCGGTCCGCCGGCAGTCGGAATCGATCCACATCCAATAGTCCATGGGGATGCGAATGAAATCGAATCCCATGTCGCGGATCATGCGGCAGTCGTCCTCGCGAATGCGCCCGTCGTTTCGCTCGCTGCGGCCGAGTGCCTGGAAGAAGTTCAAGAGGTTGAATCCCCGCCAGCGCGGCAGGGCGGTTTGGGCCGGCTTCGAGTCGGCCGCCAAGACTCCCGTCGGGCCAGTGCCTGCCGACCCCGTGCCGGCCGCCAACACCGCGGCAGATGCGGAAACCGTTTTCAGAAACCGGCGTCTGGTGACGTCCCTGGTCATGACTCTCTCCTCTTTTTGCTCGGCCAGCGCGGAATCCTGGGGAAACCGGGCGGCGATGCGCAGAAGCGGGGGAACTCCCCCCCTTTGCTGGCGTCTATTCACCTCTGTGGTCTCCGATTATAATAAGTTGTGTAGGGAGCAGGCAAAGCGCGCCGGATGCGAATCGCCGGGTGGGCGGTCGCGTGGGCTTGCAGCCGGGCCAGTCGAGGATGCATACTGGTGCGTGTGGCGCTGCTTTGCGGCAGCGTTCCCGGGGCGTATCCCGTGTCGAATGCACCGCGTCGGCGAAGTCGTCGCACGTGCTGTTTCACCGGGGGTGAGACAAGCGGGCTTGGGAATCGGGCGGGGCCTCCTGATGAGCGTCTCTGTCGAGCAACTTATTGGCGAACTGGTCCACCTCGGGCTGATGCCCGAAGAGGAGGCCCGGGACTATTGCCGCCCGGAAGCATCGGCGCCGGGAATCGTCGATCCGCGCGAACTCGCGCGCCAGCTGATCGCCGAGGACCGCATCACCCGGTACCAGGCCGAGACGATCCTCCGCGGTAACGCCGACGACCTGGCCTTGGGCGAGTGCGTGTTGCTGCGGAAGATCGGCGAAGGCGGCATGGGCCAGGTCTACCAGGCGGTGCATCGCCGTTTGCAGCGTCCGGCCGCCGTGAAGGTCCTCGGGCCCGAATCGCTCAATTCGCCCGACGCCGTCGAACGATTCCACCAGGAGGTGCAGGTTGCCGCCCGGCTCGACCACCCCAATATCGTGGCCACCTACGACGCCGGCCAACAAGGCGACGTACACTACCTGGTGATGGAACACGTCGAAGGGCTCGATCTGGCCGCGCTGGTCCGCCGGCGAGGGCCGTTGCCGCCGGCCGAAGCGCTCGACTACGTGCTGCAAGCCGCCGAAGGGTTGAAGTACGCCCACGATTGCGGCGTGGTCCATCGCGACGTGAAGCCGTCGAACCTGCTGCTTTCGCGCGACGGCAAGATCAAGATCCTCGACATGGGCCTGGCGCGGATCACCGAAGACGAAGACGCCCCGGTCGGCGCCACCCTGGCCGAGCGCCTCACCCGCCGCGGCGACGTGCTGGGAACGGTCGACTACATGAGTCCCGAACAGGCACTCGACACCCGCACCGCCGACCATCGGGCCGACGTCTACTCGCTCGGCTGTACGCTCTACCGGCTGTTGACCGGCCGGGCCGTCTACTCCGGCGAGTCGGCCGTAATGAAGCTGATGGCCCACTGCGAGGGAGAGATCCCTTCGCTCGACGAGGCCTCCGACGGCATCCCGCCGCAACTGAATCGGGCCTTCTCGCGGATGGTCGCCAAGCAGCCCGAGGATCGTCAGCAGTCGATGAACCAGGTGATCGATGAACTGCAAGCGTGCGTCGATGCGTGCCGGTCCGAGGGGCCGTCGAAGTTCTCGCCGGATCGGCTTGGCACGTCCGCTGCGGACGAAGACGACGAACTGACGCTCACCTCCGACCGCGACACGCGGGCAACGAAGTCGCCCACCAAGCGGATCGGTGCCGCGCCGGCCGAAGAGACGATCGAAGTCGCGTCGGCCGACTCGGGCTTCTGCGACGAAAAGACTTCCGCAGCCCGCGACCAGACGATCATCGCCCGCGACAAGCGCGTTGTTACCGCCGACAACCGCCGGATCCTCCTGCTGCTGGCAGGGATCCTCGGCCTCGGCGCGCTCGTGGTGGGGGTCTGGCTCCTCGCCGCCCTATGGTAGCTTAGACGCCAGCCCGGCCCGCTCGCCAGCCGTCCCCGGATAGAATTGCGAAGGAGCGCGAACCCGCTACGTGGTGCTAGGCGACGGATTCGGAATTCGTTGCATAAGCGGGAGCCGGGCGGGCAGAACGTCGAAATCCGCTATCATTCGACTTGCCTGCTGCGCCCGCCCGCAGGGGGGATATGCTAGCAAGAGAAGCTGTATCGAAAACCCCCTGGCGACGCGGCTTTACGGGCTTTTGACTCTGACACGGCGATCTCGGACACTCTGGACAGGACTTACGTGCTGGAGAAGGGATTGCGGTGTCTGCGTCGGGAAATGAACCTTTTCTGACTGGCCACCGCAATGCAGTTTCGATGGGTCGATGTGACTTCAGCGGGTCGGCAAATCGCGTTTCGCGCGGAGGGGGCGACCGACGCAGGTTAGCTGGAGCAACTGGCGCCTTGTGGTCGTACCGACCATGAGTGGTTAGGTGGCCGTCTCATCTGGCTTCTGTCTTGCTGATCCGATTGTATCTTTTATGCCGATTCTCCGCTGCGTATGAGACAGAACGGCGGATTTTCTCACAAGCTGCGCGAGAGCATTGGCCGATTCTGACAACGTCGCAGGCATCTCAGTTGCGCCTTGCTGGAATGTGACACGCGAAACCATCTTCAGGCGCGAGCCCCAGCGTACACGGAGGAAAACGATGCGCGCGGCCTTTCTCTTAACGTGTTTGCTGGCGTCGTCCGCGGCGCCGACCATGGCTCAGGCGATAACGGATTCGGAATCCATCGAATCGATTCTGCAGCGCCTTGACCAGTTAGAGAGGCAAAGCCAACCGAATACGCAACAAAGTCCGTGTCCGGAGGTGTTCACTTCTCGACAAGGCGTGTCGGCGGTTTTCGGCTTGCGAGCCGTTCAAGCGAGAGGAGTGCATTTCCCGGTCGTCATTACGGGCAACCCCAACCCGGAGATGTACAAATTCGACTTTGAAACAACGGCCTCGCCCTATGTCGAAGCGGAATGGGTGGCCCAGGGCTCGGGATTCGGACTGCGCAGTTCGTACTGGCACAGCGAAAGCAGAGGTCGGGCCGAGCCGGATAAGGCGGCGAATCCTCTGTTCGGCCTGTCTATGACGACCGACATCGTGGACCTGGAGTTGACGCAAGATATCGACTTTGGTTTCGCTTCGCTGCTGTATACGACTGGTGTGCGTTATCTCTCAACGCGCCGAGAGACCAATCAGCCGAACATCACTCTGAGGACCCCGCGGTTCGAAGGCTTGGGGCCAATCCTGTCCTACGAATTCCGTCGCCCGTTGCGCAACATGTCCGTGTTCCACTTCCGTCGCCCGTTGCGCAACATGTCCGTGTTCCACAGCTTCAAAGCCGGCCTAATCTACGGAGAGGAGGAGCACATCGTGATTGCTCCGGGCAACCTCCCTGACCCCCAAACCAGCAAGGGCTTCTTCGCCATCGGCGATATTGAGGCTGGCCTGGAGTGTCACGAATTGTTCGGCACTCCGATCGACGCCCGAGCAACCTGTTTCGGCGCAGCTATCCGCGATGTCGCCTATTTGGGTCTGCACTTTCACTTGGTCGCAAATTGGTAAGTCCTGCAGACCGCAACAACATTATGCGCCCCAGACACGACGGCGGATCTCGGTCCATAGCTCCATCTGGTTGATCGCATGTCTGACGTGAAGCCCTTAACTCGTCGGACGGTCGAAGTGCTTGAAACGCGCCGTAAAAGGACCGTATTTCGGAACTCTTGTCTTCATCCGCTTCCAACGTCGCATGCCTACCTTACGTGCGATGCCCAGAGCGAATCTCACCGGTCGGGCTAGCCAGCCGAAAATCGTTCGGCCAAGGCTGTCGAGTGGCTGGGAGTACGACTTCTAGCCGAACGCTCTGAATTCGGCCCATTCTTCAAGATGCCATGCAGCGTCTCGGGGTCACCCCCCTCTTCCGGGTCATCCGAAAGCCGGTATGGCGTCGATTTCTCCCAGCAGATAGAATCTGCCGCCCGAAAACCCCTCCGGAGTGGAGTTATGTCGACTGTCAGCCGGTCTACGCGGCCCGATCGCCTTGCGCCGAAACCGTCGCCCGAGCCCCCGACGCCCAGCGAAAACCAACCGCACGATCCCCCGTCGGAGCAACCGGCCGCGCGGTCTGCCGGCCACCGTCATCGGTGGCGCCGCCGGCTGATCGCGATCGCATTGGCGGTCTTGGTTCTGATCTGGTTTCTCCCGGCAATCGTCGCCAGAACGGTGGTGATCGACTGGATCCTGGCCAAGGTGGCCGCCGACGTACGCGGCACCGTGACCGCCGAGTCGGCCTCGCTCGGCTGGTTCTCGCCGATCGACCTGCACGGCGTCGAGATCCGCGACGAACAAGGCCAACTCGTGCTCACCGCCGCCAGCCTGCAGGGCGAACGGCCGCTGTTGAAGATCCTCTGGGACACGTCGCGATGGGGTACGTTCGTCGTCGAGCGGCCGGAGTTGACCGTCGAACTCGACGGCCGGACCAGCAACGTCGAGGAGTTGCTGGCGAACTACCTGCAGCCGAGCGAAGAAGAGTCCGGCAGCCTCGATCTTACCCTTCAGGCGGCCGACGGACGCATCGTGCTCACCAATCGCGACGACGGGCGCCAGTGGCAGATCGAACAGGTCGCCCTGGAGGTCCGTACGTCGACCGACCCGGCCGAGCCGCTGAACCTGGCCTTCTCGGCCGTGATCTTCGACGACGCCCAGCGGCAGACCACCGGGAAACTGGCCGCCGCATTGACGCTCTACTCTCAAGCGCCCGGCGAAGGCCTCGCCGCCGAGAGCCGTTCGGCCGCCGAAAACGTCTTCTCGATGACGGCCGACGCGTTTCCGTTGGAGTTGATCGAGCCGATACTGCGGCGGTTCTCGCCCGAATTAGAGCTTGCCGGCCGGATCTCCTGCGGCACCGGCGAGAAGGTGGAAATCCGCTGGGGTGAAAAGACCGTGGTTCGGGCCGACCTCCAAGCCAGCGGCGTTCGACTGGCCGCCGCGCCGCTGGGCAACGATCGGATCGAACTCGATGCGCTCAGCGCGGCCTGCCAAATCACCGAACGCGACGGCCGCCTGCAAATCGAATGCGCGACGTTCGACTGCGACCTCGCCAACCTGGCCGCCGCCGGCAGCTTGCCGTTGGACGGCACCTGGACCGAACGTCTCGTGGCGGCCGCCACCGAGCAGCCGTGCGAACTCCGCGGTCGCGTCGATCTGGCCAAGCTGGCCGCCATGCTGCCCTCGACGATGCGCGTGCGGCCGGGAACGCAGATCACCTCCGGCGACCTCCAATGGACGGCCATTGGCACACGCGGCCAGCAGGGGATGACTTGGCAGGCCCACGTCGAAGCCGGCCGCCTGACCGCCGTCTACGACGGCCGCGCAATCGCCTGGGAAAACCCTGTCGTGATCGATCTGGCCGCCCACGACGCCCCCGCCGGCCCCAACGCCCCCGCCGGCCCCGTTGTCGATCGGATGGAGTGCCGCTCCGACTTCCTCACGCTCAACGCCCAGGGAACCGCCGGCAAGCTGACCGCCTCGGCCAGCTTCAATCTCGAGCGGCTTGCACGGCGGCTGGGGCAGTTCGTCGATCTCGGCGGGCTCGAAATGGCCGGCGACGGCTGGGCTCAGGTCGATCTGCAACGCGCCGACGACGGCCAGTTCGCCCTGGAGGCCAAGCTCCAACTCGACGCCTTCCGATTTGCCACGCCCGAAACGCAACCCTGGGTCGAGCCGCAACTGACCGCCTTCCTCACCGCCCGCGGCCGCACCGACTACACTGCCGACAGCCAACTCCAGAAGGCCTACGTCCAGATCACCGCCGGCCGAGACCAACTCTCCGCCCGGCTGATGCAACCGGTGCTCGACCTCTCCACGGCCGCCACCTGGCCGGTGGAAATCGCCGCCCAAGGCCTGCTGGAGAACTGGCCCACGCGCCTGCGTAGTTGGCTCGACTTAGGCGAACTGGCCGTCGCCGGGGCCTATCACCTCGACGCCCAGGCCGTCGGCTCGGCCGAACAGATCACCGTGCGAACGGCCAAGCTGACCGTCGACCGCCTGCAGGTGGCCTCGGCCGGCTTCCACATCGACCAGCCCAGCGTGGTGCTGACCACGTCCGGCACTTGGAACACGCCCGCGCGCCGCCTGCAACTTGGTGCGACCGCGCTTGATGGCCAGGGAGTCTCGATCCGATCGCCGCAATTCGAGTTGGTCAAACCCGATGCCGGACCGCCACAATTGGCCGGACGTGTCGAATTCCATGGCGACTTGGCCGCCGTCGACCGGTGGATCGGCGACCCGCGCGCCGCTGCCGCGCGATGGCACGTCGCCGGACAGCTCGACGGCTCCGCCGAGTTCGCCCCCTCCGACGGAAACATGGCCGGCAAGCTCGAAGCCAACGTCGACGGCCTGGCCCTGGCCGGACCGGCCGGAGAGCGCATCGATCGGCCCCGCGTCCATCTAACCGCCACCGGCGAATACCAACCGGCCGACCGCGTGCTCGAGTTGAGCCGGCTGCGGCTGGCGTCCGACGTCTTGGCCGCCGACGTTACCGGCCGCATCTCCCAGGCCGACGCCCAAACCGCTTTGCACCTCGACGGCAAGATCGACTACGACCTGCAAAAGCTCTGTGGGCTGGCCAGCCCGTTCTTGACCGACAAGGTCCGCTTCGCCGGCGGCGGCTCGATGCCCGTCTCGTATCACGGCCCGCTCTCGCCGGCCGAGGCCAACGCCACCGCCGCGCTGGCCTGGCAATCGGCCGACCTCTACGGCTTCCCCGTCGGCCCGGGCCAACTCAAGGCCCAACTGGCCGAAGGCCTCCTGCAAATCGAGCCGACGGTCCTGCCGGTCGGCCGCGGCCGCGTACACCTGGCGCCGCAAGTCCGCCTCTCGCCCGAGCCGGCCGAATTCACGCTGCCGCATGGCCCGTTGGTCGAGCAGGTCGAGATCACGCCGGAGATGTGTCGCGAGGGCTTGATGTTCATCGCCCCCGTGCTGGCCGGCGTCACGGCCGCCCGAGGTAGCTTCTCGATCGACCTGGACAAATGCCGCATCCCGCTGAGCGACCCGGCTGCCGGCGAGATGACCGGCCGCTTTACGGTCCACTCGGTCGAGGTCGGCCCCGGCCCGCTGGTCCAGGAATTGGCAATTCTGCTCGGCCGCGCCTCTCCGGCCACGCTCCGCCGCGAGTCGACCGTGCAGTTCCGCATGGTCGAGGGCTGGATGTATCACGAAGGGCTCGACTTGGTCTTCCCCGACCTGACCGTCCGCACCCACGGCTGGGTCGGCCTGCGGGCACCGCATCCGCTGAACCTCACGGCCGTCATGCCCGTCCCGCCGAAGTGGATCGGCAACAACCCGCTGGGCACGGCCCTGCGCAACCAGACCATCCAAATCCCCATCGGCGGCACGATCACCCAACCCAAGCTCGACCGCCGCACGCTGCAACACCACAACCGCCAGATCCTCCAACGCGCCGCCGGCAATCTTCTCGAAGACCAACTCCGCAAACACCTGCTGCCGCCGGGGCGGTAGACACCGCGTGCTGATGCCGTGGGGCGAGCTTCCAGCTTGCCTTTTGCGGCGGTTTCGCGAGTTGGAAGCTCACGCCACGGTAGGCCGGGCGTCTACGGATCCCTCGCCGCCACGAACCACCGGAACGTGCCGCTGAACACCTCGGTGTCGTTTTGCGTCACCGACACTTCGACGTCGACGGTCGCCCGGCCGCGTGCGTCGAGCTTCTCTTGGGCCGCGACGGCCGTTTCTTCATCAAGGGCACCCCGCGCGCGCAACTGGGCGTCCGCAGCCGCCGGGCGGCGGTATTTCACCGCAGCGCTCCGCAACACGGCCACGTGAGAGTCAACCAGATCGGGAAACCGCCCCAGCAGGCATTGCCCCGAGGCCGCCTCCGCGAGCCCGTAGACGGCTGCCGCGTGTACCGTGCCGACGTGGTTCAGATGATGCCCCCCCGGCCGCAGCACCACCGCCGGTCGGCCGTTCGCCGAGCCGACGCGGAGCCCGAGATGTTGGTTGAAGGGGAGGGTCGAGACGTCCATCGGTTGAGTCTCCATCAGGCCCCGGGTGCCATTCTTCGCCGTTAGTCTTCTCTTGCCTCGCGTGAGCCAAGCTGTCATGGCCGTAGGCCAATTTCACTGTAGCCTGGGAAAGAAAAGAAAGAAAAGGAAAGAAAAGAGGGACAGGCTACTTTTTGCATAGCCAGAAAAGTAGCCTGTCCCTCTTTTCTCCCTTCAAGACAACCTCTGGGGACGTCGCCCCACGGGTTCAAGAACCCGTGCCACCCGGCGAATCGCCCGACTGGGCCGGCGCTTCCTCCGCGAATCGAGCGCCGATTTCGAAGCACCCGTTCGGGTGGCGGAGGCAGCGGATGATTTCGATCGTGGCGGCGGCGCCGTTGAGGAAGGTGATCTTCAGGCGTTCTTTGGGGTACAACTGTCCGCTGTGGTAGAATGAGATCCCGCCGCGCGACAAGTCTCGGGCACACACTTTGAACTGTGCTCGATCGCGAGGCAATCCGGGAAACGTCTGACCGTACTCCAGGATGGCGCACCCGCGGACATAGCGGCGCGGGAACCGGCGCTGGTCGTCGTCGATCACCGAAGCCGTGCCCAGCGACTTGGCGCCGTCCTGCACCGACGGCGGGAGTAGGACCGGGCAGTCCCGGCACTCGGTCAGTTGCTCGGCGGTTGCCGCCGCACCTGGGCGATCCAACATTCCACCATATCCTTATCAAATGCCTTACCGCTGTCCTCCTGCAACATAGACAGCACTTTGTCTATGGGAATCGGCTTGCGGTAGGGCCGCTCCGAGGTCAGGGCGTCGAAAACGTCGGCCACCGAGCAGATGCGTGCCCAAGTGTGGATCTCCTCGCCACCTAACCGCACGGGATAACCACGGCCGTCGATCCGCTCGTGGTGCTGATAGACCATCATCAACTGGCCCCAGCCAATGTCTTCCCGATCGCACAACGCCTCGAAGCCGAAAGACGGGTGTTGGCGGATCTGTCGCCAATCCTCGTCGTTCAGCGGGCCCAGCTTGTTGAGCACGAAGGGGGCGATCTGTCGCTTGCCGAGGTCGTGCAATAGGGCGCCCGCCCCGATGGAAACCAGTTCCTCACGGTCGCTGATTCCCAGGGCCAACGCCAACGTCAAGCAGTACGTGCTCACGTTCGTGGCGTGAGTGAACGTGTAGTAGTCGTGTTCGACCAGCGAAAAGAGTTCCGAGACCAACACGTCCTGGTCGCAAATGAGGTCGGTCATTTGGCCGGCGAACTCGTCGGCGACCATCACCGCCCGCTCCGCGTTCCCGCTGCGAAAAGCCGTCTCGAAAGCCGTTCGACTGACGTTTCTCAGCAGGTTGTAGCGTTGGGCGGCCGGCACATTCTCGTTGGGTATCACTTCCTCGCGGACGTAGCGGCTGTAGCGCGAGTGGTCCGCTAGCCGAATGTACAACGTGGGGATGCCGCTCGAACGAAGTCGCTCGATATCGCTTGCCTCCAACGGCACGCTGCACTCACGGTACAGGACGACCGACGCGCCGGGATCGGAACGGAGAAACAGGTCGAACCGCAACGCAGAGGTGGGGCACAGCGCCTCCAAGGAGATCGGCAACATCCCTGCCGGGGGAGTTCCCACTTCCGATTTGTCTTCGACCTGCACGTCGGACATGGCTGCCACCAAAGGGTCCAAGATGTGTCTCGACAGCCCGCTCGACGTCGTAAGCAATCAAGACTCCGCTAAACTCTAGCTCACTGCGATGCTACAGTATGAAACTAGAGACTGCCCAATCCGTCCATTCCCGACATTCACCATTATCCGCCTGACGTGCACCTGGCGGTGCCGCAGCAGCCCACCGCCTCCTCTCCCCTACTTCCAAAACTGCCACCACGCCTTGCGCTTCGGCGGCTCGCCCATCAGATCGAGCAGATCGCCCATCTCTTCTCTAATGGCCGCTCCGCCGTGCTACGTACGTCGAGTCTATCTTCCGCTATTCGCTTGGGGGCGATTTGGCATAGCGCCGTTCGTGGAAGAACTCCCATGAGTTGTCGCGCCCCGTCGCCTCGCGCCACAACGCGCCGACAACAACGGGATCCGTCGATTCGTCGACAATCACGGCAACCTCGCCCGTGTCCGGATACATCCAGAATTGACCACACGACTCACTCAGGCGACGCAACACGCGCAGTTCCGCCGTGATCTCCCCACGCATCTTGAAGCACTCGTCCGGGACGCGATCGCGATCCTCCAGATCGAGGTCAACCTGCAATTCCTCCAGCGGCGCGCCGACGGTCTTCACGGCGTCGGCAATCTCACCGGAAGACGGAAGGCGATTGCCCGCCGCCAGCGGTGGATGCGCAAGGCCTTGTTCATCCAGCCACGCGAGAGCCTCTTCGTTCAGCGGAAAGACGAAATCCCAGTTGGCCATGTCGCTACCCGTTGTCTATCCGCTTCGCCAAGTAGCCGTTGCATGCCGCCTAATATCCATCACCAGCCCAGCGTGACCGTGTGGACAGCTCCCATCCTACCTCCGGGCCCGGTTCATCTTCCAACACTCGGGTCATCGTGCCTTGCGCCTCATTCTCCCGGACATCGGTGACGTCTATCCAATTGACCACGCTGAACGGCTTGAAGACGTACAACTTCATGCCCGCGAGCAGCCCTGCCTGCCGCCCTTTGTCCACCGTGACCGTGTTCTCCCTGAACTTCCCTCCGCCGACGCTGGGCCGCGTCGTCGGGGAACCGACGGCGACGATCTTGGCCTCGATCGGCATCTTCAGTAGGTAGTTGCGAAACGGCTGCGGGACGTCCGGGAAGCCGCCCACGACTTTCTCCTCATCACCGCTCCGCAAGAGGCAGTTCCCATGCACGTACCCTCGGGGTTCCGATCCCGAGTTCACCTCGTTGCAGAAGCCCACCACGTCGTCCGCGGGGATCAAGTAGGTCCGTTCTCCCCAAGACACCGGGACCAACTCCGGCGCTATCCCCCCGAACCCTCTTCGCTGGTTGGGATACGTGAATTGCAGATGGATGGCGCCGTTCGAGTAGGACACTTTCCCATAGTTCCGATCGTACAGGCCCAGGCAACCGTGCCACTCGAAGACGTAGCCGGCCCGTGGAGCCAGCATGAAGGCGACGTTCACACCCAGACCGTCCCCATAGTAGTACTCGCCGGCCCAGGCGTGCTCGCCCAGCGATTTGACCTCATCGCGGATCTTCCCACGCAACCGCTCCGCCGCGGCCTCCGCTTCCTTCCAGGACTTCGCTCCGTCCGCGTCCGTGTCCTGGAGATTCTGCCGCACCGGTTCCGCCGCTGCGTCCGTGTCCGTTGAGCGTTTCGCTCCGTCCGTGTCCGCGCTACAAGCCGCCAATGCAGTCGTTAGGACTAAGCACGGTAGTGAGTGTACACTCGTCTTCATCCTCCATCTCCTGCATACAACGCCCCCAGCGAGCAGCACCGATTCTCAAACGTTCAACAACCCGTGTCACTTGCGGGATATCTCGCAGCGCGCCGGCCGGCCAGCGCGTGCCATGGCGACACTGCCGGCGGCCGTCGCAAAAACCGCTCAATCGCCGCCGCCTTCCTCCAAAGGAGCGATCTTGGCGACGCCGTCGTATTGGTACTCGATACGGAATCCGTAGCGGCCGAAGACGCCCCGCCAGGTCACGATATCGCACGCGCTCTGCTCATCCGGCAGACGCGTGTAACTGCCCCGGAGGAGTGCCTTGACGTCCTTCTTGGGCACCAACGCGCTGCACGCTTCCATCTCCGCGCCGATGGCCTCATACGACGCGCTTCGGGACCACCGCGCTCGAAACTCGAAGACGGCCACCACGATCACCGCCACCAAGAGCAAACCCAGCACGATGCGTGAGACGGGCAGACGTGGCCGCTTCGGCGGAGAGTCGGGCGGCCTAACGCCCGGATCGTGTTGGCTGCTCACTCTGGTTCCTCCACCGGAGAAGCGGAACGGGCCGTCGACGGCCGTTCCATGGGCATCCGACTACAGACAACACGTTCAGTCTACCCGAAAGCCCTACCAGCGGGCAGCGCCGGTGTTCTCGATCCCGTGCCGCCCGCGATTGCAGTAAGGGCCTGTCCGGAAACATCTTCGTCCGCTTCATGGTAGCCATCACACTCCGTGTGATGATTCGCCCGAAAAACTGCGAAGTTGTTTCCGGACAGGCCCTAAGCGTGTCCGACCCACACGCGCAGGCCGTTGTTCCACGCAGGCTCTTGGTACCGCCTTCAGCCCGCCGTTTGGGTGGGGTGCACGCCGGCGTATGGCATTCTGAGACGGCAATCTGCGACTCCCCGGCCGCCGTCATGATAGAATCAACTCACTCTCGAGGATTGGCCGCGTGCTACGCTCGGTGCGTCCATAAGAACTGCCGCGACTTTCGAAACCGGCGACTTCATTGGCAAGGCCGTCGGCGAACGAGAGTCTCCACATCGTCGATAACGAACTACCCTGTGATACGGCCAGCAACAAACCGAGGAGCCCAAAATGGAAACGGATGCGTATCGTCGTGAGTTCTTGAAGATCACCCTGGTCGCGGGAGTCCTGGCGATCGCCATCGGGTCGGTCGCCACGGACACCGCCACGGCCGAGGCCGCGCCCGATGCGGCGAAGATCCTCCGTGAGAGCGGCGTCAAGGGCGGTTTGGTCGTCCATCTCGGCTGCGGCGACGGGCGGTTGACGGCCGCGTTGTACGCCGGCGAAGGTTACCTGGTACACGGCCTCGACACGGACGCCGAACAAGTGGCCGCGGCACGCGAACACATCCGCTCGCTGGGACGCTACGGCACAGCGCCCCTCGCTGCCGGCGGCACAGCGTCCCTCGCTGCCGGCGGCACTGTTTCGGTCGACACGTTCGACGGCCGGCATCTGCCGTACGCGGACAATCTGGTGAACTTGGTCCTGGTATCTGATGCCGCGTGCCGGGTGTCGGCGGAGGAGATCGAGAGGGTCTTGGTGCCGCGTGGCGCGGCCGTGTTGCCGACCGCGATAAAGCACGAGGCAGCGGGTCTCCTTCCCGTCGACGCTCGTCCTTCGGCCGGTCGTTTTGTGTACTACAAGCCGGTACCGCCGACGATCGACTCCTGGTCCCACCATCTGCAGGGTCCCGACAACAACGCCGTGGCCAACGACTCGGTAGTTGCCACGCCGCGTCGGCTGAAGTGGGCCTGCGGCCCGCTGTGGTCGCGGAGCCATGAGTTTCTTTCGAGTCTGTCGGCGATGGTGTCCGCCGACGGCCGGATCTTCTATGTGGTCGATGAAGGCCTGCCCGGCACGACCGACCAACCCATACCCGAACGCTGGATGCTGACGGCCAGGGACGCGCTGAACGGAGTCTTGCTCTGGAAGAAGCCGCTTACGCATTGGGGAGCCGACGCGTGGGGAAAGAGGGCGCTGCGGAGTACGCCCAGGGACGTGCCGACGAGATTCGTGGCGGGTGGAGATCGGCTCTTTGCGATGCTCACAGCGTCTGGCCCCGTGACGGTTCTAGATGCTGCAACGGGGAAGCACTTGATGGATGTTCCCGGCACCGAGAATGCACGGGACATGCGATACTTAGACGGCGTTCTGCTGGTCCGCTGCGGCGGCAACCGGATCACGGCCGTCGACGTCGAGTCGGGCGACAAGCTCTGGCAGGACGACGGCAAGATCAACGCGGCAATAGCCGCCAGCAACGGAAAAGCGTATTACCTCAACGGCGGACGACTCGTCTGTTGCGGTCTGAAGGACGGCGGGCAGCTCTGGCAGAAGGAAGCCGTGACCGGCGTGACGCAGCTTCTGCTTCACGAGAATCACCTTCTGATGGCCGTCGGCAAGCAGATCAAGGCCCTTGATGCCGAGTCCGGAAGAGAGCGTTGGAGTGTTGCGGGGAGACCACGGAGTCCTTTCTTCGTGGCGAAGGATCGGGTCTGGTTGGGGCTGGGCAGCCTCGACCTGGCCACCGGCGAGTCGATGCCGCCGCTGGACGCCTCGGACGTGCACACACCGGGACATCACGCCCGCTGCTATCCGGGCAAGGCCACCGAGAATTACCTCCTAACTCCGAATCGTGGTGTCGAGTTTGTCAGCCTTACGGGCGGGCCGAACACCCAGAACGACTGGTTGCGTGGACCGTGTACGTTCGGTGTCTTGCCCTGCAACGGCCTGCTCTATGTACCGCCGAATCCCTGCTTCTGCTATCCGGGCGTGAAGCTGACGGGATTCAACGTGTTTGCGGGCGAGGCAGCAGAGGCCCGTGGACAAGAGAGCAGTGGACAAGAGGCGAATCGGTTCGAGAAGGGGCCGGCCTATGGGTTTGTGCCCTCGGGAGTCAAGCCTCAGGCTTCCGAGTGGCCTCAGTATCGTCAGAACGCTCGCCGGACGGGTGGCGTGGCGACGACGGTGGATACGGCACTCGAGAAGGGGTGGTCGGTCGAACTGGGCGGGCGGTTGACGCAGCCTGTCATCGCGACGGGCCGGGTGGTCATCGTCTCCAAAGACACGCACACCGTGTACGTGCTCGACGAGAAATCGGGCCGCCAAGTGTGGACATACACGGCGGGCGGCCGAATCGACTCCCCGCCTACGGTTCACGGTGAACGTATCCTCTTCGGTTGTACCGACGGTTGGGTCTATTGCCTGCGAGCGTCCGACGGCCAGTTGGCCTGGCGATTCCGGGCGGCGCCGTCAGATCGGCGGATCATCGCGTTCGATCAGTTGGAATCGCCGTGGCGCGTGCATGGCAGCGTCTTGATCGAAGGCGGCGTGGCCTATTGCACGGCCGGACGCTCCACGAACCTCGACGGCGGGATACGGGTCTATGGGCTCGACCCGGCGACCGGCAAGGTGATACATCAGACCCGGCTCGACTCCTGGTCCAGGACCCGAATCGACGCGATCGACAAGCCCTTCATTCCCAGCTATCACATGGAGGGCGCCTTCTCCGACGTTCTCGTCAGCGCAGGAGGATCCATCTATCTCGGCCAATACCGGCTCGATCTTGCCCTGAAGCAGCAGGACGTCCCCTATGCTCCTTTTGCTAACGACGGGCAGGCCAAAGCCATGGGAATGGAGGAACTCCTGGGCAAGCCGTACACGGAAAACATGGAAACACAAAAAAGGGATGAGGTCGTACAACGCGACTGGCAACTCCGAGTCTGGCCCAAGATGTCGGAAGAGTACAGGAAGCGATTTGGCGGCAGCAGCATGGGCGACCGGCAGTTCGGACGTCATATCTTTGCCGTCGGAGGGTTCCTGGACGACACCTATTTCAATCGAACCTACTGGATGCACTCGGAAACCTGGCCCGGATTCCATATTGCGAACCGTGCCGCCAAGACCGGCCAGATACTCTCCGTCGATGACAAGAACACCTACGCCCTGCAGGCGTTTCCCAGGCGGAACCTGCAAAGCCCGTTGTTCACCCCGGGCCAAAAGGGATACCTGCTCCTTGCCGACGCCAACGACAATGAGCCGGTCGTCCCCGAGTATACCCGCGGTGTCCCCAAAGGCATCGGTTTCACTCGCCGTGATCCTCCGCAGTGGTTCCAGTGGATTCCGCTTCGCGTACGGGCCATGGTTGCCGCCGAAAACGCGCTGTTCGTTTCCGGCCCGCCGGACGCGATAGACCCCGACGATCCGATGGCTTCGTTCGATGGCCGCATGGGTGGCGAACTGTGGGCCCTTTCCAAGCGTTCCGGCGAGAAGATCACACAGATCCAACTCGAGTCGCCCCCGGTCTTCGACGGCATGTCGGCCGCTGCCGGTGGATTGTATGTTTCGACCGTCGACGGGCAGGTCATCTGTTACGGAAGCACGCAACCATAATGCGTTTCTCTGTGATCGCGACCATCACCCTGTGCAGAGTATCGAATGTCCATTCCCAATCGTCAGAAGAGACCTGCGACGGCGCCGGACCGGCGGAGGATACCTCGTCGCACGGCAGCCGGCCTATGACGCGGAGTCGGGCGCCGGTCAGCGTGCCACCCGCGGGTAGCACCGGTTCTCGAACCGGTGTGGCCTTGCCACCAGAGGGTCTCCGAGTCAGTCTAGCGGGTAGCACCGGTTCTCGAACCGGTGTGGCCTTGCCACCAGAGGGTCTCCGAATCAGTCTACCGTCCCAGTCAGCGCCCCGCCACATCGTTGCCGTTGCACCGGGCAAGCCGTTGCTCACGCCGCCGGCCGGACTCCACACAACTTCCTGGGGCGTTGCCCCACGGGTTCGAGAACCTGTGCCACCCGCCAGCCGTGCCACCCGCGTCAGCCATACGAAGACCGAGACGACCGTCACGATGCCCTATCAGAATGCCAGCAACCGTGGAAGAAAAGCCAGGGCAAACACAGCTATTGCCACCGCGATGACGAGCGTCGCAATCGCGACACCCTTCGGCGTCTTGTTCTCCGGCTTCTCCTTGCCTCGCAGTGCCTGGACACCCGCGAACATAAGGCCGGCGGAAACCAACAGCAGGCCGATCTGAGCCATAAGGCAGGTCCTATGCTCGTGTGCAAACGGTAGTCAGGGCTGTCGTTGCGGAGGGTCAGCGGGTAGCACCGGGTTCTCGAACCGGGGCGGCCTTGCCACCAGAGGGTCTCCGAGTCAGTCTACCGTCCCAGTCAGCGCCCCGCCACATCGTTGCCGTTGCATCGGGCAAGCCGTTGCTCACGCCGCCGGCCGGACTCCACACAACCTCTTGGGGCGTTGCCCCACGGGTTCGAGAACCTGTGCCACCCGCGGAAGGAATTAGTATGGTGTCCCCGGA
>CAYYNP010000187.1:2143-19974 GCA_964472545.1 uncultured Planctomycetaceae bacterium | reverse complement strand
CACCCTTCCCGCTCGGCGCCGATGCTTTGCTCGTCGCCTACTATGCCTCGGCCGAGTTTGGCTGCTTCCGGGCGTTGGGGTGGCCGATGCCGGCCCGAGTGCTGGACCTGTTTCCCGAATTCCGCAACTTGACCAACGGCCGTGGAACCGTGGCGGGCAACTCGCTGCTGGGTGCGTTGGCGTACTTCGGCCTCGGCGGGATCGACGTAGCCGAGAAGGAAGACATGCGTCGGTTGGTGATGCGGGGCGGGGGCCACTCAGAAGCCGAGCGGGCGGCCTTGCTGGACTACTGCGAGAGCGACGTTGTGGCCCTGGCCCGGCTGCTGCCGGCGATGTTGCCGAAGATCGACCTCCCTCGGGCGTTGCTGAGAGGCCGCGCCATGGCCGCGGTGGCCGCGATGGAGTGGACCGGCGTCCCAATCGACGTGGCCGCGTTGGAAGCGTTACGGGCGAACTGGTGGACGATCAAAGGTAGTCTGATCGACCGGATCGACTCCGGCTATCGAGTCTACGATGACCAGACGTTCAAACGCGATCGGTTTGCCCAGTGGCTGGCGGCAGAGGGCATCCCCTGGCCGCGGCTCGAATCGGGGCAACTGGCGCTGGACGACGACACGTTTCGCCAAATGGCTCGGGCGTACCCGGCCGTGGCCCCTCTGCGGGAACTGCGGCACAGCCTTGGGGAGATGCGGCTCTTTACCGACCTGGCCGTTGGATCGGACGGACGCAACCGATGTTTGCTGTCGCCATTCCGGTCCATCACGGGCCGCAATCAGCCAAGCAACGCCCGGTTCATCTTTGGCCCGTCGTGCTGGCTACGCGGGCTCGTGAAGCCCGAGCCCGGTCGGGCGATCGTCTACGTCGACTGGTCGCAGCAGGAGTTCGCCATCGCCGCGGCGCTGTCCGGCGATCAGGCGATGCAATCGGCCTACCAATCGGCAGATCCCTATTTGGCCTTCGCCAAGCAGGCTGGGGCCGTGCCAGCCGACGCAACTAAGAAGACGCACCCGGCCGAACGCGAACAGTTCAAGGTCTGCGCCCTTGCTGTCCAGTACGGCATGGGTGCCAAGAAGCTGGCCCAAAGCCTCGGCCAGCCCGAGGCGATGGCCCGGCGGCTGCTGCGGTTGCACCGGACGACCTACCCAACGTTCTGGAAGTGGTCCGACGGTGCGGTCAACCACGCGATGCTGCGGGGGTGGCTGCAAACGGTGTTCGGGTGGCGCATGCACGTCGGCCCCCGGGCGAATCCGCGAAGCCTCGCGAACTTCCCCATGCAGGGTAACGGGGCCGAGATGATGCGGTTGGCGTGCTGCCTGGCCACGGAACGGGGGATTTCGGTCTGCTGCCCGGTCCACGATGCGTTGCTGGTCGAAGGCCCGGCGGCCGAGATCGAAACCGTAGTCGCCGCCACCCAGCAAGCGATGGCCGAGGCCAGTCGGCACGTGTTGGACGGGTTCACACTGCGGACCGATGCCAAGGTGGTCTGCCATCCCGATCGGTACATGGACAGCCGCGGCCGGAGGATGTGGAAAACGGTAATGGGCATTCTGGGGGACCCGCACGGATGCGGACCCACCCCGGCGCCGATGCGGGGTTACCCCAGCACCGGTGCGGACCCGTGCAATCTTATATCTGGTAGAGAATCTCATTAGTAATATGGAACCCCTGGACGTCGAGTCATTTCGAGCCCCGACCACGAGGCCATTGCCTTCGTCAGCGCCTACACGCAAGCGATCACGCCGGCGCAAGGCCGGGGAGTGGTTCGTCAAGGGGCCAATCCCCGGTGAGTGGATCGGCCGCGCCGCCAAGCTGCCAGGCAAAGCTCTGCACGTGGGGCTGGCCGTCTGGTACCTGTTTGGGCTCACCAAACGCCTCCCGGTGGCCCTGTCGCGTCGTGTCTTGGCGCTCTTCGGCGTGCTCCCGGACGCCGGTCGGCGAGCGCTGACGCAGTTGGAGGGGGAGGGGCTAGTTTCCGTTGATCGGCACTCGGGACGATGTTCAAGAGTGACGATCGTGGAGCTGCCGAAAGAAAACGAGTAACGGGGACTTGCAACAGCGCTAATTATGGAGTAGAATCCGGCCATGGCGAAGAAAGAACGATTTGGAGATCAGTTGCGGCGGGCCGTTCGTGAGAGCGAGTTGACCCGATACGCAATCAGTAAGCAGACGGGCATCGCGCAGTCGATCCTGTCCCGATTCATCAACCAAGGTGCTGGCCTTTCGATGGATAGCATCGAGAAGCTGTGCGAATGCCTCGGGTTGCGACTGGTGGCCGAGGCGGACACCGATCGGAAGCGGTCAATGAAGAAAGGCGGGTGAAGACGTGGCGAGCATATCCAGAGACCCTGGCGGACGTAAGAGAATCCAGTTCGTGGCACCCAACGGCCAGCGTAAGGCAATCCGCCTCGGGAGGGTGACGCAACGGGTGGCTGAAGCAGTCAAGGTGAGAATCGAGCATCTTGTGGTGGCGGTCCATCACGACCATGCCCTTGATGACGAAACGGCTCGTTGGGTCACGAACCTCGACGACACGCTGGCCGAGAAACTGACACGGGTAGGGCTGTTGCCGAAAAGAGAGCGTTTGACGCTGGGACCGTTTCTGGAACGGTACATCGAATCACGGGCCGACGTGAAGCCGCTGACTCGCAAGAAATACATCTCCACTCGCAAGTCTCTTGTCAAGATGTTCGGCGTCAGCAAGCGGCTGCGAGAGATTACTCCAGGGTGCGCGGACGAGTGGCGGCTCGACATGATAAGGCGCGGCTTAGTCGAGAACACGGTGCGGAAACACGTTGCGGTAGCCAAGCTGTTCTTTGGGGCGGCTGTCAACAAGCAGCTTATCCCCAGCAACCCGTTCTCCCACCTGAAAGCCACTATTCTGCCCAACGCCGAACGCTTCTACTTCGTGACGCGAGAGGAGACGCGGAAGGTCTTGGATGCGTGCCCTGATGCTGAATGGCGGCTGATTGTCACCCTGAGTCGCTATGGCGGCCTAAGGTGCCCGTCTGAGACGCTGACGCTGACGTGGCGGGACATTGATTGGGAACGCGGGAGAATCCGCGTCAAGAGCCCCAAGACTGAGCATCATACGGGCGGTGAGTCAAGGATCATCCCGTTGTTTCCGGAACTGCGACCGTATCTGGAAGCCGCATGGGATGAAGCGGCGCCGGGCAGCGAGTACGTCATAATGCAGTATCGAAACACCAATCAGAACCTTCGTTCACGCCTGCTGGACATTATCTGGGCGGCCGGCCTGAAAGAGTGGCCGAAGCTCTTCCAGAACATGCGTTCGACGAGAGAGACCGAGTTGGCTGAAGAGTTCCCGATGCACGTCGTTACGAAGTGGATCGGCAACAGCGAGCCCGTCGCCGCGAAGCACTACTTGCAACTGACCGACGAGCATTTCGACCGTGCGTTGCGATGCACGCCCGAGGCGGCGCAAAAGACGGCGCAGTGTCCTGCGGAAAGCCATCGTACCGGCCCGTGTCCCGAATCGGAAAACCCCAGTATTCCCGAGAAACACGAGCCGGTGCGATACTATACAAAAGAACAGCTAGCCGAGGCGGGACTCGAACCCGCACGAGATTGCTCTCAGAGGATTTTAAGTCCTCAGCGTCTGCCAATTCCGCCACTCGGCCTGGTTGGGGGGTTTGCTCTAGTCTTCCTCACTGGTTAAGGCGGCGATGCGATTGATGGCGTTGAGGAAGGCCTTGGTGCTGGCCTCGACGCTGTCGGTCGAGACGCCGCGGCCGCGGTAGATGCGGCCTTGGTGCTCGACCTCGACCATCACTTCGCCTTGCGCGTCTTTGCCAACGGTTACGCTGTGGACGTTGAAGTCCTTGCAGACGACGCTTACTCCGGTCAGCTCTTCAATGGCCAGGAAGATGGCGTCGATGGGGCCGTCGCCGTCGGTGATCGTGGTGCCGACTTGTTGGTCGCCGTGGCGCAGCCGGAGTTCGACTTGCGGCTGCACGCCGGTGCCAGAGGTTACGCGGTACGATTCGAGCGACCAGCGTTCGGCCACGGCGCGCATCTGCTGTTCGATCAGTGCGGTGAGGTCGCCGTCGTAGACTTCCTTCTTCTTGTCGGCCAGGATCTTGAAGTCCTCGAACAGGGTCTTGATCTGTTCGGTGGAGAGCTTGTATCCCAGCGCCTTGGCGCGATCGGCCAACGCGGCCCGGCCGCTGTGCTTGCCCAGCACGAGGTCGGTCTTGGTGAAGCCGACGTCTTCGGGCCGCATGATCTCGTAGGTCGTGCGTTCCTTGAGCATGCCGTCCTGGTGGATGCCCGCCTCGTGGGCGAAGGCGTTTTGGCCCACGATTGCCTTGTTCCGCTGGACCTGGATGCCGGTGATGTTGGCCACCAGGCGGCTGGTGGGGACCAGGCGGTGGCTGACCACGCGGGTGTCGACGTGATAGTAGTCGTTTCGGGTACGCATTGCCATCACGACCTCTTCGAGCGAGCAATTGCCGGCCCGTTCACCGAGGCCGTTGATCGTACACTCGATTTGCCCGGCGCCGGCCTCGACGGCCGTGAGACTGTTGGCCACCGCCATGCCGAGGTCGTTGTGGCAGTGGATGCTGATCACGGCCTTGTCGATGTTGGGCACACGCTCGCGGAGCCGGCCGATCACGCGGTTCATGTGCGACGGCGTGGCGTAGCCCACCGTGTCGGGGATGTTGACCGTGGTGGCGCCGGCGTCGATGGCGGCCTCGACCACCTCGCAGAGAAAGTCGGCCTCGGTCCGGACGGCGTCCTCGGGCGAGAACTCGACGTTCGAGAGGTAGCCGGCCGCGCGCTTCACGCCGGCCACGGCGCGTTGGATGATCTCGTCCTTGCCCATCTTGAGTTTGTGCTCGCGATGGATGGCGCTGGTGGCCAGGAAGACGTGGATGCGGGCTGCTTCGGCCTCGCGGACGGCCTCCCACGCCCGATCGATATCGGCGTCGCGGCAGCGGGACAGCCCACAGATCACCGAGCCGCGGACGTTGCGGGCGATTTCGCGGACCGCCTCGAAGTCGCCGGGCGAAGCAATGGGAAAGCCGGCCTCGATCACGTCGACGCCCAGTTCGACCAGGGCTTCGGCGACCTCCATCTTTTCGGCCAGATTCATACTCGCCCCGGGCGACTGCTCGCCGTCGCGGAGCGTAGTGTCGAAGATCACGATTTGTCGAGATGCGTTGTCTGTCACGATTGAGTTCCGATTCTATTAAGAGCGATGTTGGTTAGTTGCTGCCGAAGCGCCGACCATTGGCCGGCCACGGCAACACCAACCACGCCCTCGTGGGACCCCAACGTCGATTTCCGCTCGCGTCGTTTTGCATTCGAACGACTCGCATCCAAACAAAAAACCCCAAGGCATCTTCCGGCCTTGAGGTTCGTGTGGGCTAATGAAGCAACAGAAACGGCTGTTTACGAACCTACGGCCGGCGCCCGATAAGCGCCGTGGGTAACAACAACAGGAGGTTCGACAGCCGATTCATGATCGCGTTTCTCGTCTCTTTGCGGACATCTACCGCAGGTCTCTCTACTTTACCGGACACACCTGGGCGGGTCAAGTTCGGCCCGAGCGAGTGGAAGCCGGTGGCAAGCTGTCTATTCTGTGTATTTACGCCACTCGCTCATGGGGCACGTTTCAGGCAAATCGCTCTTTGCCCCGATTCCCGCCTGCGGTAATCTCACGGCGTTTTCGGGAGGTACGATTGGGTTTCAACCCGTGCGGATTCAGTCAGATGGCCGGCGAGCATCTCGATATCTCTAGCGACGTCATGCGAGTCCCCCCCTCGCGAGGAGGGTCTTCGGCGACATCTCCAGCCATGCCGGGCCGCCGATTCGTGGGCATTCGATTTGCCTGTTGTGACGTCTACACAAGGGTTTACGTCAATCAAGACGAAACCGCCTACGAGGGGCACTGCCCGAGGTGCATGAAACGGGTGCGGATCCGGATCGGCTCGGGGGGGACCGATCACCGGTTCTTCACTGCGTATTGAATCGTTTGGGCGTTTCGGGTACTCTCCGCCCGCCATGGATTTCGAGGTTCAACGCTGTACGCGGCATTGTGAGGCCAGCGACCGGGAGTTGCTGCCGGGCGAGACGTTCTATTCGGTGCTGGTGGCCGACGGGGCCGAGGTCCGGCGATGCGACTATTCGGCCGAGGCGTGGAACGGTCCGCCGGAGGACGCCATCGGCTGGTGGAAGTCGCAGATCCCCGACCGCAATGCCAACCGGAAGCACTGGGCCCCGAACGACGTGATGCTGCAGTTCTTCGACGAGTTGGGCGAGCAGCCCGAACGCGAGGACGTGCGTTACGTGCTGGCGTTGTTGTTGGTCCGCCGCCGCGTGATGCGACTGGAAGAGACCGACGCCGACGAGCACGGCCGCGAAGTGCTGGTGTTGTATTGCCCGCGGCGCGAGACAACGTATCACGTCCCGTCGGTCGATCCGGCGGCGTCGCGAATCGAGCAGATCCAGGAAGAGCTGGCAAAGCTTCTCGAATAGGCCGCAACGGAACCGAGCGTACCGTAGCCCCGTATAGCAAGAGCCGTTTAGCAGTCGCGGCACGGCGACTTTGTCAACACCGTTTAGCAGTCGCCGGCACGGCGACTTTGTCAGCATCGTTTAGCAGTCGCCGGCACGGCGACTTGGCCATCCCCAAGAGAAACCCCGCCCCCAGG
Source organism: uncultured Planctomycetaceae bacterium (assembly GCA_964472545.1). Taxonomy (GTDB): domain Bacteria; phylum Planctomycetota; class Planctomycetia; order Pirellulales; family Thermoguttaceae; genus CAYYNP01. The sequence goes on along the minus strand of CAYYNP010000187.1, from coordinate 13,300 downwards.
ACGAATCCATGGACGGATCCCGCCGCGTATTGCTGCTACTGCCCCTGGGGTTATCGCTATTGACGGGGTGCCGTGTTCTCGAGCAAATCCGCAATCAACTCGCTCCACAGCCAACGCCGATCCCCCATCGGACGCTGGAAGAAGTCATTCAGACAGTCAACACCAACAGTTCGTGGATCCAGTCCTACGCGGCCGACCAAGCCACGCTCACGGGCCCGGGCATGCCGAAGCTCCGTGCGAGTGTGGCGGTTGCGCGGCCCAAACGGCTGCGCTTGCAGGCCGAGTTCTGGAACTCGCCCGAGTTGGACGTCGGCAGCAACGAGGAACTCTTCTGGTTTTGGGTGAAGCGTAACGAGCAGCCGGGGGTCTACTTCTGCCGCCACGACCAATTCGCCGCCAGCCCGGCGCGGCGGATGGTGCCGATCGATCCCGCCTGGATGATCGAGGCGTTGGGGCTGGTCGAGTTCGATCCCGCGCTGCCGCACGAAGGCCCGATCACGCTGCCCGGCGGCAAGCTCGAAGTGCGCACGTTGCGCGACACGCCCGAAGGGCCCGCCTACAAATCGACGATCGTCGACGCCCGGCAGCTTTGGGTGCTTCAGCAGCAGTACTTCAATCCTCAGGGCCAACTCATCGCCCGCTCGCTGGCCAGCAACCATCGCCGCGACCCGCTGACCGGCTCGTACATACCGGGTACGGTCAAGATCGAGAGCCCGTCGGCCGACTTCTCCATGCGGCTCGATTTGGGCGACGTCGAGGTCAACCGGCTGTCGAGCGCCACGGCGCAACTCTGGACCGTGCCGACGTACGACGGGGCACCGCTGTTCGATCTGGGCCAGCCACAATCGCCCTCGTCCGGCTCGCGGCGGCCGTCGGTGATCGCTACGAATCCGGGTGGAAGCGTCTGGCGGTAGCTGCGCACGGTAAGCACGTGTGCCACTGCTTCACAGAAGCAGTTCCGTCCGTGCTTGCGTGCAGCAAGCACTGCTTCTGCGAAGCAGTGGCACAGCCGACCAAGAGAACTCATTTTCGTGCCATCGGTTGCTAGCACTGACAGCATCGACGGCGGCCGAAATGGGGTTTGTGGTTCTGCGGTGGTGAGTTACATTCACATCCTGAAAAGTTTACAAGGGAATCGGCCAACACGTGGCGGCTGCCTGTCGGCACGCGGTCACCGGACGACTGCCAAACAGGCCGGCCACGCCCGACGAGCGAAAGGCGGCCAACGTCGCGGCGGCTTTGGCGTGCGGTTTGCACTTGGCACGCGGCGTCACTTCGCCCGACGTCGCTCGGGCCGATTCCTCTTCTGACCAACATGGAAGTGAGCAAGAGCATGGAAGCTCGTCAACTCCGCGTCGCCTTGTTGGCGGCCGTTCTGTTCGTGTCGATGGTGGCCGTGTCGTTGGGGGCGAGGGTCAAGACGGCCAACTTCATCGTCGACACGCCCGACCCGACGCTGGCGCGGCAGATTGCCGTGGCGGCCGAGAAGTACCGCCGCGACCTGGCCGTCGAGTGGCTGGGCAAGGCGATGCCCAACTGGTCGCAGGCGTGCATGATCACGGCGCGGGCCGGCGGCAACCTGGGAGCCGGCGGCGAGACGAAGTTCAACTTCGACCGCGGCGAGGTCTACGGTTGGCGGATGGTCATCCAAGGGCCCAGGGAGCGGCTGCTGGATTCCGTCCTGCCGCACGAAATCCTGCACACGATTTTCGCCAGCCACTTCCGTCAGCCTCTGCCGCGTTGGGCCGACGAAGGGGCGGCCAGCAGCGTGGAACACTACAGCGAGCAGAACAAGCACCGACGCCACCTCTACAACTACCTCCGCACGGGCCGCGGCATCGCCTTTGGCCGGATGTTCGCCATGAAGCAATACCCCAAGGACTTCATGCCGCTGTATGCGCAGGGCCACTCGCTGGCCACGTTTCTGATCCGCAAGGGGGGCAGACGGAAGTACGTGGCCTTCCTCGGCGACGGGCTGAACTCCGGCGACTGGTCGGCAGCCGTACAGCGGCATTATGGAATCGCCGGGCCCGCCGCGCTGCAGGAGACCTGGTTGGCGTGGGTCAAGCAGGGCTCGCCGTTGGATCCGCTGCCGAGGGCAGTGCCGACGGAATCGTCGCCGGGCTTCTCGCCGCCGGTCAGCCCGCCGTCGGGAATGCTGGCCGACGGCCGTCGGGCGCGTCCCACATCGAACTCGATCTACCGCGTGCCCAAGGCGTCGGCGTCGCCGGCGCCGGGTGCCTTGGCCGGCACGCTTTCCGTCGACGCCTCTCCGGTCGGCCGCCAAGCCAGCCCGGTATCGCTGCCGACCTCCGGCTGGCGTGCCGCCGGCAGTCCGGCCGCGGCCCCGCCGGTTCGAATCGTGACGCCGCCAGTACTTTCCCGTCCGATCCCCACGCACATGACGCGTCCCCAACACTATCAGTGCGCCCCCCACCCCTATCCCCAATTCGGCGGCACGTGAGGGTGAGCCAAGTGAGCGGCGGTCGGCCGCATGGAGCTTTGAGAACGACGGGCGGAACATTGATTCGGTAGCCGGTGGGCAGGGCGCTTCTGGCTCCGCGGTGTGGGCGACAACCGGAAATCGGCCTGTCGACAGTCCGAGAGCCCTCTTTACCCATCGCTCACTATTCCGGACGGAAATGACCGAATGTGGTTTTCATTCGAGTCATCGGTTGATGCTCCCTTCGACGCAATTCGCTTGAACCGGCCGGTTTCGCACAACTCACGGGCTACAAACCGCACGAGGTTCCTCCGTCCTTCACGGCCGGGATCGAGCTCCAGTTGCTTCAAGAGATCAAGCAGTTCTTCGGGCTCAACACCAATGTCCTCGAAATAGCTAACAAGTTCTTCCTGCTGCATGCCGAATAGCTCATCAAGAGACTTGTCGATTCGTTTACTTGCCACGCGAACGATCTTCTCAATGAGTTCGTTGCGCGTGGCCTTCTTTCCGGTCACGACTTCAAACTGTTTTGCTAGTCGACGCAATACCTCGACAGAGCAGTTCCGACTCTCTTTCAACCCCGCTTTGGCCCCCGGAACGCCAAGCCAACGAACAAGAAGGCGAACGTCTATGTCGTGTCTCATACTGGACATCGATCGAGAAACTCCTCAGTAAGTGCACGCAACTGGTCGGATTGCTTGTCTGCGTTTTGGCCAGCTACATCGAAGACTGGGCAACGATCGCGTGCTGCCTGCCGCAATCCATCGCCCTCCGTGACATACGCCTTGAAGATTGGGCCAGTCTGCCTAATGCGGCGGTACTCGGTTCGCTCCGTCCATTTCAAAATGCCGCCCCACTCACGCGCTTGCGTTGCGATCGCCCCAGCATATTCTGTTGGCGAATACTCAATCTCATTGTCGGTCGTACTGGCGACCATCTCAACATCGCTATTGACGTTATTGATGGCCTCAATCGCCGACACTACCCCAACTGTTGACTGCAAATCCAGTTTGACCGGCGAACACACGTAATCGCATGCGTAAATAATTGTACGCAGCAGGTCGTTGATATCGGGATGCGAATCCACGAGGATGTAGTCGTACTCGTCGCTAATTGACTCGAGCACAACGTCGAGGACAGAAAGGTGCCGCCAAAGACTACGCGTATTCTCTCGAATGTTGTTCGTTGTGGGTATCTTCTCAACCGTGACTTGCGATAGACGCGGGTCGGCCGGCATGAGTTGAATTCTAGTGTGGGCAGTGTCCACGATATCCACATCCGGCGTGAGAGATGTCGCACTGTACAACTGGAGGAACTTGTTGTACAGCGTCGTTCCCTGGATTTGCCCGGACCGGAACTCCTCGATGAGTGACGGCACGAATCTGCCCGTGATACCGCCACGTTGGTAATCGCCATCGACGACGAGGACTGTTTTGCCATGATAACGACTCAATGCCACGGCGATATGGTAACAAATCGTTGTCTTACCAACACCGCCCTTTTCGCTTGCGAAGCCGACTGTAGTGCCCATGTTCCCCCCTGCAATGTTGAACTGCTTCAGACAATTCTAACGGGTGTTTCCCATTTTGGATTGAGTCTGAAACCGATCCAGACTCGCAGTGTCGCGATTATAACACGCGGCAAGCCCCGCGTCTATCGCGAGATGTTCTTCTGTGACATCTTCTCTCCGCAGCCACGACTTCTGAATCCCGATCGTCCAAAGTGCCGCCTGGCGAGGCCGTTGGTGGAGATTGGGGGTCGTTACGTACGTTGACTACAGCTTGACTGAACAAGTCGCCGGCAGCGTCGCGCACACTCCGCGCGGCCTGGGCGAGGTAGCTTCCGTCGATCTCGTATCCGATGCTATTGCGGCCGTGTCGCACGGCTGCGGCGGACGTGGTGCCCGTGCCCATGAAGGGATCGAGCACCGTATCGCCGACGAAACTGAACATGCGGATCAGTCGCTCGGCGAGTTCCAGTGGGTAGGGGGCCGGGTGTTTCCGTGTCGACGCGCCCGTCAGGCCGGTCCAGATTTGTTGAAACCATTTGTGGTGGTTTTCGGACGAGATCACGCTCAGCACGCGCGCGGCCAAGCTGGGCTTCCGGTAACCACCGGGTTTCCTTTCCATCAGGATGAACTCGATGTCGTTCTTGATCACCGAGTTGGGTTCGTACGGCTTGCCCAGGAAGGTCGATCCGCCTGCTACCTCGTAGACGGCGTTCGCAATCTTATGCCAGATGATAGGGGCCACATTGTCGAAGCCGATCTTCCGGCAGCGCTCTTGAATCGAGGCGTGCAATGGCACTACCGTGTGGCGGCCACCGTTCTTGCGGCGAGATAGGCAAACGTCACCCACGACGCATATCAAGCGCCCACCCGGAACCAAAGCGTGATGGCAAACCTCCCAGACTCGATCCAACTCGTCCAAGAACTCCTCGTAGTCGGCAACGTGGCCCAACTGCCCATCGGTTTCTCGGTACTTCTTCAACGTCCAATACGGCGGCGACGTGAGCACCAGATGCACCGAATTGGGCCCTACGGCCGGCATTTCGCGGGCGTCGCCCAGGTAGAGGTCGTGGGCCGTGGGAATTCGATGGACCGCCTCGTCGATCATCGCCAGCAGTTTCGGGTCTTTCGCAATTCCCGGGATTGCCGTCTGCGGATCGTCTAAGGATCGCAATTCGGGCGGGAGGTACTCCGCCAATTCGGTTACGGTCGCGCTGTTTGTACTCGCACTCATGTCGTCGGTGACTTGTATCCGGCCCCTCAATGCACCCCAGGTGTTTGCGTTCGGCCATCGGTTCCGAAGAATCGCCGTCAACGAATCTCAGTATAGCGATTGCGAGCCCTTCTCCCAATGGGCTCCGCCGGCGGTGCGTCGACGCTGGCCTCTTGTGCCCCCCACGAAGGGACGGCAAGCAAACGGCCGAAATCTCTCGATCCGCGATCCGCGTCTAGATACCCATCCAATACCGCGTGAGATGGAAGAAGACCGGGGCGGCGAAGCAGAGCGAGTCGAGGCGGTCGAGCACGCCGCCGTGGCCTTCGACCAGGGTGCCGTAGTCGCGCACGCCGCGGTCGCGTTTGATGGCCGAGAGGGTGGCCGAGCCGGCGAAGCCCATCAGGGCGATCACGGTCGACATCACGGCGGCCATCCACCAGTCGGCGCCGCTGAAGGGCGTGGCCCACCACAACGCCCCGCCGATCAGCGTCACGCAGGCCGTGCCGCCGAGCAACCCTTCCCAGGTCTTGCTGCGGTTGATCGCCGGCATGATCTCGTGGCGGATGGGCAATTGCGACCAGGCGTATTGCAGGGCGTCGCCAAGCTGCACGATTAACACGAAAAAGAAGACCAACCGCCGGCCGCTGTAGGGGTCGGCCTCTTCGCCGGACGGCTGCGCGTCGTCGGCCGGCTGCACGCCGGGTTCCGGCGAGGCGTCGGCAGTTGCGTCGTCGGCGGCTGCCTTGCTGCGAGCTTCGGAGGGCAGCGTCAACAGCGCCGGGGCATGGCTGAGGCAGTAGACGCAGATCAGCAGGCCGGCCTGGATCTTCGCGGTGCGCTCGAGGAAACGCCTCGAGTCGCCGGCCAGCGCGATCCGGGCCGGCACGAACAGAAAGGCGTAGACGGGGATCAGAATGCTGTACAGGTCGTACCAGCCCATGCCTACCAGCACGAACTGTAGCGGAGTGAAAACGAAGAAGACCCAGAACAGCGCCTTGTGGTCGCCGGGCCGCGTGGGCGTCAGCGTGATGAACTCTCGCAAGGCCCAGAACGACATCAGGCCGAAGAGCACCACGGTCGCCGTCTGGCCGATCAGAAACGCGCCGGAGAGCACGGCAAACAGTACCCACCACGCGCGGACGCGCTGCCGGAAGGTCTCGATCAAGGCCGTGTTCAGTCCGGCGTCGGCGCGGCGTCGGACAAACCAGACGACCGCGCTGGCGATGCCCAAGAGCACCAGCACGCCGCCGATAAGTCCGAGTGTTCTGGCGTCCGGCACGTCCGGCATAGTTGCTCCCCGAGTGTCCGATCTATATTTCCTTGAGCCGTCGGACCGCCTCGCGCGCCCGCGCGAGAAACTCGCGTTTCGGCTCGCCGGCCTCCAGCCACATCGGCGGCCCGAAACTGAGGCACGAAAGCATCGGCACCGGAAGGATCTTGCCGCGCGGCAGGATGCGGTTCATGTTGTCGATGTGTACCGGCACGGCTTCCAGGTCGGGCCGTTTGCGGCAGAGGTGGTACAGCCCGCTCTTGAACTCGCCGATCTCCTCCCCGCTATTGCGGCCGCCTTCGGGAAAGACGATCAGCGAGTATTCGTCGCCGATCTCCTCGAGCATCAGGTCGATCGGGCTGCGATGCACCTTGATCTCCGTGCGGTCGATCAGTAGGGCGTTGAACACCTGATTGGACAAGTAGCGTCGGATCGGGCCGGCCGTCCAGTAGTCCGCCGCCGCCACCGGCCGCGTCAGCGCGCGAACGGGAGCCGGCAACGCCGACCAGATCACGATCGCGTCGAGGTGACTGGTGTGGTTGGCGAAGTAGACCCTCTGGCAGGTGTCGGGCTGGGAATCGATCCAGCGCACACTACACCCGCTGAGGAACCTGGCCAAAAGGACCAGGGAATTCCGCACAAGCGTGGTTTTCATATATCGGCCATGCCGGACAAGTGGAGACGGCCTGCCGCCGCCGGCCACCGCGGCCTAGAACTTCTCGAAACGACGATTTTCGTTCAGCGTTTCCGCTTCAGGGCCCAATCCTACCGTTGGCGGTCCTTCCAGCCAAGGACCCTACGGTGGGGGGTGCGAATCAGGGAAGGCCGGTCGAAGCGGCCCCTATCACCCGTTGCCAAGCTGGCAATTCGGCAATGCTCGCCGGCGATTGGGCCAGAAAGCTGAAGAAACGTGTGCCACTGCTTCGCAGAAGCGGTGTTTTCCCGGACGCATGTCTCCGGCGCTTCTGCGAATCAGTGGCACACACCATTGTCGGAATCTGCCCCTTATTGAACGTGCGGCTAACCGTCCTCAGAGGCTTCCTCGCCTTCTCCGGCGCCCTCTTCCGGTTTCTCCTCCTCGCCGGCGATCCGCTGTTTGACCTGCTCGGAGAGACGCTTGAGTTCCTCTTCGATCTGCCCCAACGCCTTCTTGGTTTCCTCGGTCTGCTCGGTTTCCTTGGGCAAGCGATCGAGCTGCCGGCCAACGTTCTGCAACTGCCGCAGAATAATCTGGGCCTGGGGCATACGCCGCAATCCGCCGGGCACGGCCGGAATCGCCCGCGGCATGGCTGGAATCGCCCGCGGTTGGATCTGGATGCCACCGCCGCCGGGCTGAATTTGGATTCGGCCGCCCCCGCCTTGGATTCCGCCGCCGATAATCTGCAGGTTGAAGGCGCCGCCGGCGTTGCCTTGGCCATACTTCTTATAGAGTTCGTGGGCCTCTTTGTCCTGCTGCTTCAGGCCGTCGGCGTCCTTGGCCTCGACCGTCCGCGTGGTCACGTTGCCGGCGTTGTCGGTCTCGGTGACGGTGACCTTGATGCCTTTTTGCGGGTCGTCGTTGATCTGGACCGTCTTGTTGCCTTCGGTGACCGTGATCTCTTTGACACCGTTGACGTTTTTCACGCCGATGCTCTGCACGGCAATGGCGATGCCGCCGGGCGGCTGTGCGGGCGGGGCGGGCTGCGGCGGGCGGATCGCCTCTTCGGCACGGGCCGACGCGGTGGGATGATTGGCCGCGGCGATCTTGCCCAGGGCTTCCTTGGCGGCGGCTTTGGTCGCGGCGTCGGATGAATCGAGCAGCTTCCGCAGCAGTTGCAGCGACCGGCTCGAGGCCTCGACGCTGTCGTCGGTGGCGGCTTTGGCCAACGCGGGAATGGCAGCCTTGCCGGCCGCGGTCAGCTTTCGCGTGGCGGCCTCGCGGTCGGCGAAGCCCTCAGCGTCGAGCTGCTCGATCCATTTGGCAATCTGCTCGGCCGAAGGCCCGGTGGGGGTGTCTTCCGCCGCCGCGGCGGGCACGGCAACATAGGCCAAGACGGCCACGGCAATCAACAGACAGGGTTTGAGGGACGGCATGAGACGGTCTCCTGGGATTCGAGGGCTCGCGAAAGTTGGCCGCAACGGGGCTCCAAGACGTTGGCAACTCGTCGTTCAACAGCCGCCGGCACGACACTTGGTCGTTTAGCAGTCGCCGGCACGGCACTTGGTCGTTTAGCAGTCGCCGGCACGGCGACTTGATGCCGGGAAGCACGATTCGAACAAAGTCGCCGTGCCGGCGACTGCTAAACGGAAAACCGCCGGCTCGGCCAAATACAAACATGTCAGCCGCCGCGCAACATCGGCTGTGTCGGTAGTTGCCGCCGTGCCGGGCGTCTTGCAGGATTATATCAAGAAAACGCCCGGCGGTCACTTCACCCGCGGGCCGTGCTGCCTTTCGGAGGTGACCGGCTGGGCGAACCGCTGCCGCCGGGTCGCTTTGACCGCGTAGAGATGGGCGATCAGGTCCTGATAGCCCTGCACCATACGGTCGAGCGACCAGTGACGGATGACCCGTTCCCGCCCCGCCCGGCCCATGGCGGCGGCCCGGTCCGGGTTCTGAAGTAGTTCTATCATCCGGTCGGCCAACTGCCGGGCGTCGCCGGGCTCGGTCAGGTGCCCCGTCTCGCCGTCGGCGACCGTCTCCGGGATCGAGCCCACCCGCGTGGCAACCACCGGCTTCTCGCAGGCCATCGCCTCGAGGATCGAGACCGGATTGGCCTCCATGTGCGAGCTGATCGCCAACACATCCAGCAGCGAAAGGACTTTGGGCACGTCGCGGCGGGTACCGGCAAAATGGACCGACTCGTCCAGCGGCAGCCCCACGGCGAGCATCTCGAGCTTCGCACGTTGCGGACCGTCGCCGACGATCAGGAACTCCGCTTGCGGAATCGCCTCGTGAACCAACGCCGCAGCCTGAAGGAACAGTTCGTGGTGCTTCTCCGGCCGCAGCGCCGCGATGATGCCGACGACCGGTGCGCCGGGTGCGATCTCGAGTTCTTCGCGCAAGGCTTCGTCGGGCCAACGCGGACGGAACCGATCGAGGTCGACGCCGTTGGGGATCACGCGGACTTTGTGTTCGGGGCACCCTTCGCGTTCGGCCAGGTAACGCCCGTGCGGTTCGGCCACGGCGATGAAGGCGTCGGTCAGCGGCGTCAACAGGCGGTTGGAGAACTCGACGCGGTCGGGCAGGCCGGTCGAGTGCAGTGCGGAGCAGATCACCGGCACGCCCGCCCGCCATGCAGCCAATCGTCCCCAAAACATCTTGTCGCCGCCGGTGCCCACGGTCACCACCGCGTCGACTTGCCGCCGCCGCATCAGCCGCGCCAGCCGCCAGAGGACGGTGACGTCGTACTTCCACGACAAGAACCCGGTATGGGCAGGAATCTCCTCGGCCAGCGTTTCCCCCAACGGCCCGAGGTGCTTCAAACAGCACAACTCCGGCGAGAATCGCGTGCGGTCGAGCCGTCGGATCAAGTCGACCAGCAGCGTTTCCGCGCCGCCGACGGGCATGCTGGTGATCACGAACATCACCCGCAAGGGGCCGCGGTCGTCGGGCGGGATGAGGACTCTTCGTTGGCGAAACACGGCGGACGTTACCTCCTGCTGCCGGCGGCCGGGCGCGCTTCGCTCGGCGCGGGTGTCTGATAGGGAAATCGCGGCGTATGGAGTTTGCGGGGATCGAGCGTGGTCCAGTTCTTCAGCCGGATCATCGCGTCGTCGACCGGGATCCGCTGGATATGGAACGGGTCGCCGCCGGGGAAGTTGTACCCGCCGTAGGCCGAGCAGACCGCTTCGTAGCCCGCCTCGCGGGCCACGTCGAACGCCGCCGGGCTGAGGTTCACCCGCTGGCCGAACGGAAAGGCGAAGTATCGCATCGGCCGGCCGATCGCCTGCCGAAGCTGCTCACCGGCCGTGGCAATCTCGTGTTGAAGCAGCCGCCGATCGGTGATTTCGGCCAGGTTGGGATGCGTATCGGTATGGGCGCCGATTTCGATGTCGGCGTCGGCCATCGCCCGGATCTGCTCCAGGGTGTTCGGCGGCAGGTTGTTGCCTTGGGCCACGTCGTGTTCGAACGGCCGGCCGTTGAGCATGTTTTGGAGGGTGACGAAATACGTGCAAGGGATGCGTTGCTTGATAAGCAGTGGGATCGCCTCGCGGCAGTTGTCGGCGTAGCCGTCGTCGAAGGTGATACTCACGCACGCCCGACGGTTCATGCCGCTGCGGATCCGCCGCACGGTCTCTTCCAGCGAAATCAACTCGAAATGGGTCTGCAGCCAGCGGATCTGGCGGGCAAACAGTCGGTTGGAGACGGTCCACTCGTTCGCCCGATCGTCGGCCACGCGGTGATAGTAGAGCACGGCCACCGGCACGCGGCCCTCGGCCACCGCCCGCCGCCGGTTCTGCCGGCGTATGGGCATCGACGCACCGTAGTAGAGGTTCAGAAGGAGCTGTTTCCAAAGCGGCATCGTAATCCATTCCTGCGGTCCGTCGTATCTACCTCCTCAACTCTTTGTCAGAATGGGGCCGATGCAAGCCGGTTTCTGGGGTTAGGCGAGAAAACGACGGGGTGGTTGGAGTGGGTGGCTGGGGCAAAGCGCAGCGGTGCCCCAGGTAGCCGGCGCCGCCGGCGCCCCCCGGCGCGTTGGCCCCCCCCCCCACCCACAACAACATCCCGCCCTGTTTGC
>CAYYNP010000187.1:0-2133 GCA_964472545.1 uncultured Planctomycetaceae bacterium | reverse complement strand
GGGGGGGGGGGGCGCGCCCCCGGGCGGCCCGCGGCGGGCCCCCCCCCCCCCCCCCACCCTCCGACATCATCATCCGGCCGTGTTGCCGCGGAGCAACGTCTCGTTGCCCGCCGTCGACGCGGCCACACAAGCCTTCGGGGCGCCGGACGCCTTGGACGGCGGTAAAACGCGTCGAAACGTGCGGTTCTCCGGGTCGATCCGCCGGCGGCTCGAACGCTGCGCGGTTGGCATCCGCTTTGCATTTCAGACCCACGCAACGCCCCTCGCCCGTCAGTCGCTTCGATCCGCCCGACCCCGATATCGAGATCAAGACGCATGAGCAGCCCACGCCAGTCGGTTCTGTACCCGAAGGACATCGTTCGCGTGCTGATCACCCGCGCCCCGTGGTGGGTGATTCCGACGGTCGTGGTGGCCGTGTTGGCGGCTGCATACGCGTCGGTTCGGCCGGCCACTTGGGAGGCGTCGCAGGCGTTGATGGTCCGCAACGAGGCGGTCAATAATCGCGGCGGACTGGGCAAATTCAATCATTCCGACGAACTCAAGGGCATCCAGGAGACGATGCTCGAGGTGGTCCGCAGCCGCGGTGTGCTCAAGGCGGCGCTCGAGGAAGTCGGCCCTCCGGCCGATTTCGACGGCGACCCGGCTGCCTGGCCCAGCGACCGCAACGTGGCCGGCCTGCGGGGAAGCATCAATCTGACCCCGCCAAAGGGCGCCGAGTTTGGCTCGACCGAGGTCTTCTACCTGAAGGTCAAAGACGGCGACCGCGAGCGGGCGGCCAAGCTCAGCGAGGTCCTCTCCGACAAGCTCCAGTCACACTACCAACAGCTTCGCGACGCCAAGGCCCAGAGCATGGTCGACGAACTGGCCGATACGGTCCGGCTGGCCAAGGACGATCTGGACGAATCGACCGCCCGCTTGACCGAGATGGAGAAGCAGGTCGGCAGCGATCTGGCCGAGCTTCGGGCGTTGGCCGACAGCGGCAACGGCGACAGCACCTTGCGGCGGACGATCAGCGAAATCCGTGGCGAAATCCGCCAGGCTCGGGCGGCCGAGGCGGGCAATCGGCAACTCCTTTCCGTGCTTCGCGAGGCCCAAACGGATCCCGGCCGGCTGGTGGCCGCCCCCAGTTCACTGCTCGCTTCGCAACCCGCCCTGCGGCGGCTGAAAGAGGGCCTGATCGACGCCCAGATCAAGACGGCCGGACTCCGCGGCCGGATGACCGACGAACATCCCCTGGTCCGCTCGGCCCGGGAGTGCGAGGAGGAGATCGGCCGGCACCTGCACAGCGAATTGGCGATCGCCGTCCGCGGTCTGGAGATTGAGTTCAGGCTGAGTGCCGAGCGGCTGGCGATGCTCGATGGCCGGCTGACCGAAGCCACCGGCCGGCTGGAGAAGCTGGCCGTTTTGCGTGCCGACTACTCGAACCGCGTGGCCGAGACCGCCAATCGTACGCGGCTGGTCGAGCAGGCCGAACAGAACCTGGCCGAGGCCCGGGCGAGCGTTGCAGCAGCCAAGGCGGCCAGCCTGATCTCGCGGCTCGACACGCCGGACACCGGCACCAGCCCGGTGGGTGCCAGCCGAGCGATGATCGTGTTGGCGGGAATCGTCGGCGGCCTGGTGACCGGCTTTGGGCTGCTCTTCCTGACCGTACAACCGGCCAAAGTGACCGCACCGGAACCTTCGCTCTCTTCGGCCCAACCGATCGAACCGGCCGCCGAGCCGTCGGAGCCGCCCCGCCTTCAGCCGGCCCGCACTCAGCAGGGCTCGGCGGAGGAGCCACGTCAGCCCGTGCGTCCGGCGAAGGCCCCGAAGCCGGCCGCTCCCACGCCGCCGCCGCTGCCGTCGTTGTCGAGAGCCGTCGAGACTAAGAAACCTGCCGCCGAGCCGGTTGGCAGCCTATCCTTTAAGCAGGCGTTGAAGAAGATCCACTACGGCAGCACCGTCTGAGCGAGAGACGAGGCAAGCGGCGGATGAGTGCGAAGGCCATATTTACGCCAGCCCGGTTGGCTGTTGAATATGGCCTTCGGCCAATGACGGGCCTACGGGATCACGCCTTCCTGGGGCGTTGCCCCAGGCTACGGTGAGAATGGCCTTCGGCCAAAAGACAAGCGCCTTCCTCACCACTCACCACCC
>CAYYNP010000186.1:0-20081 GCA_964472545.1 uncultured Planctomycetaceae bacterium | reverse complement strand
GACGGAGCCAGTCCCCTTTTTCGGGCTCCCGCACACTTTGCAGTTCTCCTGCGGCGGATCACCACTTGCTTGCCCGGCCGAACACGATGCGTTACATTCACAGTTTCGCCCGATATCGACGCGTGGCGCATCGATTTCGGCGTTCACGGAGTGTAATCGAAGGAGAACCGCTCGATGTCGCAGTTGACGCTTCCGGGGTTGTTTGCCAGTGGTGCGGGCGGCGGGGACGCGGACGTTGTACTCCAGGTCCATTGGATCGACCTGACGATTATCATCGTCTACATGCTGGGTATCGTGGCCCTGGGCTGCTGGGCCGGGCTGCGAAAGAAGGCCACCGCCAAGGGCAGCGACTACTTCCTGGCCGGCAAGTCGCTGAAGTGGCCGCTGATCGGGTTGGCCCTGTTCGCCACGAACATCTCGACGATCCACCTGGTGAGCCTGGCCGAGTCGGGCTACTGTTCCGGGCTGCTCTACGGCAACTTCGAGTGGATGGCCGGCTTTACGCTGGTGATCCTCTCGTTGTTCTTCGCCCCGTTCTACATCCGCGCCGGCGTGGCCACCTTGCCGGACTTCATCGAAAAGCGTTACAACCGAAGTTGCCGCGACATCCTGGCCGTGCTCTGCATCTTCTCGGCCGTGGTGGTCCATATCGGCTTTTCGCTCTATGCCGGCGCGGTGGTGCTCGAGGGCTCGCTGCTCGGGGCCTTCATGGAGCATCCCGAACAATACCGCATCTATACGATCCTCGCCATCTGCGGGGCCACGGCGCTGTACACGATCATCGGCGGACTCATGGCCGTGGTAATCACCGAATCGATCCAGACGATCGTGCTGATCACCGGCGCCGTTTGCATTACGCTCTTGGGCCTCTATAAGCTGGGCGGCTGGGACGGCTCGTTTGCCGGGCTGTTCAGCGTAGCCGACGTCTCCCACGGTTGGCACAATCTGAAAGAGACCGTGCATCCAGTCAACTTCGCCATGGCTCGGCCCGACAGCGATCCGACGGGCCTTTCGTGGTACGCAGTATTTACCGGCTACTGGATTACGGGCATCTGGTATTGGTGTACCGACCAGACGATCGTGCAGCGTGTGTTGGGGGCCAAAGACGAACGCCACGCCCGGATCGGCCCGCTGTTCGCCAGCTTCATCAAGATCCTGCCGGTGTTCATCTTCGTGCTGCCGGGCCTGATCTGCCTGGGTATGATCGAATCGGGGGTCATCCCGCCGCTGCCGCTGACCGAGAGCGGACAGCCCAAGGCGGGCGAGACGTATTCGCACATGATCAAATACGTGCTGCCGATCGGGGCCCAGGGGATCGTGATCGCCGCGCTATTGGCCGCGCTGATGAGCACGGTCTCCGGGGCGCTGAACTCGATCGCCACGCTGGTCAGCTACGACATCTACAAACGTTGGGCCCCGAACACCAGCGACCGCAAGCTGATCACTGTGGGCCGCGCCGCCACGTTTGCGGCCATGATCGTGGCCATCTGCTGGTCGTTGATGGTGGGGCTGTTGGGCAAGACGATCTTCCAGGCGATGGTCGACGTCTTCTGTGCCGTGGCCCCGCCCACCACGGTAATCTTCGTCTGGGGCGTCTTCTGGCGCCGGGCTTCCGCCAAGGCGGCCCTAATCACGCTGATCGTCGGCGCCACCGTCGGCGGCGCCGTCTCGGCCGTCACGCTGATGAAACTCAACTACATCGGCGACATGGAGATCAACTCGCTGCTCTCCTGCTTCCTGCTGGCCGTGTTCGAGTCAATCGTGATGGTGGTCTGCTCGTATCTCTTCCCGCACAAGCACACCGAAGAAAGCGAAAAGCTCGTCTGGAAGTCGCCCCTGGACGCCCTGCGCGGACAGACCGGCCGCGGATTGGGCGACTATCGCGTGTGGGTTGCCGCCGTGCTGATCGCGATGGTCGGGCTCTACTGGTATTGGTGGGGCGATCGCTCGTACTACCAGGTTCAGGGAACGATTACGCTGGCCGACGGCACGCCGGTCGTGGGCGCGGAATTGACCTTCGATACCGACGGAAAGGCCCTCGCCTTCACCGCCATAACCAACGCCAAGGGCGAATACGTCTACGCCACGAAGGGACGCGCCGGCGGCGCCCCGGAAGGCACCGTCTATCAGGTGAGCATCGAGAAGGCCAAGGACCTGATTGTGAAATTGGATCCGAAGGACCCCGAGAAGATCGCCGTGCTCTACGAAGTGCCCACCGGCACCCCGTTGATCGAAGCCACGTTGCCGGAAGCGAAGCAGTTCGACGCCGGGCCCTACAAGGAAGTCTACCGCTTCAAGCTGAAGGACAAGGATGGCGAGGAGTTCGAGGTCGAGGTACCCCGCGGCGAAGGCATCGAGATCCGATCCGCGACCGAAGTGCCAACGAAATACAAGTCGTTCGACGAGTCCGGCTTGACGGTGACCGTCGAGGACGTTCCCATCTTTACCACCGACCGCGATCCGTACTACGAAGGTTACAGTTTCCAACTTGAGTAGCGCGATCGGACACGCCGAACGCGTTGACGAATGGAGGGGAATCCCATGAAGTGCATCGGCAACTGCGTGATTCTGGTAGCTGCATTGATCTTGACAGGTCTGGCCGCGGGCGTCGTTCCGGCGGCGGAACCGGCCGCGGTCCGCGTGCCCGCGTTGTGGGATTACAGCGTTCCGCTGATCGCTCCCGAAAAGCGCGACCGCGACCCCAGCCGGGCGCAGAAAGACCCCACGGTCGTCTTCCACGACGGCAAGTGGCACGTCTTCATGACCGTCAAGCTGCCGGGCCGATCGGCGATCGAATACTGCTCATTCAAGCGCTGGGAAGACGCCGACCGGTCGCAGCGGACGATCCTGAAGATCAGCGACAGCGATTACTACTGTGCACCGCAGGTCTTCTACTTCGCCCCGCATAAGAAGTGGTATCTGGTCTATCAGATGGGTGTACAAGGGGCCAAGTTTATGTGGGTTGCCCATTCTACAACCACGACAATCGATGATCCCACCTCTTGGACACAAGCCAAGCCGATCCTCGACGGCGGCCCGAACGATCCCCGCCAGGTGGGAGGATTGGACTACTGGATCGTCTGCGACGAGCGTAGGGCCTACCTGTTTCTGACCAGTCTCAACGGCAAGATGTGGCGGCTGTGGACCGATTTGGAGCAGTTCCCCAAGGGCTTCCGCGACTGCCAGCTCGCTTTGTCGGCAAGGATCTTCGAGGCCAGCCACACCTACCGGCTCAAGGGCACCGACACATATCTCACGATCATTGAGGAGAACGGCCGGCGATACTACAAGGCCTACCTGGCCGACAGCCTCGACGGCGAGTGGCGGCCGATCGCCGACACGGCCGAGCGCCCGTTTGCCGGCTGGAAGAACGTTCGGCCCGGTAGCGGCGTAGAACCTTGGACCGACAACATCAGCCATGGAGAACTCATCCGCGACGGTTTCGACCAGACGCTCGTGGTCGACCCGAACAACCTGCGGATGATCTTCCAGGGCATGTGGGACAAAGACAAGGGCGGCAAAGGCTACGGGCAGTTCGCCTGGCGGATCGGCATGTTGACGCCGGCGGCGGCCGCCGGCCGGTAATTCCGCTGCGCCGGTTTGTAAGATCTGCAAAAGATGGGCAGCCGACCGAACTTGGTCGGTGTCTGCGGCTACGCTGCAAGGCATCAGGGCGTACGCCGTAACATTCTACACAGCAACGCTTTGCGACACGACGCCGGCTGCCGCTGCGCAAAACGCCGGCGATCCGGCACGCAAATCGCGTTTGAACCGAGTCGCGTTGTCACGGGGGGAATCCGGGGGGATTTCGTCAACGAGCCCTCGGGAGTCCTCTCGGATGACAGATCTTCACGCCACCACACTCTATTGGCTCTTGGGCCTGGCTCAGGTGCTGGGATTGACAAGTGCCTGTGCGGCTCGCCTCGCCGGGGGCTCTCGCCGCGAAGTCTGCCAGCGGCTGTTTCTGGCCTTCCTACTGCTGATCGGAGTCGCCACGATGGTTGCCGTGGCGCTGGGGCCGAGGTTCTGGCTGACCTCAGGTGTGACGCTGGCGCTGATGGTGCTGACCGCCACGGGTGATTTGGGGCGTTCCGGGCAGGCGGCGACCAGATGACGTGGCCGTCGCTGCAAGTGGTTGATAATAGGTAGGTTGCATCGACATCCGGAACAACCGGCGTTTGGTTACGACCGGGAAGTCCGGCAAAATCGAAAAAAAGCTTCCTTTCGATACAACCAGCAACCGAAACCTATTATCAGGCATCAGACAACCGGGCGTTGCTAAGGGGGGCAACACCGCGAGTTCCCGTCCGTTTTTCGGCGCGGTCCCCTCTTTCGGCATCCTGCCGGTCTGATCGCCAGCCACGCAGCCGCAACTGCGCTGACAATTTGCCCAAGGTCATTAGACCGTTTCCGTACACATCGAGCGCCGACGAGACCGGCGACCCAGGGAGGCGTCTCCCGCACTCCGGTCTTCGAGGACTCCCCACCATGGGTGGAACCTTAGAGGAGGGAAAGCATGCGACACTTGTTGACAGGTCTGGTGGTGCTGGTCGCCACCGTCATTCTGCCCACCATGGCCTTGGCCGGCAATCAGGAGATTGCAAACGAGATCGCCTCGAATCTGCGCGGCAGTGGCCAATTGAGCGACTACAAGGTCGCCGTGAAGTATCAAGACGGCACCGCGTGGCTCGAGGGGCGGGTGACAAGCCAGGAGCAGATGAACGTGGCGTTGCGTACGGTGTTCCGTACGAAGGAAGTTGACCGGGTGGTCAACAACCTCAACATCGGCAATCCCCAATCGGCAAAGCCGGTAGCCACGAAGGCGTCCGCCCAAATGCCCTCCGAGGCACCGCCGCCCGCAGCGGCACCGAAAGCCGCCGCAGCACCGAAGCCCCCAGCGGAGCCGGTAATCCATGCGGCCTCCGAGCCGATGCCGCGGCACGCGATTCCGGTCCAGTTCAACCAAGCCACGGCGGCCCCGGTGCCGGTCCAGCCCGGCGCTCCGTTGCCGGCGTACGTTCCTGGAACCGGCGGCGGAGTGGCCCCGGCCCGCTTCGACCAGGCCCACCTGCCCAACTACGCCTGGCCGAGCTACGCCCCGTATCCCAACTACGGTGCGTTGACTTACCCGCGCCAGCACTCGCCCACGGCTTGGCCCTACATCGGCCCGTTCTATCCCTATCCGCAGGTGCCGCTGGGCTGGCGGAAGGTGACCCTGGAATGGGACGACGGCTGGTGGATGCTCGACTTCAAGGACTAGGGGCCGTAGCTTTCGGGGCAAACGCAAGCAGACAAGCACCACGCGTCCCCATGCCATGCCCGGCATGGGGGCGCATTTTTTTGCGCCGCCGCAGCCGGCCCGATTACCGGCACATTCCGAAAAACCCACAAGTCCGGCGCAGTTTCACACGATAACAACTTCTAACCGCCGGCTGCTGGCCGCGGTTATGGATGCCCTTGCCAGGGGAATATCAGGGGCTTTGGTGGACGGCGGGCGCTTTTGCCCGCCGTCCACCCGGGATTGAGCAGTTGAGGAACCAAGCATGTTCAGAAGAACCGCTTCCGCCACGATCTGTGCCTTGGCGCTTGTGACGCTGGTGTCGGCCACCGGCTGCCAGACGGCATTTGGCCCGAACCTGGGATTGCTGGGCTACCCGGTCCCGGTCTCGCCCTACTTCCAGGACGCACTGGAAGACAAAGCCTGGGAAGATGAACGCTACGGGCGCGTCCCGGTGTTGCCGCCGCTGACCGCCGGCGGAGCGGCCATGGAGGCCGACGCCCCCTCGGACGACGAAGTGATGCGGGCGTTGGAGAAGGCCCATCCGGTCGAGGGCGGGCTGCCCTTCGGGCACGAGGTTCAGCGCAACAACGTGAAGATCGTCAAAGAGCCGATCGGCGACTATGTCGATCCGCCGCGATTCGTGCCGCTGATTGGCCCGGCGCAGCTCCACCACTCCCACTACAAATGCACCGTCTACTACAGCGAGACGACTCGCGTGGGTTGGCCGATTCCGTACACCAAGACCGATGAGGATTCCCAGGAGGTGATCTACATCGACCACTGCCACTGGCACATGGTCGGCAACGTCGACACCGGCGTGGGGCCTCAATAGCCCGCCGTGACGGTCGACGGCCGCTTGGTCGCGGTTCTGTAACACCGACAGACGAGAAACCCCAATGGCCGCGGCCGCACCGCCGCCATCGGGGTTTCTCTGTTGACTGGATTCCTGTCGACTGGATTCCTGTCGACCGGATTCCTGTCGACCGTGGCCGCACCAATCCGCCGCGACCTGCGTAGCAGTTTCCAACCAACCGACGCGACTTAGAGTGTTGTCATGTGGCGACTTGGCTGTTCGACGACTCGTTGGCCCTCCGCGATCCCGATGCGATTGCTATGCGTACTGCTGCTCTGCCAGACGGTTTCTGCCGCGCTGCCGGCGCATGCCGACGAAGCCGACGACCTGTTTACTTCTGCCGCCGCACACTACCAGCACCGCCGCTGGGATCTGGCGGTCGACGAATTCACCACCTTCATCGGGCGTCATCCCGACCACGCCCGAGCCCACCAGTCGGTCTTCTTCCTGGCCGAGGCATTGCTTTACGCCCAGGACTTCGATCGCGCGGCCGCCCGCTTCCGAGAATATCTCGACCGCCGCGGCGACGGGCCGCTGGCACGCCAGGCGCGGTTTCGCTGCGGCGAGGCGGAATACCTGGCTGGAGAATACGGCCGGGCCAAAGGCGAGTTGGACCGGTTCCTGGCCGACTACCCCACCGACCCGCTGAACACGTATGCGCGGGCCTACTTGGGCGATATCGCCATGCGCCGCGGGGAAGCGGCGGCCGCCGTGGAACACTTCCGCAACGGAGTCAGCGACTTCCCCGACGGAGCAATGGCCGAGGATTGCCGCTTCATGCTCGCCCGGTCGCTGGAGCGGCTAGACCGCACCGCCGAAGCGGAAACGCACTATCGCGCCGCCGCCAAGAAGCCCGACTCCCGCTGGGCCGACGACGCCCGCTTCCACCTTGGGGCCCTGCAACTCGCCCGCGGCCAACACGCCGAGGCGGTCGAGACGTTCGCCCATTTCGAGGCCGAACTGGCCACCAGCCCCTGGCGCAGCAATGCCCGGCTGGGGCGCGGCAAGGCTCTGGTGAAATCGGGACGCGTGGACGTGGCCGGGCCGGTCTTCGAGAGTCTGGTCTCCGATCCGATGGTCGGCGTGCGTGCGCAATACTGGCTGGGGCGCGTGCAGGTGATGCAGCGAGACTTCGCCGCCGCGGCCAAGACGCTTCAGGCCGCCGCAGAGGCCGCGCCCGATCACGAGTTGATTCTCGACATCCGGCTTGAAGCCGCCGATTCCCTACGCAACCTGGGGCAAACGTCGGCAGCCTACGCCCAGTACGATCGAGTAATCGACGCGGCTGAAGAGGGCGATCCACGGCTGGCCTTGGCCATGCACGGCAAAGTCCGTGCGGCCCTTCAGGCCGACGACCATCGCACGCTCGACCGCCAGGCGACAACGTTTGCCGAGCGTTTCTCGGCCGAACGCCTCAGCCGACCGCAACTGGCCGGCGACGTCCGCCGGATGCGGGCCCAGTCGCTGCTCAAACGGGGCCAATACGACGACGCGGTCAAACTGCTCAGATCGGCCGCGGCCAACGGAGTTGCACGCGGCTCGAACCTGATCGATCGCTACCTGCTGGCTCAAGCCTTCGGCGCGATGGAGCGCTACCCGGACGCGCTGACGGCGCTGAAGCCGGTGCTCGCCCACGCCAAAGGACGCCTGAAGGCCGACGCCGACTTCACCCACGGCTCGCTGCTGTTCTCCATGCGGCGATACGCCGAAGCGATTGGCCCGCTCGAAGCCTACCTGGCAACGTCGCCCGGTGCCGATCCGGACGTCAACACGCGCGGACGCCTGGCGATCTGCTATTTGCGGATTGGGCAACTCGAAAAGGCCAAGCAGCAGTATCTCGACTTGCTCGCCCGGCACCCGCGGCATCGGCTGCTGGCCGACGTCACCGAGCAGCTTGCCGAGGCCGCCTACCAAACGGGTGAGTCG
This sequence comes from uncultured Planctomycetaceae bacterium, assembly GCA_964472545.1. Classification (GTDB taxonomy): domain Bacteria; phylum Planctomycetota; class Planctomycetia; order Pirellulales; family Thermoguttaceae; genus CAYYNP01. The sequence goes on along the minus strand of CAYYNP010000186.1, from coordinate 12,021 downwards.
CAGTGGGCCGGCGAGTTGTTTGGCCGTATGGCGACCGACGGTCATTCACCCGAACACAAGCAACGAGGGCTTTGCGGCTTGGGCTGGGCCCAGCGGGCAGCCGGCGACCTGGAAGCCGCCGCCGCCACATTCGATAGGTTGCTGAAGCGGAATCCTCCGCCGGCGACGGCGGCCGAAGCGGCCATGGTTCGCGGACGCATCCTCGAACAACTGCAACAGCCGGACGCCGCATTGGCGATGTACGATCTGGTCGACAAGCGCTGCGCCCAAACCGAGCGCCACGCCGAGGCCCTGTTGGCCGCCGCCCGACTGAACGACCGGCTCGGACGCGACGGCGAAGCGGTGGCGTTCTATCAACGGGTTGCCGACGAGCATCCGCGATTGCCCGATCTCGACGCCGTGCTCTACCAATGGGCCTGGTCACTGGAGGAATTGGGGCAAACGGCCGAGTCGAGCAAGTTGCTCGAACGCCTCCGCAGCGAACACCCCTGCAGCACCTACCGCGCCGACGCCACCTTCCGTCTGGCACAACGCGCGTACGCGGCAAAGGACTACGCATTGGCCGGCAAGCTGACCGCCGAGGTCGTCGGGCTGACCTCGGCCGCCACGGCCGACGAGTCCACGGCCCGGCTGGCCGAACACGCCTTGTTTCTCTCCGGCCAGATTGCCGTGGTGGAAGAGGCGTGGCCGCGCGTGGAGGACGTCTACGCTACGTTTGCCAAGCAGTTCCCCGAGAGCCCCAGCCGCCTGGTCGCCGAGTACTGGGTTGCCGAGGCCGCCTTCCGACGCGACGACCATGCCACGGCCGCCGAGCGTTTCGATCAACTCGCCGCGCAGGCCAAAGACCGCCGCGAAATCTGGCTGGCGATGATCCCCCTGCGGCGTGCCCAGTTGCTTTGGCGCAGTAAGCAATACGACGAGGCCCAAACGGCGGCGGCCGCCATCGAAGCCGACTTCCCCGACTTCGCCCAACAGTACGAAGCCGATTATTTGCTGGGCCGCTGCCTCGTCCGTCGGGCGGAGTTCACCGTCGCCCGCGAGGCGTTCGAGAAAGTGATCCGTTCGCCGGCCGGTAGGGAAACCGAGACCGCGGCGATGGCCCGGTGGATGATCGGCGAAACGTATTTCCACCAACGGCAGTACGCCGAGGCACTGCGAGAGTATCACCGAGTAGAGAGTCTTTACGGCTACCCGACGTGGCAGGCGGCCGCGTTGCTTCAGGCCGGCAAGTGCCGCGATCTGCTAGGGCAACCCGATGAGGCCGACAAGCTCTACACGCAAGTCGTCGACCGACATCCCAAGACGCGGTTCGCTGCCGAAGCCCAGCAGCGTCTGCGAAAACCCACCACCCAAAGGAGCGGTGCGGCTGGACGGATTGACTAACCCCGCACGCTCGCCCGGTACGAAAATAGTAAGGGAATCCGATGTGCGGATTCCTATGTTTGGAGCGATAAAGATGAGTAGAACGATAGGGTTTGTGGGTTTGGCTGCCGTATCTGCGTTGGCCGCCGCAATCATGCTGAGCACAGGCGGGATCGCCGTCGCCGAAGACACGAGCGGCGGTGGGGCCGAATCGGCGGCGTCCGATGCGGCCAAGGGCCGGCCGGTGGCCGAGGAGAACCCCATCCCCACCCAGGATATGTGGGGGATCATCCAAAGCGGTGGGCCGCTGATGATCCCGATCGTGATCGCCTCGTTCATCCTGGTCATGTTCGTGCTCGAGCGGACGCTCAGCCTGCGCGCCAGCCGCGTCACGCCGCGGGCGTTTACCAAGCGGTTCCTCAAGCAACTCGGCGAGGGCGAACTCGACCGCGCCCGGGCGCTGGAACTCTGCGACGACAACGGCAGCCCCGTGGCCAAGGTCTTTGCCGGGGCGGTGCGCAAGTGGGGACGGCCGGCGGTGGAAGTGGAACAGGCGGTGATCGACAGCGGCGAACGGGCGACCAACGGGCTGCGGAAATACCTGCGGGTGATCAACGGCGTGGCCACCGTGACTCCGCTGCTGGGGCTATTGGGGACCGTGGTGGGAATGATCCGCGCGTTCAACAACATCGCCACCGCCGACGCTCTGGGGCGCCCCGAGTTGCTGGCCGCCGGCATCAGCCAGGCACTGTTGACCACGGCCGCCGGGCTGAGTGTGGCCATTCCCGCCTTGATCTGCTATCTGTTCTTCGTCAGCCGGGTCGACAAGCTGATCGTCAATATCGACGCCATGGGACAGGAGGTCGTCGATGCGATCTCGGCCGAGGGGCTCAAGGAACGGCAGTTTACCGCGTCGCAGGCGTCGCAAACCGCAAAAGGACCGAAGGGCAAGGCCCATACACGCCGCCGCGAGTCGGCCGCCTAGGAGCCTTCGAGGAGTCGTTCCCAGCACGAACCGTTTAGCCGCCGCCGACACGGCGATGCCACGACCGTTTAGCCGCCGCCGGTACGGCGGCGTTTCGCCAACCCGCCGCATCCACCATGCCACTAAAGACCCATCTTGACGAACAGCCCACGCTGAACCTGACGCCGCTGATCGACATCGTCTTCCTGTTGATCATCTTCTTCATGGTGGGCACGAAGTTCACCGAACTGGAGCGGCGGATCGAGTTGGAGGTGCCCGAAGTCGCCGACCGCGGAGCCCTCAGCGCCGGGCCGGAACGCAAGAGCGTCTACGTCTATCGCGACGGCACCATCGTGTTGGACAACGCGCCGGTCACGCTCGAACAACTCACCGAGCAACTGACCGCCGCCCGGGCCGAATACGAAGATCTCGGCGTGTTGGTCCGCGGCGACCGCAAGGGTGAATACCAAAACGTAGCCGACGTGCTCAATGCCTGCCGCCAGGCCGGCATCCGCGACCTGGCCCTGCCGGTCAAACCGTTGCCGGAGTAGAGCCAGCCGATGGGTAACTTCCAACTCGATCGTGCGTGGGCGGCGCTGACCGGTCTGAACTGGGTCGTGATCGCGCTCTGGGCCGGATTGGCCGTCTTCACGCTCACCTTCATCGTGCTGCTGTTTACGCGCTGGGGCCAGAGCAAGCCGTTGCAGAAGTGCGTGGTCCTTTCGCTGTTGGCCCATCTGTTGTTGGTCGGCTACGCCACCACGGTGAAGCTGGTCTACGCGCATCCCGGCTCCGAAGATGAGGAGCCGGAGCAGATCATCCGCGTTTCGTTCGACGACGGGTTCGCGCCGGACCCGGCCGTGGCGGAGCCTGCCGCGTTGGACGAGCGGCCTTGGGAACGGCTACTGCACGAGCAGGTCTCCCTGCCCGAGCCCGACGACCCGCAGCGGCCCGAGCCGGAACCACCGAGCGATTTGCAGCGCCCGGAAAGCGAGCGGCCGGGCGACCTGCCCAACGCGCCGCTGCTGAGCGACCTGGCGATGAACGACGTCGAGCGCCCGGACCCCGAGCCGGCCAAGATCGAGGAACCTCCGCCACCGCTCACGCCGGGCAAGACCGAACCGGAAGCGATCGACACCGAGCCGCCAAAGCATCGCCAACCGCCGCCGTTGCCGCTGCCCGAGCCGCCGGCGCCCGAGTTGCCCCCGCTACCCGCCGAGCCGTTTGCGCCGCCGATCCGGCCGCCCGGTTCCGAGGCCGACGTTGACAACGCCCTGACGCAACCGGCCCTGCCGCCGTTGCCGATGGCCGACATCGGCAGCATGCGAGAACCGGACGACCCCTGGGCTCAGCGCAACGACGCCGACGCATCGCCGCTGTCGGCGTTTCCGGTACACATCCCGCGTTTTGTTGGCGAAGGTTCCACGATTAGCGTGCGGCCTTCCGGCGACGCCACGCCGGGCACGCCCGCCAGCCCGCCGGCGGAGAACCCCGCACCGAGCGAGCCGCCGGAGATCTACAAGCTGCGGACGGCGCCGGACCGAACGCGCGTGGCGATGCAACAAGGGGCCACGCCGGAGAGCGAGGCGGCCGTCGAAGCCGCACTGAAATGGCTGGCCGAGAACCAGAGGCCCGACGGAAGCTGGGACGCCAGCCAACACGGCAGCGGCAAGGAGCAGAAGATCGGCCAACGCGACCGTCAAGGGGCCGGCCTGGAAGCCGACACGGGCGTGAGCGCCTTGGCCTTGCTGGCGTTCCTGGCCGCCGGCAACACGCACCTCGAAGGCGAGTATCGCGAGAACGTGCAATTCGGCCTGCAATACCTGCTGCGATCGCAGGCCGCCGACGGCAACCTGGCCGGCCGGGCAAGCCAGTTCGCCAAGATGTACTGCCACTCGATGGCCACCCTCGCCTTGAGCGAGGGCTACGCTATGACCAAGGACGACCGTCTGCTGCCGGCGGTCCGCCGCGCCGTGAGCTACACGATCGCCGCGCAAGATCCCGACGGCGGAGGTTGGCGCTATCGGGCCGGCGAGCCCGGCGACACCAGCCAGTGCGGATGGCAATTGATGGCGCTGAAGAGTGCCGATTTGGCCGGCATCTCCATGCCGGTCCGCACGCGCAACGGCCTGATCCGCTATCTCCGCACGGTCGCCGCCGGCGAGCATGGCGGCTTGGCTTCGTATCGGCCCAAGGAGCAGATCACCCGGCCGATGACCGCCGAGGCGTTGGTCTGCTGGCAGTTCCTCGGCATGCCGCGCGACAACCCGGCCAGCAACGAGGCCGGCGATTATCTGCTGGCCGAGTTGCCCGGCCAAAGCCGCACGAATCTCTACTACTGGTACTACGGCACGCTGGGCATGTATCAGTTGCAGGGCACCCACTGGGAGCGCTGGAACGAGGCCCTGCAAAAGACCCTGCCGGCCTCGCAGCAAACCACCGGTCCGTTGGCCGGCTCCTGGGACCCCGACACCGTCTGGGGCGGCTACGGCGGCCGCGTCTACAGCACGGCGTTGGCCACCCTCTGCCTGGAAGTCTACTACCGCTTCCTGCCGCTGTACGTGAAGACGGCCCCGGGCCAATAGAGCCACGACCGGCGGTCGTGTCCGGTGTCTTCTGTTTGGCCAAAGGCCAAGTCTCACCGTAGCCTGGGGCAACGCCCTTGTTGTTCTACACATCTCCGGTTGCGACGACGTGTTCTAACGTGTGGCGACATAGCCGGCAGCAGGGCCATTTATGGCCCTTTCCGCCGTAGGCGGTATTAGGCCCGGCATTCATGCCGGGTTGGGCGGTGTAACAACGAACGTCTCTCTTGCCTCCGCAGCGTGTTGAGCCCCGTTTACGGGGGTTCTCGCTGTTTGCGGCATCAGCCGTATTCGCGTACGGCGTAACGGGCCTTATTGGCGGCTAAAGCCAAACAGCGAGAAGGCCCGTGAACGAGCCCGAAACCGATGAAACGGAGGGATTGGGGAAACGGCACTCGTGAACCCGTGCTAAAGCGCGGGCCTAATACCGCTTCGCGGCCAAGGGCCGTAAACGGCCCTGCAAGTCACGATCCTCGGACCTATGCCAAGTAACCCTCCACCAAGAACGACACGTCGGTTTGCCCTACAACCCCGCCAGATCCCGCACGAAATGGACCACGTCCCAAATCTCCGCCGGGCTCAGCACGCCGGGCTTTTCGCCGCCGGGTGAGGGGCCGGCGCCGGGCATGGGGGTGCCTTTGATGCCGACGTGGATCCGCCAGTAGACGTCGATCGGGCGGCTGCCGCCGCGGAAGACGCCGGCGGTGAAGTCGCGGGGGCGGACCGCCACCAGCGGGAGCCGGTACTGCATGGCCAGCTTTTCGGTTTCGGTCGGCGAGGCGCCCTGCTTGCCCTTGTTCCAGTCGTCGTAGAGTTCCGACGGTTCGTCGTCGTCGCCCTCGTCGGGGACGCCGTCGCCCTCGCGCCCATGGCAACTGAAGCAACGGCCGTTTTCGCTCAGGTAGAGTTCACGACCTCGGGCGATCGACGCTTCGAGCAACTCCGGCGTGTCGATCGGCGGCATCTGAGCCTCGGCCTCGGACTGCTCGACGACCATCCTCTCGGCCGCGGCCCACTGCCCGGCGACGTACTCCTGCTCGTCGAGGATCACGTCGGCATCCAACGGATACTCGTCCTCGCTGACCACGTATTCCACGAAGAGCAACTCCGTTTGGCCGCGGATGCTGAGATACGTGACGTAGTCGACCAGGGCGTCGAGTTGCCCCTCGGGCAAGCGCTCGAAGGAAGGCATGGCGGACGCGGGCATGCCGCTTACGAGGATCCGCTCGACGTCGGCTCGGGCGGGGGCGCCGCCGCTGACGTGCGAGGTGTACGTCGAGGTGTACTTATACGTGCCGCTGCGGAAGTCGCGGGGATACGGACCGAGCGCCGCGGCGGCAGGTCCCGCGCCGTCGCCGGAGATGCCGTGACAGGTCGCACAGTGCCGGCGATAGAGGCCCTGCGGGTTGCCGTCGACGTCGGAGCGGTTCGGCCCGGCGGCGGTCTTCAGTCGGGCCGGATCGAGCGGCGTGCCGTCGGGCGCGGTCGGCTTGTCCGGCGTGCCGAAGAGTTGCCCCAACGGCTCGGCGATCGCCTTGCGCTGCTCCGGGCCGACTTTTGCCGCGTCGCGTCCTTCGAGATTCAGCCGAAACACGGGCGGTTCCGAAGTGCATCCGCCAACGAAGAACACGGCGCACGCCGCCACCGCGTGTCCGAGCAAAGCGACGTTCCGACGCCGTAACAATCTCAGAGCCCGCTCCTATTCTTCTTTGACCAGACAGGCCGGATCGATCTTGACCGTGCCCAGGTCGTTCGTGCCCGGCTTGATGGTCATCGCGATCCGTCCGCGGGCCCATTGGTCGGTTTCCAAGTAACCGATCCGCTCTTGCCAAACCTGGAACTCCAACTCGCCGGCCGGCAGCTTAGGGATCGTGAAGGTCCCGTCCGCCGCCGTGACCGCCGCGTACGGATGGTCCAGCGGCAGGATATGGGCGCTTTCCCAGGGATGGTAGTTGCAGGCGATCGGCACGGGGCGGGTCTGCTTGCGGCCGAACTTGTGCGTGGCGTCGCCGTCGACGGGAATCACCACGTTGATCGGCACGTCGCCCAGCGGCGAGAAGGCGATGTTCTGGGCCACCGGGTCGGAGTTGACGGTGTAGAACTCTTGCTTGTCGAACCAGATCGTCATGCAGTGGGGCATGAAGATGCAGTCGCGGTTGTCCAGCGTTATCCGCTCTTCGACGGCGTCGACCAATTCCGGACAGACCTCGACGCCACGCGTGCGGACATAGATAAAGACGTTGGCCAGCCCGCCGTCTTCGCCGACCATCAGCGTTTCGTCGCGGATATCGAACTTGCCACAGCACTCGACGTCTTTGTCGACCTTCAGTTTCTTGCGTTCCGGTGCGGTGCCGTCGTAAACGAGCCGGCCGGTGAGGTCGCCGAAGGCCGGGGCGTTGGCGCGGGTGAACGACGGAAGGCTCAGTCCGGCGGCGATGGCGGCGGCGGACGCCCCGGCAACGGATGCCTTGGCGACAAATTGGCGTCGGTTGATTCTACGTGTCACTAGTTGCTCTCCAGAGGACCAGGCTGCTCAGGACTGGGGGACCCGCCCGCCGGTGCGGCGTCGGCCGATTCGATCAATTCGCGGCTGGCGGTCCAACTCATATACCAATCATAGTGTAACAACAAATCACGCACTGCGTCGAGTTGCTCGAGGCCCGTGCCGGGGAAGACGTCTTGTCCGGGGGCCTCGCCCGTGGGGTGGAAACCGGGCGTCATGCGGGTGTAGGGCAACACGGCTTTCGGGTTGGCGATCCAGCGACGGAGGTAGTCCGCACGCAATCGCGGGCCGGCGTTGACCAGGTTCGGGCCGAGCGTCGACTTGATCCCTTCGCCGGGGCTGTAACTGCCGATCCGATGGCAACTTGCGCAATCGAGTTGCTTCTGCCGGATGAGCTTCATGGCGGCGTCCATGCTTTGCTGGCGGGCAGTTTCCTCGGGGCTGGGCGGATCGGCGTATCCCGTATCTTCATCTTTCGGGTCGAGATCCGGATCGCCGCCGCCGGTAATCGAGGCGAGATACACGGCCAAGTGGCTCGCCTCGCTCGGCGTGAAGCGGTATTTCGGCATCCGCAGCACGGCCGCCGGCCGAATCTCGCGTGGATTGGCCAGATAGTCGGCCAGCCACGCGAGCCGGACCTTGGCCCCTTCGCCGATCAACACCGGCGGGAGCCAACCCCAGGCTTGCTCTCCGGCATCGGCGTTGATGACCGCTCCGACGCGGCGGACCTCGGCCAGCGCGGCCGGGTAGACCAGCCGCGCAAACTCACCACCGACGGACGGCTGCATATCGAGCCGGTAGTTGTCCAGTTGCCCGTCGGGCACCAGCACGTATCGCGACTTCCCGGGGACCGCCCAACGATGGCCGCCCAAGCTGGCCGGCTGCCAGAGTGAGAACGTGTAGAACTCGAACAGGTTGCCGTCGTAGTCTTCGTACTCGTCGGCCCGGAGGTTGCCCTTGGCGTCGAGTCGCGGCATGCCGGTCAACTCGACTTGAAAACGCCCGCCCTCGTCCCAGGTATCTTCGATGTCGGCCACGTCGTCTTCGCTGAGCGTGCCGTCGAGGAACTCGAAGTCTTCCACCGCGTACGGCAGGTTGAGATCCTCGAAGAATCCCTCCGGCTGTTGGATATCGAAGTCGACGGTCCAACGCGGCAATTCCATCAAGTGGCACGTCGTGCAGGCGTGCTGCTCGAACAGCCGCCGGCCTTCGACCAAGGCCAGGTGCCTTGGATCGGGCTCGGAGTCGACGTACCGCGCGGTCGGCGGCTCGGCCACCAGTCCCAGCACGAACGTGGCGATCTGTTCGATCTGCCGGTCGTCGAAATCGAACCGGGCCATCGTCAACCACTCGTTGAACGGCCGATTGTGGGCCTTTTCGTAGTCGAAGCTGCGCGGCGCCCGCAGCTTCTGCCAGAGGAAGCCTTCGCGTTGGTGTTTCCGCAACGCGGCCAGGAAGTACGCCCGGCGCGTGTCGCCTTCGTCGGGCGTTTCTTCGTGAACGTATCGATTGATTTGCTCGAAGGCCAACAGCGACGGTTGCTTGCGGCCCCAATCAGCGAGCGCCGGGCCGATCGGGCCGTCCGTCTCGAAGCCGGGCACGTCGTGGCAGCCGTAGCAGCCGCGTTTACGGATCGTCCGCAGGCCGACGTAGTGAAGCGTCTTTTGGCGTCGGTTCTCGTCCGTCGTGGGGCCGATCAGCGCGGCTGCATCGCCCGGCACACGATCGGCGATCGCCGCGGGAATTCCTTCGTCCAAGTACTGCTCGGCCAGCGTCCGCGGATAACTCTTGCTGAGGTGGGCCAGGGCCAGTTCGCCCAGGTCGTCGTCGACCAGCGGAGCCAGCGACGGGATTTCGAGCGGGGCTCGCTCCGTTTCATCCGACGCTTCTGGCGGCGTCAGCAGATAGGCCGCGATGGCGGCGGCGGGGTCGATCGGCGGCTCGCCCGGTGAGTCGTTGCTCTGGTCGGCGTCCGCGTCTTCGTCGGTCTTCTCCTCTTCCGTCGTAGTCGAGACGGCCGACTCCAACTGTACGTTGGGCATCCACGTCCGCGGCGAGAGGGCCGTCGGATCGCGGATCCAATCGGCCAGCCAGGCGGCGGCGTCGGGGCCGTTGTACTTGACGGAGCTGTCGGACAGGTCGGGACCCTGCGTCGGCGTGTGCTGGTCGAAATCGGCGTGCCGGTGGCAGGCCAGGCATCCTTGGAGTTCGAATAGCTGTTTGCCGCGCTCGAGCACGGCTGCCGGGTGGCTGGCTTCGGGGTGGCTGGTGGCTGAGCGCAGCGAAGCCCCAGGAGGTTCGTCGGTTTTCTGGGGAGTAGTCTCCTGGGGCACAGTTTCCTGGGGCACCGCTGCGCTTTGCCCCAGCCACCCCTCTCTACCGGAGGAACCCACCGGCCGGGCGATCGCCACCAGGGCCTCGGCGGCGGCACGGAGTTCGACGGCCTCGAACCGCTGGGCGTCCGTTCGACTCCGCTCGCTGAGATGTTCGTGCAGGCCGAACAGCCGGGGCATCGTCGTATCGGCTCGCTGATGGTCGGGGTCGCTGAGCTTATCGACCAGCACGTCTACACCGAAGCGGCGAGAGACGTCGTGCAGGCTGGGGCCGACCTTGGCCAGCGTGCCCGGATGGGGGGCCTCGGCAGACAGCAAATCGAGCATCGGGCGCAAGTCAAGCGCAGCCGACGACGCATCGGCTTCCAACTCGGCTCGAATCACAGCCACCAACCGGCTGCGCGCCTCGCGGCCACCGGGCGCCTCGATCACCCGCCGCAAGTTCTCCTGCTGCTTGTGGGACAGACCTTCGTCGGCCAGCAGCCGTAAGGCCACTTCGTGGTGGTTCGACTCCAGCCGCATGTCCGGTCCGATCCGTCGACCACGATCGTCGACGCCGCGGATTTCGTGACAGCCGAAACAACCGCTCTCGCGGATCAGATGATACCCGGCCACCAGATCGGCCGCCGGCGGGTCCGGGAATCGCTCGCTGGGCTCGAGCGCCGTCACGTCGTGGTGGCATTGCAGGCAACTGCTCTGCGCGAACCGCTTCGGCCGCATCGGATAATCCCAATGCGGATTGCCGAACCAGCCGTGTTCGTCTCGCCACGCGCTGCGCTGCTCTGGATCGTTCGGCGTGTGCGAGACCCAGGCGAAATCGGTGGCGCTGCCTTGCCCGTCGTGGCAGACCGTGCAACCGAACTCGGCCTTAGGATGGGGACTGAGCGAACCTGCGTATAGGTCCTGGCGGGGATGAGCGGCATAGGGATGGGGCAGGCCGCGGCGGATCTGCAGCCTGAGCAACTGCCCCCACTCGGCCTCTTTCAACAGCATCTCGGCCAGCGCGTCGGCATCATCGATCGGCTTGCCGTCCACGCTGAGGATCACGTCGCCGACGTCGAGTCTCGCCCTGACCGCCAAGCTATCTGGAAGAACGTTCTCGATCGTCACCGCCGACGGCTCGAGCATGCCCTCCGCGGCCAAGGCGAAGCCGTAGACGTCCTTAAGCGACTGCCCGTCTTCCGGGCGCTCCGGCGGCGCGCGCATCTTGACGGACAACTCGTGCTGTGGGCCGAGCAGCCGCAAGTGCATGTCGATCCCTTGATGACACGTCACGCAACGGTCGAACCGCGCCACGCGGGTGAAGTTGTAGTCGAGGGTCAACTCGGGCAGCCAGATCTGCTCGATCGCCAGCGGCCGGCCCAGCGCGTCGATCAGCGGTGCGTCGAGCAACTGCTTGCCGACGTTCGGTTGTTGTTCGGCGAGTGTGCGGCGGAGGCGTTCGAGCATCGCTCGATGGTCGGCGAGCATCTCTCGAGCGGAGTCTTCCTCGTGGGTGATTTCCCCCAGCACTTGATCGAGCCGACGTCGATGAGTGGAGGCCGTCTCCGTGTCGCTTTCGGCCAGAGCGATCTCTTCGGCAGCGTCGTCCACACGCCGTTGAAGCGTTTCCAACCGGGACTCCTCAACGCCCTCGCCGACGGCCCCTTCATAGACGCTGCGAACCTCGTCGAATTCGGCCCGGCGTGCGCGCAGCCGGTCGACCGCCCGTCGTTCGCGCAGTCCGGCGGCCGTGACGAATGCCCGCAACTCGTCGAGCAAAGCCTCACGGCCTTCGACACTCGGCCCGGCGGTCAGGGCCTCCGCAGCAGTGTCGAGACGCCCGAAATCCGGCGTGTCCACGCCACGAAGCTGGGCGTCTTCTTCGATTACCGCACGGAACTGCGCGATCAACGCGTCATTCGGCACGGCCGCGCGCCTGGCTTCCAACGTCGCCACGAGTTCCTGCTCTCGATCGAGAAACTCCGCATTCTCGTTGATGTGGACAAACGCCCGGGTGACCCACGGCGCGATCTGCTGGCGATACGTCCGCTGATACTCCCGCCACGGCCGCCGATGGTCGGCCACGATCATCCACGCCGTGACGCCCAGCAGCGCCGCCGCCGAGAAAGCGAACAGCACGTGCAGGCGGTTGATGTTGTAGAAGGTCTTTTCGGTGGCGGCCATGGGAGCGGAGAGTCGGGAGTTCGGGGTTGGGAGTTGGGGGTTGGTTGATATGGGTGTGTAGCAGTCGGCGGTAAGGGGACTTTAAGGCGGTGTGCGTGCTGTGTTGTG
>CAYYNP010000185.1:13511-20269 GCA_964472545.1 uncultured Planctomycetaceae bacterium | reverse complement strand
GCTGCACGGCCCCGATGAATCGGGGCACTACGAACGGGTTGGGCGATTGCTTACGAACGGAAGGCGATCCAGATTCTCCACTGTTTCGCGATCGGGCAGTTGCCGTCTTGGCCGAGGATGTGCCGATCGCGTATCATGGGAACTGGGCCAGCGTCACAACTGGGCTATACTCGCAACGATCGATGATGGAAATCTCCCATGGGGCCCGTTAGGCAATCCGAAGGTCCACGTCCGCCGGCCGGGGTGCCACGGCGGTTTGGCGTGGGGTCGGCGCTGGCGATTGTGGCCGTGTTTGCCGTGACGTTTGCCGTGCTGCGATGGATGGGCGCGTCGACGGCGGCGTACATCGGAGTCGGCTGCTTCGTTGCGATGGTTGGCCTTTCTCAGATGGTTCTGTTTGGCGGGAAGATGCCTCGGCTGGCGTCTTCGGTGACCGGTGCGGCTATTGGACTGGCGTTGCCGGTCGTGATGCTGATTGTCGAGGCGCTGCGTCCGGGCACCGTTTCGCCGAATATCGAAAGCGACCTTCTCGAGGGCGTGATCGCCTGGCCGGTCGTCGGCGCCGTGTTGGGCTACTCGGCCGGCTGCCTGACCGCTTCGGTCTTCTTGCGGCGCGACCCGCGCGAGGACGAAGCTCCCGCGCCAACCGAAGACGCCGACCCGTTCGCCGACCGAGCGGCCGCTGCCGACCCGGACGAGGCCGACTTGGATCCGGGCTTCGAGGTACTTCCGTTGGAAGACGATTGCCCGGAACTGCAGGGAGGTATCGCCCCGGAGGAAGTGGACGACGAATTCGAGTGGGTCGAGCTTCCGCTGCTCGATGAACACGGTCAGGTACAAGGTCAGGTACAGGGACCGGACGAGCCGTCGGAGAAGGTCGACAACGCCGTGGGCGTGCCGCGGCGGTTCGGCGTGAGCACGGCGCTGGTGCTGACGACACTCTATGCCGCGTTGTTCACCGTGCTGCGTCTGGCGAATGCCACGGTTGGGACGTTCATCGCAACAACGGTCTTCTTCACGGGTGTCGGGTTGGCGCAGATGCTGCTCTATCGCGGCCAGAATCCGCGGTCGGCGTCGATCATCGCCGGGGCGATCCTGCTGCCGGTCGTGGCGGTCGTGATGGTGGTCGCCGACGTGCCCGGATCGGGGCTACGCGAGCCGCTCGGCTTTGTGGTTGTGAGCATCGTGTTTTTCGTGCCGTTCGGCATGATCCTCGGCTACGCCGCCGGGTGTCTGACCGCCTCGGTCTTCCTGGTCAAAGACCGCGACTGGAAGGTGGCCGAGGACGACGATGCGGAAGAGCCGGACCCGTTTGCGCCGGCGCTACAGGATACGCTGCAATCGGACGTGGCGGAAAGTGAGCTGCCCGTCGCCGCGAAACCGGAATCGGTGGGGGACGGCGTCTGATGGGCTGGATCAAACGGGAGTTCTTTACCGTCGAGTCGCGGGCTCAGCCCAGCATGCCCCGGCGGTTCAACCTCGGCACGGCGATGGCCGTAGTGTCGCTGCACGCTGCACTCCTTGGGTCTCTGCGCTGGGCTGGCGCTACGACGGGCCAGTTGGCCGCAGCGGCGGCTTTCTGCATCTTCTTGACGGGCATCGTGCTGGCTCAGATGTTCCTGTTTCACGGCAAGGGCCTGCGGAAAGCGGCGATTCTCGCCGGGATTGTGATCGGGCCGATGATTTGGGCTGCCATGTTCGCCTTCGAGCATTGGCTTGCCCCCGGGCCCGCCGGCGAGCGTGCTGCGATCGAAACAACCGACGTCATTCGAGGCGCGATAATGGCGACGATCTTCGGCGCCGCCGGTGGCTTGTATCTGGGAATGGGCGTCGAAGTTGTCGTCCTGTGCCGGACCTTCATCACGTTGGGGCGCGACCTGGAAGGGCTGAGAAAGGACGTAGAGCGAGACGCACGTGCGGCGGCCAACGGTGAGACGAACTCAACGTGCGACGGCCAACAGTCCACCACTGCCGGCAGTACGCCGAACGAAGCTGACGAGTAACAGCGGTCGCTTAGGGCTTGTCCGGGAACAACTTCGTCCGCTTCATGGTAGCCATCACACTCCGTGTGATGAGTCGCCCGAGAAACTGCGAAGTTGTTTCCGGACAGGCCCTTACTCCGTCCGAGCGCGATAGTTGCCCACCGCTTCGGAGGTCCGCAGGTATCGGTCGTAGATCCGCAGCCGTGTGAGTCCCGGCGTGTCGCCCGAGAGGGGCATTACCGGGCCGGTTGCCGCGCCGTTGACGTCGCCCAGCGTGTTCGGAAAGCGTCCCCAGCCGTATTGTCGTGCGGTGCCGCCGTCGCAGAGTTGGCCGTCGACGACGAACGTGATCAGCTTCGGCCCGCCGTCGACGATCACGGCCACGTGGTGTGGCGTGTTCGGCTGTAGCAGATTGGCGTCGCTTTGCCAGGCAGCCTTATGCGTGCCGTCGGAGAGTTCGATCCGGATCGCGCCGCCATCGGCCGTCGATAACGCGATGCCTTTGGCGTCGGCATTGCGGGCGTCGAGAATCACTTGCCCGGGCGAAAGGTCGGCCACCGTGATCCGGAAATCGATCGAGAACCCGCCGCCCGCGGAGAGATCGGGCAACGGCGGCATGGCGAGTTTCGCGATTGGCTCGTCGGTCGGCTGCAGGTCGGCCACGAGTCCGTCGGTGGCGATCGTCTTGACTTCCCCCTGTGTCCAAAGTCCTTCGAGCAACTCCACGTCGATCTGGTGCACGCGGGCGACCGACTTCTGCGTTTCGGTGATCCAGTAACGCCCGCCCTGTTCGATCAGATCGGGATAGCTGGTTCGCACGTTCGGGTCGGGGTCGTAGAGCAGCACCTCCGGCTGCGACCAGTGGATCATACCGTCGCGCTCGATACCGCCGGCGATCCAGGCCGGGTTTCGCCCGATGTAGGTGCGGCCGCTGTGATTGTGATACCAGAAGAGGAACTTGCCGCCGGCGGTCCGCCAGATACGCGGGCACGCCCGCGGCTGTTTCATCTTCCGTCCGCCGGGCGTGTAGGTGGCGTGCTGCGGTTGGGTCCACGTGCGGGCGCCGTCGCGGCTGTAGGCACAACACGGATAGCCGGTCACCGTGCGGTACATGCAGTAGAGCGATCCGTCCGACAGCGCCACGATGTTCTGCTCCGCCTGGACGGCACCGAATTCCGGCGCCTTCAGCCCGACTTCGCCCTCGGGCAACAGTTGCCACTCGACCTTGTCGACGTCCGGCTCCGACAACACGTTGTCGGACCGGTAAAACCATCCTTCGGAGTTGTCGATCAGATACTTGCCGCAACGGGAAAAGGCAAAGTACGCCGTGTTGCCGGCGGTGATCGGCTTGCCGATGCCCCAGAAGATCTGCCACTTGCCGCCGTACGTGTTCGTGCGGTCGACGGGCGCTTCGGGCAGCGGCAGCCGATAGCGCTGCGGCGACCAGGTGCGGCCGTGGTCGTCGGAGTATTTGTAGACGTACCAGCCGAGCGTGTCGGCACGGATCGGCTTGCCTTGCCAGGTGCGGACGTTCGGCGCATTGTAGACGTAGAAGACGTAGACCCGTCCGCCGGGCGTTACCAGCGGCATGGCCCAACTCGCCTCCGGTCCGTCGGCCGGTTCGATGTCGAGCAACTCCGACCAGGTGCGGCCGCGGTCCGCGCTGATCGTGGCCACCACGTGTTGGCCGCGGTTGCCCTCCACGCCACGGCCGGTGGTCAGCGTGCAGAGCCAGTTGCCGTCGGCCGTGACGACCGTGTACGGCTGGTCGCAGTAGCCTTCGTCGGGGATGACGTGACCGTTGCGAAGGTTGCGGGGATCGGCGGGCCGGGATGCCTGCGGAGCGTCGGCGGCCAGGCACACGCCAGCGGCGGCGAGGCACAGCAGTGCGGATGTGAGCGTTCTCATGGTGGCGTCTCCGGTGGTGTTGCAGGCCGCATCACTCGTCATACACCCGCTCGCCCGTGCGAATCGCCGTGCGGCTGCGCGACTCGGCTTGCCGGCGTGCGGCGTACTTCTCTTCGCGGCTGAGGTCCTTTTCGCAGGGCACAAAGCCGGGCATGTCGGCTCGGGGCCGGATGGCAAGCGACGCCTTGCCCGCGGCGATGATCGCCAACGCCTCGCGATAGGCCGGGTCGTCGTGGTCGTTGAACTTCGCCAGGCAGGGACTCAACTCCGGCCGCCGAAAACTGACCATCGGCCCCGGATTGCTGCCGTAGCTCATCAGCCGGCCGAACGGCACCCCGGTAAGCTGGCCCAGCCGTCCGAGTTGGCCGTGGTCCAACGGGCAACGGCCGGTACGGCTGTCGGGATATGCACAGGCGTACGTCGGATAGTAGACGCCGTTGAGATCCGTCCAGGTAATGATTCGATCGAAGTCCTCTCGGCTGAGTTTGAGCTTCTCGTGGCCGGGATAGTCCGGATCGCGCAGCACTTGGATCAGCTTGCCTGCATGGGAGCCCCAGGAATAGGCCGGCTGGACTTCGGCCGGGCCGCCGCCGACGCACTTCAGGTAGCCCTTGCGCCAAAGTTCGTGATAGGCCGTGTTGAAGGCCAGCGTGGGGTCGCCGGCCAGGTTGAGTTTCTCTCCGGCCGGCTTGCCGTAGTCGTGACACGCGACGCAATGGCGATCCAACATCGGCTGTACCTCGGCGGCGAAGCCGAACAGCCGCGGCGGCCCGTACCAGCCCTGCAGGCGGCTCGGCGGGCGACGGAACGCCGCCGGCGACTTGCTGCCAATCGGCGGCGGCGAGGCCAAGCGGTCTTCGTGGCAGCCGACGCAGCCGGTCGTCTCGCCCGACTGCAACACCGTGCCGCTGCGCATCGACTGGATCATCATCCCGTCTTCATCGAGCAACTGAAAATAGACGAACGTATCGGCCGGCACGGAAAAATGGGCCGAGCCGTCCTCCTCGATCGGCACGGTACCCAGGATACGTTTGTTCTCCAGGCTGTGCCAATTCATGCCCGGGGCCGTGTAGCCCTGGCCGTTCCAGCTTCCCGGCGACCAATGGCGTTTCTCGGGCGATTCGACCACGCGGAGGTACTTTGCCGCGCCGCGGGCGACGCCCTGCATGTGTGTGCCTTGGTAGACGTTGGACGCAAACAGAATGCCCTCGCCACTGCGGAAGTCGCGCCGCGAGGGGATCACCGGCGGTCGCGAATGCGGGGCCAACGGCATCGGGTCGTAGCAGCCGGCGCCTTCGGTGTGCAGCAACAACTCGTTGCCGAAGATATCGATCAGGAAGATGCCCATCTGTTCGCCCTGGCCGGTCATCTTTGCGCAGAGGAAGTGCTTCTCGGAAAGCGGCCAGGGATCCTCGTACTTGATCTTCACGCGGGAGTGATGGTCGCAATCGAAGCCGCCGCCGATCCGCACGCCGTCGGCCGCGCTGGCCGGCCAAGTCCGCAGCACGGGCCGCCGGCCGTCGACGCCGAGGCGCCGATCGATGATCCCCAACGCGCCCCATAGCCGATCGTGATGCGGCCCCAAGACGCAGACGATCTGCTGCGTGCCGGGAATCAGATGGGCGTTGAAGACGGCCCCGGGCACCGCCGTATTGTTGCCCCAGTAGACGGCCTGGTTCGTGCCGTCGGGGTTGACCGTCCACAGCCCGTGGGCGTCGCCGAAATTCCGGTCGACGTATTCCCAACGCGCGTAGAGGATCCGCCCGTCGGGCAGCAGCGCGGCGTGGTTGTCGAAGAGCGTGTTCTTGGTGATCTGATAGACGTTGGCTCCGTCGGGCTCCATGCGGAACAGATTCGCCGCGATGTCGCGGCTGCACATGTTGTATTTCGGCTCCCGCGTCGACGAGAAGAGCACGTGGTCGTCCGGCAGGTAGATCGGGTCAAAGTCGCAGACGCCGGCCGCGGTGGTAAGCTGCCGCAGATTCGAGCCGTCGGCGTCCATCTCGTAGATGTGATAATCCTCCGCCCGGCTACGGCGCATGGCGAAGAGGATCTTACGGCCGTCGAAGTGGACGTCAGGGTCTCGGGCAACGCCGTCTGGCACCTCGATCAGCGTCTTCACCTCGCCGCTGGCCAAGTCAATCGTCCTTATCGCCCCGCCGCCCTGAAACAAGTCGGCGTGGAAGATGCCACGGTCGGGGTTGAACTCGTCGGTGTGGAAGAGCGTATCGATGGCGTGGTAGTGGCTGCGGTATTGATGCCGCACGACGAACAGAATCGGTTGGCGGCTGAGCAGCGGATTGGCAACGAGGGCCTCGCGTCGCAGCGCCGCGAATTCGTCGGCAAGTTGCACCCGATCACCGGGTTGGGCTGGGTTGGCCCGCTGCTCGAGCCGGTCGATTCGTGCGAGGAACTCTCGTCCTTTCGGGTAGCGGCTACCGAAGGTCGCGATGAGGTCTTCGACGGCCGCGCGGAGCGACTGGATGAGTGCAACATTCGGCCTCTCATCGGCCGTCCACAAGCCGTCGGTCGGCGTCTGCACGGCGGCGACTCTTGGCGGCGCCGGCGCCGCCTTGGGGATCGGTGGCACTACGAGACCCTCGGGATGGATCCACAGCACGTCCCAGACCTCGCTGCCGAGGTTGTCGTGAACGAACGTGATCTTGCGGGCATCGAAGTCGAACTTCAGTGTCTTCTCGCGGATCGCCGCGTCGCCGGCGGCCAGCGTGTCTTCCAGCAGCGTGTGTTCGGCTCCGCCGTCGTCGGTGGCGACGATCGTAAACTTCATGCCGTTGATGCTGTGTCGGACGGCGTCGTCCGTCAGCGCGTATTGGATCTTCAGCGATTCGCCCTTCGCGAAGCTTACCG
>CAYYNP010000185.1:8893-13501 GCA_964472545.1 uncultured Planctomycetaceae bacterium | reverse complement strand
CGGCCACTGCGCCCGCAGCACGTCGCCGTCGGGAAAGGCCAGCATCAACAGCCCGCCGCGGCGTTCTTCCCGCACCCAAGCCTCGCCGAAGCAGAAGAAGTTCCGCGAGTCGCCCTCCCACTCCATGCCCCCGGCCATCTGATGGTCGGCACTGTTGTTGCCGCATCGGTCGCGCCAGACGAAGCGATGTCCCTGCTGGTCCCAAACGCGTGCCGCGCGCGGGTGAAACGGGCAAAGTTGCCTCGACTCCGGCGGCGCCGCCTCGGCGCCGAAAGCAGCGGGCGACAGGCCGCCGAGAAACAGAGACCAGATCAACGTCGCACAGAGTATCTTCATGACACTCGATCGCCAAGGCAGTGATGAAACGGGGGTCAACGGACTGCGGAAGAGGTCCACGCCCATTTTGTAGCGATCCCCCGCAGGCCGCAAGCAGCGCGTGACGGGATTCGCTCGAATTCGACCGGGCAGCGCACGCACGTAACGGATCGTGACGTCTCCGAAGGTTCCTAGGTGGTCGCACATTGTGACGTTTGTACGTCGATGACGCCGCGCGGGCTTTCCGGCCCTTAGTGTCGATCTGGCGACGATCTTGCGGGGCCCCCCGTCAGTCATGGCGGCGATGGCCCGCTGGGGGCATGCGGCGCCGGCGGTCGAGATTGCTAAACGTCTGCCGACGAAGTATGATTGACCAAGTCGTTTGCGTGCGGCGACGCGCGACGACCCCGCCTGAAAACACTATCTCACCCACCCGTCACGCCAGAGGATCTCCGCTTATGAAGAACCACCAGACCACACGACGTAACTTCCTGAAGACGTCGGCAGCCGCGGCTGCCGCGGCCGGCGCAGTGCCGTATTTCAACTGGAGCGAGAAGGCATTTGCGAATCAGGATGCCAACGACCGGCCGACGATCGGTTGTGTGGGCGTGGGCAGCATGGGCAGCGGCGACGCCCGCGGCCATGCCGGGTTCGGCGATATCCTGGCCGTTTGCGACGTCGACTCCCGCCGGGCCGAGAGCGCCAAGCAGAACGGCGGCATCGGCAAGGGCAAGGCCGACGCCTACACCGACTATCGCCGCGTGATCGAGCGGAAGGATATCGACGTGGTCAGCATCGTCACGCCCGACCACTGGCACGTGAAGATCGCCATCGAGGCGCTGGAGGCCGGCAAGCACGTCTTCTCGCAGAAGCCGTTGACGCTCACGCTGGAAGAGAACCAACTCATCCGCAACGCCTGCAAGAAGCACAACGACAAGGTCTTCTTCATCGGTACCCAACAGCGCAGCGACGGCAACAAGTTCCTCCGCGCCGTGAACATGGTGCAAAAGGGCCTCTTGGGCGACATCCGGAAGATCACCGTGGGCATCAACGGCGGCCCCAAGGGCGGGCCGTTCCCGAAGACCGATCCGCCGGCAGAACTCGACTGGGACTTCTGGCTGGGCCAGGCGCCGAAGGTCGACTACATCGACAAGCGCTGCCACTATCAGTTCCGCTGGTGGTACGAGTATTCCGGCGGGAAGTTCACCGACTGGGGAGCCCACCACGTCGACATCGCCACCTGGGCCATCAGCCAGGACCGCGAAGGCATGGGGCCGATCGAGATCGACGGCACCGATGCCAACCACCCGGTGCCGTACGTCGACGGCTATCCGACCGTTGACGACTGCTACAACACGGCCCACGACTACGCCGTGAAGTGTACGTTTGCCAACGGCATCGAGATGATCGTCGACAGCCGCAGCGACAACGGCATCCTCTTCGAGGGCAGCAAGGGCCGGATGTTCGTCAACCGTGGCAAGATCACCGGCAAGCCGATCGACGAGAACTGGGACGAAGGCAAGTACACCGACGAGGACCGTGCCCGGCTCTACAAGGGCAAGCCGCACGAAGGCCACAAGCACAACTTCTACCGCTGCATCCGCGAGGGTGGCCTACCGGTCTCGGACGTTTACACCCACGTCCAGGCAATGAACACCTGCCACCTCTGCGCCATCGCCGCGCGGCTGAAGCGGGCCATCAAGTGGGACCCGAAGGCGGAGAAGATCGTCGGCGACGCGCAAGCCGCCTCGTTCTTCGCCCGCGAGAAGCGCAAGGGATTCGAGATCCTCAAGGTCTGATCGACGATCGGTCTTTGTGACGCCTCACACCGGGGCGAGGAGTTAGCACCTCGCCCCGTTTTTTTGTTTCGCGACCGACGAGGGCGACACGAGGGCGACACGAGGGCAACGCGGCGGCGAGCGATGCGATATCGGCGATTACGTTGAAGTAGCCGTCTCGCACAGCGAGATGGCTGCTATCTTCCGCTTGCCAAACTCCCCACACCGCCCTACAATCCCGATCGTCAATCCCTCACGCAGAGGCCCCGCATGGATTCCTCGCTGACGATCGTCCTGGCCGTTGTGGCCGCCTATTTTGCCATTTCCTTAGGGCTGGGCTTTTGGGTCGCACGGCGAGAGCGGAATCTGGCCGACGACTACTTCCTGGCCGGACGAAAACTGCCCTGGTACGCCATCTCGCTGTCGATGACCGGATCGAACATCGGCACCGAGCACTTCATCGGCATGGTGGGCACGGCGTACGTCTTCGGCATGGCTCCGGCCACGTACGAGTGGGGCAACTTCATTCCGTATTCCGTGCTGCTGTGGATCTTCCTGCCGTTCTTCTTTCGCAAAAAGCTGTTCACGATCCCCGAATTTCTCGAACGCCGCTACAACGCCACCACGCGGACGACCTTCGCCTGGCTGACGATGTTCCATATGGTCCTTGGCGTGTTGGTCCCGGCCTTGTACGCGGGCGGGCGGATCCTCTACGAAATGTCGTTGGGCAAAGAGATCACCGACCTTAACTGGCCGTTCTTCGGCTACGTGGCGATCATCTCCGGCGTGACAGCCGCGTATTGCATCTACGGCGGGCTGCTATCGGTCGTCTGGACCGACGTGCTGCAGGTGGCCATTCTGGTGCTCGGCGGACTGACGCTGGTGTTGATCGGGCTGCACGAGGCGGGCGGGATCGCCGCGGTCGTCGAGGCGAACAAGCAGGCCGGCCCGGAACGCCTCAGCCTGATCCTCGGCGCCGACCACCCCATTTCGCCCTGGACCGGCGTGGCCACGTTCTGGTTCACCCTCTCGCTGTGGTACGTGGGCACGAACCAGTTCTACATCCAGCGATGCCTCGGCGCCCGCAGCGAATGGGACGCCAAGATGGGCGTGATCGGCTGTGGCATGCTGAAGGTCTTTCTGCCTTTGATTATCGTCTTTCCGGGCATGATTGCCTTTGCCCAGTTCGGCCCGGATACGCTGAGGGCCGACCACGTCTACGTCGAGATGGTCAACCGCTTTCTTTCGGCCGACGGCGTGTTGGGTCCGCTGGGACCGTATGCCCAAGGGTTGTTGCTGGCGGCGTTGGTGGCGGCGATCATGAGTACAGTCTCGAGCGTGCTGAACTCCACCTCGACCATCTGGTCGATGGACGTCTATCAGCGGATGATCAACTCGGCCGCATCGGAGGGGGAATTGGTGCGCGTGGGACGCTGGGCTACGCTGATCACGATCGTCGTCGGCACCGCGTTGGCCCCGCTGCTGTTGTATTGGGGCGAGGGGATCTTCGTCTTTATTCAAGACATCGCAGCTTTGATGGCCCCGCCGATTGCGGTAGTCTTTCTGGCGGCCTTTCTCTGGCGGCGGGCCCACGGCCGGGCGGCCACCGTGACGCTGGTGTTCGGCATCGTCGCCGGTGCGTTACTCTGGCTGGGGACTTCGCTGTTGTGGATCGCCCCCAGCGTCGATTTCGCTGACTTGTTGGTGCAGCAGCGGCTGGCGGAAACCGAAGACAAGGTGCTGAAGCAACATCTGGCCGAGGACACAGAGCTCGCGGCACGCCGGGCCGCGATCCTCGATCTGCTGGCGGCCGACACAGCCGTACAAGACCGGCTGGCCGACGTGCCCGAGGTCCGCGAGCGGCTGGTCGCGATCATGCAGAGTTTGACGACCGACCCGGGCATGCGGCAACAGATCGCCGAGAACGCCGATGTCCGCCGGCAGCTCGCCGCCGAGCCAGAAGTCCGCGAGCGCCTGGCCGCCGACGCCGGTTTTCGAGAATATCTGGCTGGCGCCGCGGAACTCTCCCGCCGGTTGTTCTCGGAACAGTCGGTCCAAGAGCATCTGGCCGAGGACGCCGACGTGTTGAAGCGTCTGCTGGCCGACGCGGCCGTGGCCAATCACCTGGCCGAGCAGCGTCTTGCCGGCTGGTTGCCGCCGCTGGGCGAGGAAAGCGTCTCGACGACGGTGGCCGTGATCGGCCGTATGAAGCCGTTGCTGAATCGCGCGGCGATCACCTGGGGGCTGTGCGTGGTGGTGATGATCGGCGCCACGCTCTTCTTGCGGCAAGATCCCGGCGAACGCTACGACCCGGACGCCATCTGGAACCTCCGCTGGGCTCGGCTGCCGCAGCACGAGCGGGTGCTGAACGCAGGGCCGCGCAATCTGCTGCTCTGGTGGCTGGTGATGGTGGCGGCGTCGGGAAGTTTGTTTGCGATCTTTCGGTAGATCGGGAAGGGGCGAACACTTGGGTGGGGGGGGCCCCCCGGGGGGGGGGGGGGGGGGCGAAGCCCCC
>CAYYNP010000185.1:0-8883 GCA_964472545.1 uncultured Planctomycetaceae bacterium | reverse complement strand
TTGGGTGGCATGCCCACGCTTGCGTGGGCATGATGACGATCTGCAACTACGCATGCCCACGCAAGCGTGGGCATGCCACCCACAATTCCGACCTAGGATGGCGCGACCACCGGTCGCGGCTTTATAGGTTCGACAGGTCGAGCAGCTTCAACGCAGAGAGGAAGTTGGTCTGGTTGTTTCGAGCCAAGAGTACGTCGGTGGCGTTGACCCGCTGGTCGCGGTTGTAGTCGAAGAGGAAGTCGATCGCGGCCGGGTCGAGGAAGTTGCGGGAGTTGTTCCGCGCCAGCAACAGGTCGGTGGCGGTGACCAGCGAGTTGCCCGGCGTGTTGGCGGCCTCGGCCACCGCGTTGCCGAAGTAGAAGACGTCGTCGGCCGGAAGCCCCAGGCCGGCCGCGGTGACGGTCACCTCGAGCCACCGCCCTAGGATCGTGTGGTCGTTCCAGACCAGCGTGATGCGGTCGGACGCGTCGACGCCCGCGCCGGGCCGTACGGTGACGGACACGGGCTTCGGCCCGTCGGTCCACGTGGCCGTGTCGAGATGATTGCCCACGCGGAAGCGGAAATCGGCCGCGTCGACGTTCGCCGGCGCCGCGGTCACGTCGATCATGATCCCGTTGATGCCGTTGCTGAAGCTGGTGTAGTTCGCAAAACCGGCCGCTTGGCCCGGAAGCAACGGGATCTTGTCCGGGGCAACGGCCGCGTCGTCGTCGGCGCCGGGAGCCGGGTCGTCGCCGTCGAAGGCCGAGTTGTTGTAGAACACGTACCGGCCGACGACTTCCGCCCGGCTTTGCAGCGGCGTACGACCGGGCGTCGGTTCCTGGAAGTCCCAATGGGCCGGGTCGCTTCCCAAGCCTGCGGCGGCAACACGATGCAGCGAGCCGGGCACGGCACACTCGCAGACGGTCGGCCAGCCGTTGCCGTCGTCGTAGGCGACTTCGTCTTCGATCAACATCGGGACGAAACTCGGCTCGCCGGCGGGCGGTTCATCGGGCCGCAACAACTGCACTTTCTCGCCGCCGTTGTCCAGCCGTCCGGAAAAGCCACCGACGACGCGGATCGGGACGGCGACGCCGTAGAGGGCGAGGAACGTATCGAGCGTTGCGAAGTCGCCGGGATCGAACGGCACGACGACCATCGTCTCGTTCCGTTGCAGCGTCGTGCCGGCGGCAAACGTAAACTCGATCCCCCCGGCGAGTTGCCATCCGCCGAGGTCGACTTCCGTATCGGACGCGTTGAAGATCTCGACGAACTCCAGGTCCGCTGCGCCGTCCGGGTCGTCCGGAGCCGGGTTGTAGTGCAGCTCGCTGATAATCGCCGCTCCCACGCGATGGCCCGTGTTCGCGCGGCCAAGCGTCAACTCGCTCATGGGGACCAGCGGCCCGCGTCCATCGGGCCAGCGCCCGAACGATTCGGCGTTGCCGGCGGCGCCGAAGGCGGCGTGGTCGACGAAGCGGATCGGGACGCCCAGGGCGTCGGCCTCGACCAGGTAGACGTCGTCGCCGTGGGCCCCGCTGAGCGCGAAGTCCTTCGTGCCAGCGCCGCCAAACTCGACCAGCGGATCGACGTGCAGAACGCCCTCGACGTAGTGCCCCTCGTACAACGTCAGGTATCCGCCGGCGAGGATTTCGGTGCCCTCGGGGATTCGGAACTTCTGGTAGTCGGCCGCCGAATCGCTCAGCCACCAGCCGCCGACGTCGATCGGATCGTCGGTGAGGTTGTGCAGTTCGACGGCGTCGACCAGCGGATCGTCGGTGTGGGTGAGCACTTCGTTGATCACCACGTCCGGCGACGGCAGTCCGCCCGGCGTACCACCCAGCCGCGAGCTCGGCTGCCAATTCGTCGCGTCGTTCCAAGCAGTAGGATGCGCAGCGAGGTCGCGAACTTGCAGCGAACGCCCGCCGCCGTCGGTTTCGGGATACCAGAGATCGTCGTACGAAAACCGCATCGCCGCCACGTCCAGCGGCGCGGCCAACTGCACCACGATCTCTTCGCCGCCGTTGTCCAGGGCACCGGAGTACTGCCCGGCCACGTTGACCCCCGACCCATAATGCGACTCGAAGGCCTCGCGATCGCGGACGACCACCACGCTTTGCCCGGGCGAGAGCCGTAGCGGCGGGAAGACGAACTCCACGCCGCCGGTGAGCCGAACGCCGCCGAGGTCCAGCATTGCCTGGCCCGTGTTCTGCAATTCGATGAACTCGCGGTCGTCGTCCTCGGCCGAATGAAACATGACTTCGGTCACACGCAACGCTTCGAGCAGGTCGAGCGCCGCCGCGGTGTACGGTTGGTCTTCGGTCTTCACCGAGGCCAATAAGAGCAAGGCGAAGGTCACGTCGGGGCTGGTGGGGTTCGTTTGGTGGACCTCGACGGCCAACACGTTCTTGCCCCGCACCAGCGCGTCGGTGGGGAGCGCGAAAGGGCCTTCGAGCGTGGCGTTGCCCACGCTGCCCTGCGAGAACCCATCGAAGGCCACTTCGCCGTCGGGCATGCGGATCCGCCGCAGCTCCTGTCCGTTGAGATAGAAAATGGCCCCGTCGTCCAAGAGCGTGGTCATCTCGAGCGACACGTCCCGCGGCTCCGCGTCGAGATCGAAGGTCGTGCGGAAGTAATAGGTCGTTACGCCGAGGGTGAGTGGGGTGCGGATGATCAGCGGCAGCGTACCGGTTTCGTAGGCCAACACGCCTTCGCCCACGTCCCACGTCTCGGCCGGCGGATAGTCGACCTCTCGCCAAGCCGTGCCCAGGTCGCCGCCCGACTGGTTGTAGGCCCACCGGTCGTTCATCAAGACCGCGCCGACCACCTCGGAAGTCGCGGTAACGTTGGCCACGCCGGGCGTGGGCAGCCGGAAGTGCTCCAGCAGCGGTCCGCCGTCGGGGCTGCGGCCTTGCGAGGCGTCGGTGGCCAAGGGGAACGAGACGATCCGATCGACCGCGATGGGGTATTCGGCCGCCGGGTCGAGGTCGGCGGCGTACAGCGCGAGGAATTCCTCTTCGGCGGCCAGCCTGAACCCCAGGTGGCTCGGCCCGTCCCCCGGCCGGCCGTCGGCCGTGAAAACAACGTATCCACCGGCTCCGATGAAGCTCAGCGGCGCAATCTCGTGCTGGCCGGGCTCGACGACCGGGTCGTCGGTCAGATACATACCGGCAAGGGCGACCGGCAGCGTGTCGGGGTTGAACAGCTCGAGAAAGTCCTCGTCCAGCAGCACCTCGCCTGACGTGAACCACTCGTTGAGCTTCAGCTTCGACGGATCGCCGGTTCGCTGGGCCACGTTGGCCGATCCGAACGTCGGCTGAGTGAGGCCGAACTCGCGACCCTGGCCGAGTCGCCCGATCGAAAGGTCGGCCACCTGCGGCCCAAAACGAACGGTGTCGACCAGCCCGCCGCCGTTTGCCGGCGCGTCGAACAAGAACACCCCTTCCCCGTCGCCGTCCAATGCGAATCCCAGATAGAGGCCCGATGCACCCGGCGCGTCGGCCGTATCGGGCGGATCGTCGGCATAGAGCACCAGGTACTCGCCGGGGCCGACCGTGGTCTCGGCCGGGAAGGCGAACTTATGCGGCCGATGTGGATCGTCGCTGAGCCCCATGCCGCCAAGGTCGACCACCACCATTCCACCGTTGAACAACTCGATCAGATCGGGAAACGCCCCTTCACGTTCGACCGCCTGCGCGTTGATCGCCAACACCTCGTTGATCTCGATCGGCGGCGCCGATCCGTTCACCGTCCAAGTCATCGAAGCCACCGCGTCGGCTTCGTCCTGCCAGATGCCGGCGGCGTTGCGTGCGATGACGTAGACCGTATGTTCCCCATCGGCCAGACCGCCGAGTTGCAGCGGAGTCTCGACCGACGCGGCTGCGCCGAAGGGCCCGGCGTCCAGACGCGCCCGATAGTGGGTGATCCCCGGGCCGGCAACGGTAAGCGTGGCGGTGGTGTGCGTCGTCTTCGGAGCCGGTTCGCCGGAGATCCTGGGCCCGGCGGCGACGGCCGCCCCCATGTCGATCCCGTTGGGGCCGCTTGCCAGCGCCGGCGAGCCGGGCAACAGGGTAATGTCCCGCCCCGCCGGATCGGCCAAACGCGGATCCTCGGCCACGTTGCCCACGCCCAAGTCGAGCGCATCGACGGGCACGATCGAGCGGTGGACCGTCACCTCGGTCGAGCCCCAGACCGGATCATCGACCAGCACGTTGGCCAGCAGCACCGGCGTATCGACGAACACGTTGCCGTCGAGATACGCCCCCACGCCGGGCTCGACCGGCTCGTTTCGCAGCGGCTCGTGGAAGTTGATCGCGGCCCGTACGGCGCCCACGACCGTGTTGTTCTCGAAGCGGACCGTCGAGCGGTCTTTGACCAACACCGCGTGGTCGCAGTCGACGAACACGTTACGGACGATCACGTGGCGCGAGACGGCCGCTCCGTCGTCGCCGGTGGTGATGGCGTGCGACTCGCCAACCAGGCCGGTGTCGTCCGGGTCGAAGTTCTTTTGGAAGTTCAAGAACGTATTGCCTTCGATGTAGGCGTACGTGCCGTCGAGATCCAACGCGTCGTCGCCGCCGCCGAGGAAGACGTTGTCGAGGAAGCGGACCACGGGCGGTTCGGCCGCGGCGTCGCCGACGGTGAATTCGACCACGTCGCGCCTATCGCCCGAACACTCGCCGAACGTGTTGCCTTCGAAGAGCAGGTACGGCTCGACCGCCAGCAACCCGCGGCCGCTGACCGTCGGCCGGACCGTCTCGGGGAAGACGCTGTTGCGGACGATCAGCGAGGAGTCGACGGTCCGCAGCACGGTCTCGTCGGTGCCGGCGAACGTGGCGTTGTCGATATCGAGCCGGGCGTGGCCCAGATCGATCGACTGGGCGCCGGCCGTAGCGTACTCCAGGTCGACGTAGGCCAGGCGGTTGTCTTCGGCGCTCTCGAAAAAGAGGCCCGACCAGGCCGCACCGGAGCCGGGCAGCCGGCTGAACCGAATCCGCTCGAACTCGGTCCCTTCGGCCACCAGACGGCCGGCAACGGTGATCCGGCGACCCTGGTCGAAGAAGACGGTCGTGCCCGGCTCGATCACCAGCGTGTGTCCGGCCGGCACGATCACGTCTTCGGTAACCCGCCAGGGACCGTCGGCTGCGTCGAGCACGGTGACCGTCTCGGTGAGCGTGCCGGCCAGCACGGCAGCCAGGCCGACGTCGTACCAGACGTCGACCCACTCGGTGGCCAAGAGCTGGCCCGTTCCGTTCGGGCCGTCGAAGGCTTCGGCCGTTACGCGGTTGATGCCGGGGTTCAGGTTGAGGATTTGGCCGCCCGTTTCCAGTTGCATACCGAAGACGACGTCGCCGCTGCCGATCGTTTGCTGATGCACCTCCACGGCCAACACGTTATCGCCCTGCCGCAGGGCGTCGGTAGGAATCGCATAGGGGCCCTCCACTGCGGCGTTACCCACGCCGCGGGAGGCCAGCGTGTTGTGGTCGACGTCGCCGTCGTCGATCCCCACCCGCCACACCTCCTGCCCGTTGAGGTAGAACACGGCCCCGTCGTCGACGAGCGTGGTGAGTTGCAGCAGGATCGCGTCGGGGTCGCCGGTGAAGTCGAAGTGCGTGCGGAAGTAGAACGTCCGCGAGCCGATCGTAAGCTGGGTGTTCTTCGGCCAAGGGAGTTCCGACGCCTCGACGTAGAGCGCGGCCGGGCCGGACTTCCACGCCTGGTCCTCGACGTACTCCGCCTCGCGCCAGGCGGCGCCCGGGTCGACGCCGTCGTCGCGGTAGCTCCACGCGGCATCGAGCGGAATCAGTGTCTGAAGCGGGACCACCTCCAGGCCGGAGGTCCACTGGCTGGTGGCGCCGTTGAAGGTGACCGAAGTGCCGTTGACCAGCACCGACCGCGTGTCGGCGCCGTGGGCGTTGCCGGTCAGGGCCGCCGCAGAGACGTTGGTCCGGCGGTAGCCGTCGACCAGCGGGAGCGTCGTGCGGGCGGTGAACTTTTGCGGAATCTGGCTCAACACGCGGCCAACGCGCGCCGCCACGAAGTTCTTCATGGCCGTGATCCGCCCCGTGGAGGCCCAGGAGCCGAGCACCTGATCGAACAACGGGCCGAGCACCTCGGAGTTAAAGAAGGTCTCGATCGTCTCCAGCAAAGCACCATAGTAGAGTGGTATGAAGTCCGGATGGTTCATCAACCGGGTCAGCCCGTCGACGTTGCGATAGGTGAAGATGTTCGCACTTGTGCTGCCGCCGCCGGTGCCCAACAGCGAATCGAGATCGTGCGGCAGCAGCACGAAGCGCGGGTCGTCCACGCCCCGATACATCGCGAAGTCGTCGCCGTAGCCCCGGTAGAGCCCCGTTTCGTTGTTGCTCAACAGCGCCTGCAGCGCCAAGAAACGCATCCACTGCTGGACGTCGATCACCCGGCTGACGTCCTCGAAGTAGGTCTCCTCGGGTGCGTTGTTCAATACTTCGGTGAGGTGGATCAGGTCGGTCCAGTCGTCCTGCTCTTCGTTGCTGAGCTTGAAGTAGGTATCGCGATACTGGTCCGCGTCCTGGCCCTCATAGCGCAGGTCGCCGTGGTTGCCGCCCTGGCGCAGCGATTTGTAGACGTTGCCGGCTCCGTCGCCGGGGAATTGGCGGTCGGCAAAGTCGCCGTCGGGCACCTCGATCGCCGCGTAGGGGCTGCCCAGCAGGTCGTTGCCGTTGACGCGGACCTGCACGGGCGTGGCGGTGGAACTCGGCAGCCCGGCCATCCGATGCATTACGAAGCCCACGATCTGCGAATGGACGTTGCGGCAATTGACGTTGATCCGCATCACGTCTTTGTACGGGTGGTCGTGGACGAAATTCACCCGATAGTTGTTCGGCGGCCCGCGGCGGCTGCCGTGGCCGCGGTTGCGCACGCCGATGTTGTAACGGACTTCCACGCCGCTGCCGTCGACGCCGACAAACGTGGCGTTCATCTGTGCGTCGCTGTTCTGGGCGCCGCCGACGCCGCGGCCGATGGCGGCCAACTCGGCGCGCTCGGCGTCGGTCATGATCAGGTAGTACAACGGCTGGCCGCCCGGGCCGAACGTCGTCGTGGAGGCGTATTCGTCATCGACCAGATAGAGCGCGTTGGCCGACTGCTGGCCGCTCGAACCAACCGGCGCCGGCCAGGTTCGCGTGAGATGGGCCGTGTCGGCCGCCTCGACGTAGAACTCCACCACGGTGCCGTTGGGCTGAGCCACAATCACGGCGCCGTACAGCCCGTCGTTGGCGGCATCGTCGCCGTGCTGGCCGTCGTCGTGCATCTCGGAAGCCGTGAACGACGCCGCGCCGTCCGCCCGCCAATTGAGCATCGCCGCAAGGCCGCCGCCCGCTTCGTCGCGGAGCCGGGCAGTGACGATGACATCGTCGGTAGCGTGGGGGATCGCCGGTGCGTGGGCCACATTGAGGATCAGCGGGGCGATATCTGCCGACGCGACCGAGTTTTCCGCACCGGGCGTGCCGCCTTCGGTCGTGCTGGCGGTCCAGTTCTGGCCGTAATCGTTGGCAACGTCCGGGTTGATCAACTCCAACGAAGCCCCGCCGCCGTCGTGCGCGGCCGTCCAGATCCAGCCGGTGTGTCCCCGGTCGTTTGGGCCGACGTCACGCACGCCCCAATTGCCCTGGTCGGCGTAGCGGACCCGATCGACGCGGCGGCCCACGGCGTCGACCAACTCGATCGTCTCGCCGCGGTTGCTCAGTTGGCCCTGCCAGGGGCCGACCACCTGCACGTCGACGGCCTCCGGATACGTTGCGGAAAAGACCTCCACGTCGGCCGCTATCACGAGATACGCGCCCGGCTCGATCGCGACGTCGCCAAACGTGAAAGCGGCGCCGTTGTCGAACCGCCATCCGGTCAGGTCGATGGTCACCGACCCCGCGTTCAGCAGCTCCAGGTATTCCCGCCGCACGTCTTCGCCGGCCGGGCGGTACATGATTTCGGTGATCAGCACGTGCCGCAACGGATCGTCGATCGGATCGCTCAGATTCGCTTCGCCGGGCGTGGGCGTCAGGAAGAAGCCGACCTCGCTCTGATCGGCCGACAGCCCGTACGAGACGTCGGCCGTTTGTGGCGGGAACGTGGGCGCGTAGGCAAACTCCACGGTGATTCCGTCGGGGCGAACCAGGGCCAGGAATTCACCGCCGGCGCCAAGCTTGAAGTCGGTATGTAGCTCGTCGCCGCGGCGATCTTTGCCGGATGCGAAGACCAGCATCTGCTCGCCCGCCGGCAACATGACCGCCGGCAATTCCCACCGCCCGAGGTCGTCCGCGTCGTCGGTGAGGTACCAGCCTTCGAGATCGACGGTCTCGTCGGTCGGGTTGCTTAGCTCGATCCAATCGGAGAATTCGAGGTCCTCGTCGGCCAACGTGGCGTCGTTGTCCGCCATCAGTTCGCCGATCACAAGCCCGTCGAGCACCAGCCGTGGCTCGAGCGGCTCGAATCGCGGCCGCAAAGAGCGCCGGCCGGCCGATGGGCCGCGCGATCGCCCACGGCCCGATTCGCCACGCGCAAACCACACCTGCCGTGTGGCCGCGATTCGTTTGGCCAATGCGTCGAGCACAGCTACCTCCGTTGGCCGCTTCCCAAGGCAACGCAGCGGCAACGCCCGACGGCGTCACCAACCGGTCGCCCGGCGGCACGAGGATGAGGCCCTGTTCCGGTTGCCCATCCGAGGCGGCAACCGCCCACGGCTTCCCGCCGCGGGCTTCAAGTCACCGGATCCCCACGACGGGTGGCCCAACAAGCATCGGGATGAGCCGACCTGCCGAGATGATCGACCCAGTAATTATAACCGAAAAGACTCGAATCCCAAACACACGGGCAAGAAACGGAAGGCGGTTGCGTTGTACGGAAGTGAGTTGCTTGCTTTGAGTTGTGTTTGGT
>CAYYNP010000184.1:0-20419 GCA_964472545.1 uncultured Planctomycetaceae bacterium | reverse complement strand
TCTCGCGGAGCGAGACGACTACTATCAGCGAGGCTCGTCTCCAAAACAGACGACTTCCCCGCTGATCAACGAAACGAACAACTTCCCGTCGGCCGCAATCATCCCGTCGAACACCGGCGGCGAGGAAAGTCTGATCTCGCTGAGGCGCCCGCCGTCGGCGGTCGACACGGCCCAGAGCGAACCGCCGTGGTCGCCGCGGAAGGCCTCGGTCTGTCGGGCCGCCCGACGCTTCAACTCGGCGTCGTCCGGGTTGTGCCAAAGGTCGACTTCGTCGAGCACGTCCGGCGGCCCGGCGACGACCAGCGTGTCGGCGGTCAGCACCATCGCACGGACGTGAATCGGCAAGTCCGGTTGAATCCAATGGTACTTCAACGCCGTCAACTGCTCGGGCTTGTACAACCGCCCGCGGCTGAGCCATTGCGTCTGGTTCCATTCGTACTGGCGATGCTCGTCGGCGGTGGCCGCCACACGGGCCGGGCCGTCGGCGGCCGGACGGCGGTCGGCCTTGTAGAGTTGATACTCGATCGTCGGGGCCTGGGCCCAAAACTGCGGCTTGCGGGCGAAGCCGTAGATCACCTCATCATCGAACGCCAGAATACGGCCGGACGGGGCGTACTTGGCCGCCTCGAACCACATGTGCCAGCCGTATTCGGCCGTCGTCCCGTGGACCCAGTAGCTGCGATGGTGCCAGGCGTCGTCGAGCAATCCGACCGGGCTGAACAAGTGCGGGTCGCGATCCTGCTCCTTCACGTCCAGGTCGGGCGCGATTCGCAGCCGCTTGCCGTCGAGGTCGAACGGCTGGCTTCGCATGAAGATCCGCCGGCCGTTACTGCTGAGGATATCGGCGTTGGCCACCGGCATGGTCAGCCCCAGCCAGCCGGCCTGCAACTGCTGGAGGTTCTTGCCGCTTTCGGGATCGTTTTCGTCGATCTTGGTGACCGTGAGCAACTCGCCCGTTTTGGCCCGCAGCTTGTAGAACCGCAGCCCGCCGTCGAGAAACGCGTTACGCCCGGCCACGCAGTAGACGGCCCCGTCGATCACCAGCACGCTGCCATGCACCGGCCACACCGATTCGACCTGGCCGTAAGAGACCATCCGCCGGCCGTTCGGCGCGGCCAGGAATCGCCACACCAGCTCGCCGTTGGTCGTCCCCAAACAGTACACGGAGCCGTCGTGCGATCCGAAGATCACGGTGCCGCCGTACAACGTCGGCGGCGAATCGACGCGGCCGCCGCAGGTATACTCCCAGATCGGCTTGCCGCTATCGGTGTCCAACGCGTGGACCGTATGGCGGTCCGGCGCGACGGCAACCACGATGCCATTCGCCGATACCAAGCTGCCAAGCTTGCCGCCGACGTCCGCCGTCCAAAGTCTCTTCAACTCTGTGGGTACGACGGCTGACGTACAGCCGCTACGTACCGCATCATGCCGATACATGGGCCACGCCGCGGAGTTGCTCGCGTTTTCGCCCGCGGCATCGCCAAACGCCGGCCCCTTCTCGCGGCGATCGGCGTCGGCCACGTCTGGCGGCGCTTCCGCATATGCCGGGGCCAGCGCGTTGAAACCGGACGTCTTCGACTCCAGCAAACACGCACACGGGTGCGGCCCCATGGTGATCAGCCCGTTGGCCGGCATGATGCCGTAGAGGCAAGAGCCGCGGACCCAATGGTTGACGTCGACCTGCTCCTTTTCGATGTCGACGACTTCGATGCCGGTGCGCGACGCCAGCAGGAATCGCGAGGTGCCCTTCGAGCGGTAACATCGCGGATGGAACCAGGTCATCTTCGGCGGGGCGAACTGCGACTTCACTTCGCCGGTGTGGATGTCCTTGCCGATGAAGTCCTTGGCCCCCATGCCGGCCGACCAGACCAGGCCGCCGATGACCAGCGCGTCGCCGGGCGAGACGTGGCCGGAACGTGGATGCGGCGACTTCCAGAGCAGGTCGCCCGTCTTTCGCGAATAGGCGCTGATGTTCGGCTGGTGTTGATAGAGCAGCACGTCGTCGTAGGAGACCAGCGTGGGCGGGTAACGCGTGTTGAGCGAATCGAACTTGACGACGTCCTCTTGCCGCCAACGTGGCTTGCCGATCTTGCGATCCAAGCAGAGCAAACTCTTGCCCGTGTGGAAGTAGACGCTGTCGCCATCGACGGTGAGCGTCAGCCGGGCGACGGGCGTTTTGAACTTCCAGAGCCGCTTGCCGCTGGCGGCTTCGATCGCCGCGACGTGTTGCCGGTCGCTCGGTTTCCAAACGCCGATCTTGCCCATGGCCCGTTCCGATTCGGTCCAGCAGTGTTCATTCTCCGGCGTGAAGACGTCCGGCTGGAAGTCCTCGTTGATACGCAGATACAACACGCCGTCGGCAACGAGAATCTCTTCGGTGCCCTCGGTGCCGGCGTAGGTCTCGACGGTCTTGCCGGTGGCAGCGTCCAAGGCCGTAACCGGAGCGGTCAGCCCGAGCGTCACGTAGACCTTTTCGCCCACGGCCACCAACCGCCGCGGGATCGTGGCCGGCCCGGCCTTCAGCGGCCAGAGGTGCGTGTGCCATAGCGGGATATCGCGCCGCCAGAGCACTACGCCGTTGAACGCACTGCGGGCGACAAGCTTCCACTCCGGCGGACACTGCACGGAGCTACTGGGCCCCTCGTCCATCACGTAGAAGATCCGCCCGCCGGCCGAGACCATGGCGTTCATGCTCGTCATCTTCTCGTGCGACCGCGTCCACTTCGGCCCGCCGTTCCACTGCATGCGGCGCGGTGAGTCGACCACGGTGTCGTCGGCCACCGCGTTGTTGTCGGCGGCGTGCATGAAGTGGGTCCATTCGTCGATCTGCGGCGGCCACGGCTTGACGGTCTTGGTCCACGCGTCGCCGGTTTTCACGTACGCCACGCCCAGCGGCGCCAGCACGCGCATCATTTCGTCATCCGCCACGCCGCAGTTTTCGTCGGCCACGATCAGATTGACGAGGTTGTCGATATACGGGAGCCGCTTGCCGTCGAACCGGTCGATCGACACCGGCCCATACAAGCCCCGCGACCGCACGTGCGCACGGGCCGCGGCCACTCGCTCGGCGTCGACGTCGAGACCGTGCACGAGATAGCCGTCGCCGGCGTGCAACGCGGCCGTGAGCCGCCCGTCGCCACAGCCGAGATGGACGATCAGCCCGCCGCGGACGCCGGTCTCCAAGAGGACGCGCTCGGCCAAGTCGGTGCCCACGACGTCGGCCGCTTCGACGTACCGGCTGGCCACACTCGCCTGGAGGCAGACGAACATCAAAGGCAGGACATAGAACACCCACGCACGATTGCGGGAAGGCATGGTCGATACTCGCTTCTCAGTAGACGATTCACAATGGCCGCCGTCGTGGCGGGCAACGGTCCTTCAGTCTAACGGGAGGGATTCGGCGCGTAAAGCAGAGGCGGCACAGGGGACAGACATCTCCTTCCCAATCCGCGTGCCAATCTGTCCGGTAATCCCAGCCCGCCCACAATCGCCAAACGGGGCCGTGCTGCGCGTGAGGGAGGCTCCCGTCCCCGGCGTGCGTACTTGCTTGACACGCCACGATCGCCGGTCTAGACTCGCGCTGATCGGCAAGCCGCGTCCCGCCTTGAATCCCCACGGAGAGAGAGCCATGAATCGCAGAGACTTCATCTGGCGCAGCGGATTGGCCATGGCCGCGCCGGGATTGATACTGACGGGGCGCAACAGCCATGCCACGCCGGCCGACGATGAGAAGATGCGGCGGATCGGATGCACTACGGTCTGCTTTCGGCCGCGCTTCCCGGCCACGCGGGCCGACAAGACGCCCACGCCAAACGACCTTACGCCGCCGCTGGTGCCGAAGCTGTTCGCCGAGAAGCTGGGCGTACACAACGTCGAACTC
This sequence comes from uncultured Planctomycetaceae bacterium, assembly GCA_964472545.1. Taxonomy (GTDB): domain Bacteria; phylum Planctomycetota; class Planctomycetia; order Pirellulales; family Thermoguttaceae; genus CAYYNP01. Next base: position 16,539 of record CAYYNP010000184.1, on the reverse strand, counting down.
TGGAGCCGGCACTTTCCGGACCACTCGTTGGACTATTGCCGTCGGGTAAAAGCCGCCGCGGCCGACGCCGACTCGCGCGTGATTAACCTTCAGTTCGATGAACCCGGCTACAACCTCTCGAACCCGGACGCCGCGGCGCGAAAGCAGAGCGTGCAATTCACCAAAGAGTGGATGGACCGGGCGGCCGCCTGCGGAGCCACGTCGCTGAGGGCCAATACGGGCGGATCGCGGACGGTGCCGTTTAACGTCGACGTAACGGCCGGCTCCTTCGCCCAGCTTGCCAAGCACGGGCGGAAGATCGGCGTGAAGATCCTCATCGAGAACCACGGCGGCTACAGCAGCGACCCGAGCAACATCGCGGCCATCATCCGGGCCGTCGACGACCCCTTCTGCCGCAGCCTGCCCGACTTCGGCAACATGCCGACCAACCTGACGCCACAGCAGCGGGCCGAATTCCTCGGCAAGCTGGTCCCCACGGCCCACTTGATCTCTGCCAAAGGCATGGTCTTCGACGCCGACTATCGCCACCAGACGTACGACGTCGGCGCGTGTGTACGACTGGCCGAGCAGGGCGGTTTCCAGGGCGTCTATTCGGTCGAACTTTGGGCCCCGGGATACTACCCCGCCGATCCGCTGATGGCCATTCGGCAGATGATCCGCACGATTACGGAGAACATGGCCGTGTAATCAAGAGGAGCGACGGTTTTGGTGCCGGGATGACTGTCGACGGGGTGCCATACCCGAGGTGCCCGCGCGAAGCCGTCTCCAGCGCACGTGGCCGGCCGATCATCGTCAACGAAATCTCCACAAGAACAAGCCCATTTGCGCGTTCAAGCGGACAACAAGCTCACGGAATAAGGAATCGGTAGACGATACCGCAGATTCTAGACATGACCAATGTGAAAACAAACGTGCTACTCGCACTCGGTTCTCTGGCGATAACCTGCTCGATGGCAACGGCTCAGGACGCCCGGCAGATCTTGGATGCGTCGGACGTCCAAGGGGGGCTGGTAGTCGTGGTCGGCTGCGACGACCCGACGCTGCTGGCGGAGTTGCGGGCCAGCGAGTCGTACCTGGTCCACGGCCTGGATCGCGATCCGGAAAGAGTGGCCGTGTCGAGGAACCTGCTGCGCGAGAAAGGACTTTACGGCCCCGTCACCGTATCCCAATGGAATGGGGCGCAGTTGCCGTTCGTCGACAGCGTAGTGAATCTGGTGGTCGCACGCAGCGGTTATCAGGTGTCGGACGGCGAGATCCGCCGGGTCTTGGCCCCCGGCGGCGCGCTGATTGCCTGCCGGTCTCCCGCCTCCCACCTTCAAACCTACAAGAAGCCTTGGCCCGCCGATCTGGACGAGTGGTCCCATTATCTTTATGACGCCTCGAACAATGCTGTGTCGCGCGACACAACGGTCGGCCCGCCGAGCGGCCTGCGCTGGACCTGTGGGCCAGAATTCGCCCGCAGCCACGAACACTTTGCCAGCATGAGCGCCATGGTCAGCGCCGGCGGACGGATCTTCTACATCATCGACGAGGGCCCCGTCAGTTCGGTCTATCTGCCGTCGCGATGGAAGCTGGTGGCCAGAGACGCGTTCAGCGGCGTGCTGTTGTGGAAGCGTTCCATCGCGAACTGGGAAGCTCGTCTTCGCGGCTTTCGCAGCGGCCCGCCGGAAATCGGGCGGCGTCTCGTGGCCGACGATGAAAGACTCTTCGTATCGCTCGGCTACGGTGAGCCGGTTACGGTTCTTGACGCCGCGACGGGAAACCGGCTGGCCACCCTGGCCGGAACCGGCGGCGCGCGAGAGCTGCTTCTGGAAGATGACGTCCTCTACGTGCTCGCCGACGACATGACAACGGCACAACACAACGAGCGAAGAGACCGGATCAACCGGGAGTTCCTGCAAACGTCCCCAGAGCTGGTGATCTGGCAGCGCTTGTCGCGGGGAGCATTCCCCATGTACGGAACTCAGCAGGTGGTCGCCACAGAAACCGGTTCGGGCAAGTTGCTCTGGAAGAGCGAATTCAAGGCGCCCGGCGAAATCATGCCCACGACCATGGCGGTCAACGACGGCGGGGTCTGTCTACAGACCGTCTCGCATGTCGTCTGCCTGAATGCCGTCGAAGGCAAGGAGTTGTGGCGGCGCAAGCGGGCCGTGGCCAGAAGCCGGTACTCCTGGTCGACACCAACTTTGGTCATCCACGACGGCGTTGTGCTTTCTCTCGACCGCGCCGAAAACGACAGCGCAGACGACTCGCCGCCGTCCCAGGGCAGCAAGTGGCTCATGAACAGCGGGATGAAGGAGCTGCATCAAGACGCCCAACTGGTAGCCCTCTCTCTCGATGACAGCAAGGAACTCTGGCGCGCGGCGTACTCCGAGAACTACAACACGCCGGGCGACGTCTTCGTGATCGACGGTGTCGTCTGGATCGGCAACCTGCGCCGGGGGGTCGACCCCGGCTTTACACAGGGCCGCGACCTGCATACCGGTAAGATCACCACGACGATCCCTCCCCAGAAGGCGTGGGGGCACCATCGCTGCTACCGAAACAAGGCAACCGTGAATTGGTTGATGGTGGGCCGCGGCGGAATCCAATTCATCGACCCCGGTGACGGAACCGTCAGGGGGAATTCATGGGTCCGTGGAACGTGCCAATACGGCGTCATGCCCGCCAACGGGCTGGTCTACGCGCCGCAGCATTCCTGCGCCTGCCAGCCCGAGGAGTTACTCACCGGGCTGAACGCCCTCTCGCCACAATCCTCTGCGGGAGAAGGCCCGCCGCCGTTGGAAAAGGGGCCGGCCTATCGTGCGACCCTCGGCGTTGACGCCCACGCTCCGGCGCGGAGTTTGCAGCGTGGCCACGATTGGCCGACCTATCGCGGAGACGTTCGCCGCAGCGGTTATCAGGACCTCAATCCGCCCGTCAAGCCGGGCGTCGTTTGGACCGCAAGACTCACCTCGCCGATCACGGCGCCGGTTGTCGCCGACGGCTTGGTGTTTGTTGTCGAGACGGATCGCCACACGCTGCACGCCCTGTCGGCAGCGGAAGGCGAGTCGGTCTGGACGTTCATCGCCGACGGCCGGATCGATTCTCCGCCGACCGTGGCGGGCGGCAGGTGCCTGTTCGGGACACGCAGCGGGTTCGTCTATTGCCTGCGAGCTTCCGACGGGGCGCTGGTCTGGCGATTCCGCGCCGCGCCGCAGGATCGGCGGCTCTTCGCCTACGAGCAACTCGAGTCGGCTTGGCCCGTACACGGGTCGGTGCTGGTCGATGATCGACTCACACCCGGTGTGCAGACTGCGTATTTCGCGGCCGGTCGGTCGGCGCGCATCGACGGCGGCATTCGCCTTTACGCACTACGGGTCCAAACCGGCGAACTACTGCACCAAGCCGACGTGAGCGTGCCCGGCGGCCGGGGTGCAAACGTCATCCGCCAGAGCGTCTTGCCGGACATCCTCTCCATCCAACAGAACGCTGTCTGGATGCGAGGCCTGGGCGTCGATAAGAACCTAGTCCCCGTCGAGGACGTGCCCCACCTGTTTGCCCCGCGCGGGTTGCTGGATGACACCTGGTGGCACCGGACCTACTGGCTCTACGGCACGGCGGTCGGTGGCGGCTACAGCCATTGGCCGGCGGCCGGCAACGCCGTGCCGGCCGGGCGTCTGCTGGTTTTCGACGGCGGAGAATCGATCTACGGCTACGGCCGCATGACCTATCGCTTGGGCGACGGCCACGTCCGGCCCCAGGCAACGAACGACTACAAACTGTTTGCCGAGGTCCTCACACCCAAACCACGCATCCGCGAGGATGCGCGAGGCGAGACGAGGCAAGTTGCCCAGCGCCGAGAGATCCGATGGGCCACCCATCTGCCCTTTGTGGCCCAGTCGATCGTGCTGACCCCCGACGCGCTGCTGGTCGCCGGCGGGACGTCGCTGCCCGATGCCGCGCAACGCGATAGCCCGGGGATACTCCGGATTGCTTCCCGACAAGATGGGGCAAAGCGCGAAGACTGCCCGCTGCCCGCTGCTCCGGTCTTAGACGGCATGGCCCTGACCGACTCGGGCGTATTCGTCTCGATGACGAACGGATCGGTAGCCTGCCTGCGAAGCTCGGAGAAGACGGCCGAACGCAGCAAGGCCGAAAAGCCCAGTCTTCATGAACGGAAGCAGCCCAACGTCCTGTTCATCGCGGTCGATGACTTGAACGACTGGGTGGGCTGTCTGGGCGGGCATCCTCAGGCCAAAACACCGAACATCGACCGGCTGGCTCAGCAAGGCGTTCTCTTTGAACGGGCATATTGTGCCGCACCGTTGTGCAATCCATCGCGGACGTCCACGATGACCGGCCTGAGACCCTCGACGACCGGCATCTACGGCAACCTGGGTTGGTTCCGCGACATCCCCAAGTACGAGGCGTGGGAGACCATCCCGCAGTCCTTTCGCAAGCACGGCTACATCGCCTGGGCGGGTGGCAAGATCTATCATCAGTCCCATGGGAAGTTCTCCGATCCGATTGCCTGGGACCGGCAATACTCGACCCAGATGGGAACGCCGCCGCCTCCTGAGGCCAACAGGTATCGGCACGGCATGCGCGAGCTGTTCAGCAACAAGATCCTTGCCAGGCTGGTTGATTGGGAGCCCATTGAACAACCGGCGGAACAGACCGACGATTGGCAGACGGCAGAAAAGGCTGCTCAGTTTCTCCGGCAGGAACACGACAAACCGTTCTTCCTCGCCTGCGGGATCTATCATCCGCACCTGCCCTGGTACGTTCCTCAGAAGTACTTCGATATGTACCCGCTGGAGTCGGTCGAGTTGCCCGTGCGGAAGGACGACGATTTGGACGACGTCCCGCCGGTCGGTCTGCGAATGGTGGGAGAAGCATTCCAGATCATCAAGCGACAGGGCCGCTGGAGAGAAGCCGTACAGGGGCGTTTGGCATCCGGCTCCTTTGCCGATGCGTGTGTAGGCCGCGTTCTCGGCGCCCTGGAGAAGAGCGAACACCGCGACAACACCATCGTTGTACTCTGGGGCGATCACGGCTACGACATCGGCGAGAAGAAGTTTGCCAAGTCGGCACTGTGGGAACAGACGAGTCGCACGCCGCTGATCATCTGCGCCCCGGGTGTTTCAAAGAGCGGGGGCCGCTGCCGGCGCCCCGTCAGCCTGGTCGATCTCTATCCGACGCTGATCGAACTGTGCGGCCTGCCCGTTCGCAACGATCTCGACGGCCGCAGCCTGGCCCCACTGGTGCGAAACCCGGAAGCGGCATGGCCGTACCCGGCGATTATCACGCACTCGCCCTGGTGGCACGGCCCGAATCACGCGATTCGCTCCCAGCGATATCATTACATCCGCTATAGCGACGGCGGAGAAGAACTCTACGATATGTCAAACGACCCGCATCAGTGGAAGAACCTGGCAGGTGCCCCGGAGAATTCAAAGATCAAAGACGATCTGGTAAAGTGGCTGCCGAAGGTAAATGCAAAACACTTCCGGCCGGAGACACTCAAGAATAGGTAACGCCATGAACAAGCCGTCGACCACTCTTGCCGCGTTCGTCGCAACGTTGGCTCTGGGCACGCCCTTGCAGGCAGCCGACCTGCCGCCGGAAGTGCCGCTCTGGGAAGAGGGGCCGCCGGGCCAGTCGATGTGGCGCGACGTCAAAGAACAACTTCGATCCTACAAGGCGCCGGGGTCTCCGTCCGGCGTGAATCGGGCCTTCAGTTCGGTTTCATCGCCGACGTACAGCATTCATCGCCCGCAGAACCCGAACGGCGTCGGCCTGGTGATCTGCCCCGGTGGCGGTTTTCGTGACGTCTGGATTGACCGTGAAGGTCACGACTTAGCGATCTGGCTGAAAGAACGCAACGTCACCTCCCTGGTCTTGAAGTATCGCACTCGCGTGCGCGACGGCGATGAATGGACACCTCCCTGGCCAGACTACCAACGCCACGTGCAAGCCGACGGCAGACAGGCCGTTCGCGTTCTCAGGAGGCAGGCGTCCGAGCTTGGTCTTCAGCCAAGTAAGATCGGCATCTGCGGGTTCTCGGCCGGCGGGCACCTCGCGATAAGCTGTTCGATTCACCCCGAACCCAAGCTACCGAAAACCGAAGTCAGCGGGATGCCGGACTTTGCCGGCCTGTTCTATCCGGGCATTCCCGACGGTATCCACCAAGCGCTGGAAACTCGCACTGCGCCCGAGTCGGCCACGTCGCCCGTCTGCCCGATGTTCATCGTGAATGCTCGCGTCGACGAACTGACTCCCGCGGACAAATGCATCGATTTCTATAGATCCCTGTTGAAGGCCGGAGTTAATGCCGAGCTTCACGTCTTCAGCAAGGGCGGGCACGGCTTCGGGATGGGCGACGGTCGAGGTGAGTCGACCGCCCTATGGCCGACGAGTTTCGTCGCCTGGCTGCGTGATTCCCGCATGATCGAAGACTAGTCGCTGCCGCCGTTGTGGAGCGAGAGTGCCTGCCCCTGCTGAAGGTCAGCCTACGATAGGCTCTGGCGAGACCCGCCACGTCTGTCGCGAGACGACTTGCGCAGAAGAGAAGGTCTACCGCAGAGGCCACAGAGAGCACAGAGAAGGAAGAGATAATGGACGGCGAGTCGTTTCATTTCTCAGGCAGTGCCAAGGGCCGTGCCCGTCGATTCCTCTGTGGTCTCGGTGTCCTCTGTGGTGGTTCTGCCGTTTTCCCAACCGAGTGGCGGAACCACCTGTCTCTGTGAGGCCCCCGCCGCCGGCTGCCGCCGCCGGGCAAGACGGCAATAGCGCTGAACCGAACCTCACCTTCGTGTAAACTCTCCTCACCACGAGACCGGAACACGTACGCGGAGCAGGTACAAAGGAGACACTATGGACCGAATGGACTACTTCCTCGAACTCTTCGGCTCCCTTCCCCGGGCCGGCCCCGGCGACAACGCTTCGACCCGCCGGGCCTTCGAGATGATCGAGCATCTGCCGGCCGAGCCGCGGATTCTGGACATCGGATGCGGTCCCGGCGTGCAGACGGTCGAACTGCTGAGGCTCTGCGGGGGTACGGCCGTCGCGCTGGACGTGTTTCCGCAGATGATTGCGCGGGTGCGCCAGGCCGCCGAAGAGGCCGGGTGCGCCGATCGGCTCGATACCGTCGAAGCCGACATGCACAAGATGGCGTTCGAGCCGGCCAGTTTCGACGTGATCTGGTCGGAAGGGGCGATCTACTTCCTCGGCTTTGAAAAAGGGCTGGCCAAAGTGAAGGAACTCGTCAAGCCCGGGGGCTACGTAGCGGTCAGCGAGTCCGTCTGGCTCAAGCCCGATCCGCCGCAGGAAGTCGTCGAACTCTGGCGGGAGTACCCGGAGATCAACACGGTCGAAGCGAAACTCTCGGTCGTCGAAGCGCTAGGTTATCAGATGGTCGATCACTTCATCCTGCCCGCATCATCCTGGACGGACGACTACTACGACCCGCTGTCGAAGCGCGTGACCGAATTCGCGCCGCGATGGGCGGGAATCCCGGAGGCCGAAAACGTGCTTGCGGAAGCCCGTCACGAGATAGCGGTCTTCGACAAACACTCGCGCTACTACAGCTACGCCTTCTTCGTCATGCGTCGCTGACCAAGCCGGGCGGTACACCACCGGCGCCCGGCAGTCGCGAGACGACTTGCGGCGAGGAGAAGATCCACCATCAAGGGCACAGAGAAGAAGGAGGAAATGGGCGGCGAAAGGTCTATTTCTCGGTAACTGCCCAAGGGGCCGCACACGTCGATTTCTCCGTGCCTTCGTAGTGCTTCTCCGCGATTCCCGAACTACGGCTCCCCGCCGGTCTTCTTCACGGCGGTGGATGTCCGCGTTAGCGCAGCGACTTGCTCCAACGGGATCTCGACCTTGCCCAGGATCATCTTCAGCGGGAGCCTATCGAGTTGGACGTCGCCGACGAGTACGTCCTCGTTGTCCAACACGATGGTGGCCTCGCTGTCGTCTTCGTCGAAGGTCACACTCTCGATTTGCCCGCAGCTTACGGTCACCTCGCCGACCGCTTTCGTGGCGATCTTGATCTCGGCGACCGCCAATGCTCCCAGCAAACGCGAGCCGTCGCGCAAATCGGCGGTGAAGCGTGGGGCCTCGGACTGCTCCGGCGCGGCGGCGTCTCCCGTAGCGGCCGGGAACTCCTGCCGGGCCCGATTCCAGATCTTCAACTCGTCGTAGATCATCGCCCCGGCGAAGCCGTTGCGGTTGCGATGGAACGTCAGGTATTTCGCATCGGTCCACGGCTTGCGCTGCCAGGAATAGAGCCGCGTGAGCTCGTAGCGGCCGTGTAGCTTGCCGTTGACGTAGAAGGCCAGCTTGGCGTCGTCGGCCGCCTTGATGCCGTCGTTGTCCCAGACGATCGCGTAGTGGGTCCACGCGCCCGGCTCGCCCAGCAGGTCGGTCTCCTTCGTTTCGGAGGGAAACTCGGTATAGACGAAGTAGCCGGAAGTGCTCAGCGAAAACTTGCCGTGCTTGTAACCGTCGTTGGAACTGTACATCAAGCGGATGGGACCGTCGAGGAAATCGTACAACGGGCCGGCGCCTTGGCTGACGGTGGGCGGCTTGCGGACCACCTGGGCCCAAAACTCGATCGTGCCGGCGTCGAGATCGTCGAGCACGTCGGCCGGCAGACGAAAGCCCCATTTGTGATTCTCCGCCACCGAAGCCCCGTAGCCGACCTTGCCCGGCACGAACTTGTCGAATTCGAGAAACTCCACCTCCGGCCCCACGATCGACGGGCTTTCGTCCAAACGGTTCCAGAAGATCAACTCCGGCGGCACACCGATCGGCACCACCGAGAGCCGCGTCGCTTGGGGCGTCGGCACGTCGATCTTGCCGAACACCGTGACCAGCGCGAGCTTCTTCCAGCCCACGCCGCCGCGGATCTGGTCGCCGCCGCGCAAGAAGACCTCGGCCGTCTCGCGGTCAGGGCGGAAGACCACGCTCTCGATCAACCGCAACGGGATCGCCTTGCGGCCGAAGGAGGCATCCAGCGGCACTTCGTCCACCTGAGGAATGCCCCGCAAGCGGCTGCCGTCGCGGAGTTGGATGATCACCGCGCTGCGGCTCCGTGCCGGCTCGGCGGCCAGCAGCGGTTCGATGACGGACAAGACGATCGTGGCCGACAGAAGCAACCGTTTCATGGTCGACTCCCAATAGTGTGGCAAGATGGACAGCACGCATCCGAATAGACGATCAAGCGACCCGTTTTGTTCCGGCCGGTCGCGTGTCTGCCCAGAAACGCGGCGAATCGGCCCGTACAGCCCGTCAAACCCATCGCAAAGAGGGGGTCCATGGACACCAATCGCAACTCGGACAACGACATTCTGATCGGGGCCGCGTCAGTAGGCCTCGCACTGACGGGAATCGGCGGGCTGTTGGCCGGCCTGATGGCGGTCTGTAACGGCAGCAATGAAGGCTGGGCCACCGGAAGCTCGTTTCTGGCGGCTGGCGTGTGCGGGATTGCGGCCGCCGTGAGTTTCGGCCTCCTACTGAATGCACTCCTTAGGAAGTAGGTAAACTACCACGCGAGAGCGGCATGTCGCTTGCTGCGCTTTCGGCAGCGGCCTATACTGGGCACTCGATTCGTTGGGCCAACGCCTCGAACCATCCGTCGGCCCGCCCGCCGCAAACGAACGGAGATCTACACATGCCGCGAACTGTTCCCGCACTCTTGTCGTTTGTCCTCACGATCTCTGTTCTGACCGCCGTTCCGTTGGCACTCAGAGCGGAAGACCATCTGCAGTGGGGGCAGGAATACTCCCGTAATATGGTCTCTTCCGAGAAGGGCCTTCCCGACGGTTTCGACCCCGGCAGACGAGACACCGACGGCGGCATCGACCCGGCAACTACCGAAAACGTCCGCTGGACGGCCAAACTGGGCACGGTGACCTACGGCTCGCCCATCGTGGCCGAGGGACGCGTGTTGATCGGCACCAACAACGGGGCTCCTCGCGACCCGCGCATCCAGGACGACAGCGGCGTGTTGATGTGTTTTGACGAGAAGGACGGCACGTTTCAGTGGCAACTCAACGTGCCTAAGATGACCAAGATCCGTTGGGGCGATTGGCGGCTGTGTGGGATCAGTTCTACGCCTACGGTCGAAGACGGCCGCGTCTACGTGGTGACCAATGCAGCGCAGGTGATGTGTCTCGATCTGGACGGCATGGCCGACGGCAACCAGGGCCCGTTCACCGACGAAGGCCGCCACATGGTGCCCGAGGACGAGCCGCCGGTCGAGCCGACCAAGACCGACGCCGACGTGCTCTGGGAACTCGACATGATCGAGCAACTGGACGTTGCCCCGCACAACGCGGCCAACTGCTCGATCCTGCTGGTCGGTGACCTGCTCTACGTCTGCACGTCCAACGGTGTCGATTGGACGCACGACCACATGCTCAGCCCGAAAGCGCCGAACATGATCGTGGTCGACAAGAGGACCGGCAAGCTGGTCGCCCGCGACGATTTCGGCATCGGGCCGGACGTCACTCACGGCCAGTGGAGTTCGCCGTCGCTGGGCGAGGTCGGCGGCAAGCGGCTGGGTTTCTTTGGGGCGGGCAACGGTTACCTCTATGCCTTCGAGATGCTCGACGAGGCGCGACTCGGCAGCGAGTCGGACTTGCGCGTGAAGAACGTATGGAGATTCCACGGCCATCCGTTGGCCCAGAAGCTGGACCACGTGCCGCCAGACCACCAGCACGACAGCACCTCGTATCAGGTCACCGCGATGCCGGTCTTCTACGACGGCCGCTTGTACGTTCACTTCACACAGGAGCCGTTTCACGGCCTGCGCGGCGGTTGGCTATGCTGCCTGAAGACCGACGGCACCGGCGACGTCACCCGTTCGGCCTTGCAGTGGTCGTACGATAAGCTCGGTTCGTCGACCTCCACGCCGGCCGTGGCCGACGGGCTGGTCTACGCGGTCGACTTCCTCAACGGGAAACTGCACTGTCTGGACGCGGAAACCGGCGAGGCCTACTGGGTCCACGACGTCGGCCGTCCCGTCTGCGGTTCTCCACTGGTGGCCGACGGCAAAGTCTACCTGGGCACCGGCAAGGAGCTCTTCTGGGTGTTGGATCACGGAAAAGAACTCAAGGTCATCAACCGCATCCACGTCAACAACCGCATCCAAACCACGCCGACCGCCGCCAACGGCGTGCTTTACGTGGCCACCGATCGGCATCTTTACGCGGTGCAAGAAAAGTAGTCATCTTGCTCCGCAAGATGTCAAAGGCGTTGGGGTAGTCGAGGATGTCGGCCCATCTCGCGGAGCGAGACGACTACTATCAGACCGTCGAGCACTTCTCCGCCAGCCAGGTAGCTGCCAGTGCGATCCCTTCGCCGGTCAGCGCGGCAACCTGGAAGATCTTCGCATCGGGGGCCAACCGTCGCATGTCGGCCGTGATCCGGGCGACGTCGAAGTTAGTGTGCGGCAACAGATCGGCCTTGGTGATCAACAGCGCGTCGGAACCCTGGAAAATAGCCGGATACTTGGCCGCCTTGTCGTCGCCTTCGCTGGTGCTCAGCACGACCACGCGAAGATGCTCACCGAGGTCGTAGCCGGCCGTGCAAACCAGATTGCCGACGTTCTCGATCCAGAGCACGTCGATCGGATCGAAATCGAGATCGGCCACGGCCGCGGCGATCATGTTCGCGTCGAGATGGCACGCGCCCTGGGTGTTGATCTGTACGACCGGCACGTCGAGCTTGGCGATCCGCTCGGCGTCGATCGATCCGGCGATGTCGCCTTCGATAACCGCAGGACGGAGTCGGCCCTTCAGTTCCGCGAACAGGGCCTCCAGTAGCGTGGTCTTGCCGGCGCCGGGCGAACCGACCAGGTTGACGCAAAACACCCCGGCCGCGTCGAGCTTGCCGCGATTCTCGGCGGCCAACTGGTCGTTCGCTCGCAGGATCTTCTTGGCGGCAACGATCTTCATCGCTAGGTGTCCTCGATTTCAATACTCTGAAGCAGAAGCTCCCGGCCCCCTTCGATTTGCACGTCGGTGCTGCCGCAGCCGGGGCAATCGGCCCGCAGGGCGGCGAACTCGTCGTCGATCTCGATGATTACGCCGCACGCCCGGCAGCGCATAGTGGCCGCGGTCTGCGTGATCCGCAACTCGGCCGCCTCCAACGGCGTGCCGGGTACGAGCAACTCGAAGGCGAAGCGAATCGAATCGCAGCAGACGCCCGCCAGCCGCCCAACGGTCAGATCCAGCCGCCGGACGGACCCGTCATGACCCGATCGCTGTACTTCCCGTTCGACCTGGCCGATCAGGGCCTCGACGATGGAGAGTTCGTGCATCGCGGCGTTTTCCGTCCGTCGATGTTCCTAGAAACGGCAGACCCGGGCAAACGAGCAGGCGCGTTTGCCAACTTCCACCATCTCCAGTATATCTTCTACTCGAACTCCGACCAGGCGGCGCGGCCACCAAGAGGGCGTAAGATGTTCTACTTCAACGGGTTGCAGCGTGTCATCCGGCCTCATCCCCCACCTCGGCCGTCACGCCCGCCACGATCGGCGGCCGGGCGCTGCGGCGCGTTGCGAGGTCGCCGCGTTTGACATGGCCGCCGGCCCCAGTACAATTGGTAGGAAAGCAAGTGTGCGCGCGAAGCGAGTCACCCGCTGGATGACACTCCCGGATCCTCGCCGACGCTTCCCGTGCATTCGGTCGCGCTGCGACTCGGTATCCCAACCGTTGTCTCACCAGAGTCCCCCCCTTGAGGGTTCAGTCATGATTCCTACGTTTGCCTTTGGGCTCGGCATGCCCGGACCGTTCGAGATGATGGTCGTCGCGTTCATCATCCTCCTGCTGTTCGGCAACCGCTTGCCAAGCGTGATGCGTTCGATGGGCAAGGGGATCACGGAATTCAAGAAGGGAGTCAAGGGGATCGAGGAGGAGATCGACGAGTCGGCGGACGACAGGGATACGGCCAGAATTGACGGCGGCGCAAAGAAGGAGCCGTCGGGTAACTAACGCGGCTGTAGCGGCTGTGGCGTGCGGCGCCGATCGATGCCCACATCGACCGAGCCTATGCCAGAGGGCGCGACCGGCAGAATGGGAGAGGTCTTACCATGACCGAGTTGTTCGTTTTGGGGTTCGGCATCGGCATGCCGGGCCCGGGGGAAATGATGATCATTCTGGTGATCGCCGTGCTGCTGTTCGGCAAGCGATTGCCGGAAGTGGGACGATCGCTGGGCAAAGGGATCGTCGAGTTCAAGAAGGGAGTCAAAGGAATCGAGGAGGAAATCGACACCGCGTCGACACAATCGTCGGCGTCGACCTCGAGCCACGAGGCAGACGATCGCGACGAGGCCACCGCGCCGAAGTTCGACCCGCCACCCGGCGAGCCCGAAAGCGCGTAGGCCGCCATGGAATCTGCTGAAGAATAGGCGCGTGTCCATCCGATATCAGAACGCGACGGCGGTCTACTCCGCCGCGCGGCCGTTGGGCGGCTAGCTCAGTTGGTTAGAGCGCTATCCTCACACGGTAGAAGTCGCCAGTTCGAGTCTGGCGCCGCCCACTTAGAAGGCCCGTTGACAGGAGTTGTCAGCGGTTAGCATTCGCCGAACCCGTCAAGAGCCGTTTGTAGTGACCGCATTCATGCGGTCTTTCGCGGGATTCCGCTGCACGGCCCCGATGAATCGGGGCACTACGAACGGGTTGGGCGAATGCTCACTGTCAGCGAGTCTCTTCTTTTGACGGGGCAACCACTTGCGCTTGCGAGTGTCATGCCCCCACGCTTGCGTGGCATGGGTGGATATCCGGTGGCCGTTCATGGGTTGTAACTCAGCACTCGATAGATCAGCTTGCGGCCGGCGCGGATGATCTGACACGGGATCTTGAGCAACGCGTTGACGAACGTGCGAAACTCCATCCGCAACACGCGGCGGTCGACCGCCTCGACCAGCCCGGTGGCGTGGGCCAATTGATGGATCAGGCCGATGCCGCCGTAGCCGATGGCTCGCGTCTTGTCGGCCATTTCTACGCGGATCTTGTCCGCCGAGAGCACCGGCCGGCCCGCGTCCTCCCCTAGCGCCGTCCAACCGCCGCTCGATCCGTCGCTTGGCGCGCCGCAAACGACTCTTTATAGTAGTCTTCACTCGAAATCCTCCGTCCTTTCGGATCCAAGGTTTATTTCCACATCCCTTAGCCGCGGCAAAACACGGGTGGTTTCGAGTTTTCTTGTGCAATCAGTATGAGAGGTTCGCTTAGTTGGCGACTAGTGCCGTGTCAACATTTGATTCTTGGGTTCAGGCTATGAAACTGGGTGCCACTGCTGGCTTGTCCAGCAGTGCCTCGAAGCGTCTCGCCGGATTGCACTGCTGGACAAGCCAGCAGTGGCACCCCAATTCCTAAGGTTGACGAAGCACTAGTCCCCCCGCTACGGGAGATGCGACACCCTACAGCCGCGCCAACACCTTCTTCAGCCCGGCCAGCGACATCTCCGAACACTCCATCGGTGACTTGCCGGGCAGATAGGCTTCCTGCTCGACGGTGAGCCACTCGGCGGCGCCGACGTCCATACAGGCGGTGATGATCTCGGCCCATCTGACGGAGTCCTCGCCGATGATCGGCCGGCCCGCCTCGCCGCGCGTCACGGCCGGCTTGCAGTGGATGATCTGGCTGCGCCCGGGATACTTGCGAATCAAGGCCGCCGCATCCTGCCCGGCGACCGTGCTCCAGCCCACGTCCTGCTGCAACACGACGTCCTTGCTGGTCCGCTGGGCAAACAGTTCCCAGTAGGCGGTGTCGCCAGCCTTGTGAAACTCGTGGGTGTGGCTGTGGTAGCCGCATTTCATGTCGAACTTCTTCAGTTGTTCGGCGGCCTCGTTGAACAGCTCGGCCAGTTCCTTGCTGCCGTCGGGCTTGGTGAAGCGTCCGTCGCCGGGCGCGATGAGGTACTTGCAGCCGATCGCCTGGTGGAACTCGACCGTCCGGGCCAGGGCGTCGCCGGAGAACGAGTTGGCCCCGATGTGGGTGCCGGCGACCTTTAGGCCCAGGCCGTCCAGTTGCTTCCGCCCACGGCTAGTGCTCTGTCAATCTTCGATCTTTGGGTGCCATGCCCACGCTGGCGTGGGCATGCTGCCCAGGTTTTCGGCATGCCCACGCCAGCGTGGGCATGGCACCCCAACCCCTGATCCAATGCTTGACAGAGCACTAGGGTCTTCCCGAAGCCACGTCCGTTGGTGCCTCGGGTCCGATTTGACAGACCGTGGCCACGACGCCAGAATCGTGCATGGGCCGATACCGAGTTGAGTGCCATCGTGAACCAAGAGGTGTGACCGTGATCATCCTGCGTAACGCCCTGCTGGTAGCCGTGGGGCTGACGGCATTCGCTCAGAGAGGCTCCGCGGCCGATCCGTCGGCGTTGCGGCTGGTGCCGTTTCCGAAACAGGTGCGTGTCGGCGAAGGGGCGTTCTCTCTCCGCCGGCCGCTCGTCCTGGAAGTTCCAGCCGAGACGGCCGCACTGTTGGGCAAATCGATTGAGGCGGAACTCCGCCGGGCCGGCTTGGCCGATTCGGCGACGTTGGAAGTCCGCGCGTTCGACGGCCCGACCAACGCCCTGCGGCTTTCGCCGAAGCGTGGCGAGGGGATACCGAAGTTCACGTTTGCTGAGAACGCCCAAGCGGAAGGCTACGCCCTGGAGATCCGACCGGATGAGGTGATCTGCGGTGGCGTCGATTCCCGCGGGATGTTCTACGGCGTGCAGACGCTCTGCCAGTTGATCCGGGCCAACCGCGTCGACGACGGGCTGCCGTGCCTTTCGATTCGCGATTGGCCCTCGCTGCGGTGGCGGTGCTTTCAAGACGACATGACGCGCGGGCCGAGTTCCACGCTGAAGACGCTCAAGCAGCACGTCGACGTCGGGGCCGGCCTGAAGATGAACCTCTTCACGTATTACATGGAGTATCAGTACGCCTTCAAGAAACACCCGATCATCGGGCCGAAGGACGGGTCGCTCGTGCCGGACGATCTGGCGGCGCTGGTTGCCTACGCCAAGCCGCGGCAGATCGACATTCTGGGCAACCAGCAGTCGTTCGGCCATCTGACGCACGTGCTCAAACACGAGAAGTACGCCC
The DNA here is from genome assembly GCA_964472545.1 of uncultured Planctomycetaceae bacterium. Classification (GTDB taxonomy): domain Bacteria; phylum Planctomycetota; class Planctomycetia; order Pirellulales; family Thermoguttaceae; genus CAYYNP01. Next base: position 446 of record CAYYNP010000184.1, on the reverse strand, counting down.
CGCTGCGCGAAACCGGCTACATCATCTGCCCGGTGAAAGAGGAGAGTTACGAACTACTCGACGACCTCTACTCGGAGGTCTGCCCGCTGCTGCCGTTCGAGATGTTCAACGTCTGCTGCGACGAGACCTGGGGCCTGGGCACGGGGCCGTCGAAGGCGCTGGCCGAGAAGATCGGCGTGGGTGGGGTTTACGTGCAGCACATCCGGCGCGTACACGATCTGCTCAAAGAGAAGTACCAGAAACGCATGATGATGTGGGGCGACATCATCTTGCAGCATCCCGATAAACTGGACCAGATCCCCAAAGACACGGTGATGCTCACCTGGGGCTATTCCCCTGCGGCGAGCTTCGAGCATCAGATCGTGCCGTTTGCCAAGTCGGGCTACGAGTTCTTCGTCTGCCCGGGCATCAACAACTGGAGTCGCATCCTGCCCGACTTCGGCGCC
>CAYYNP010000183.1:4953-20626 GCA_964472545.1 uncultured Planctomycetaceae bacterium | reverse complement strand
TCGGCGACCGCCAGAGTCGACGGCGACGCGATCGTCGTCGAACTCCAGGTCGAGAGGTCCCAGTTGGAGCGACGCGCGGGCAAGCCCCAATCGGATGACGAATTCGTGCCATTGGGGATCGAAACGCTCACGTCCCAAGTGACCGTGCGGATTGGGAGCGGGAAGACCGTTTTGGTCAGCAGTCTCGAGGAGAGGGCGGACGCGGAATCGTCCGGGCAGTTCGTTCTGGCCTCGGCGCGCCTGTTGGACACGGCATCGGACGCGAAGGCCTCTGCCCCGGCAGACGGCGCGGCAGAGAGGCAGATACGAGTCTTCTCGCTTCAGAGCGCCTCTGCCGAAGATGTGGCAGCAGTCATCGGGCAGCTCTTCGATGACGGCTCGGATCGGATCAGAGTCGACGTCGACTCGCGTGCCAACTCGCTGATTGTCAGCGCCGAGAACGAGCGCCAACTCGATGACATTGAAAGCATCCTGCAAGTCGGGCCACGCCGACCTGAGTCGGCCTCTTCCGGCAAAGATGACGAGGAATCTGGCAAGGCTCGGCAGGCAGCCCAATTGGAGGTCTACTGCCTCGACGAACTCGATCCCCGAAGTGTGCTCGCGGTGTTGCAGACCATGCTGGCAGGGCGTCCGGAGCTGCGCATGGACGTCGATCCGAAAAACGGCAACCTGATTGTGTTGGCCGCTGCCGATGACCACAACACCGTCCGAGCGGTGCTGGAGAAACTGCGTCGCAATCCAGCTTCGGCGGAACCCGACCGGGCTCAAGAGGAGCGGAACGAAGAGAGAAAGCCGGACAAGACCAGCGACCGCCCGCCTTTGCAGATACTCTACTTGCGCCATGCGAAAGCCGAGGAAGCTGCCAAGGTTGTCCAAGAGGTCTATCAGGGAACAACGGAGATGTCCATTACCATCGATCCACGGCTTAACGCGCTCATCCTCGCCGCCCCGGACGCGTTATGCCGGGAAGTCACGGAATTGGTCGAGGTCTTGGATCGTGAGGTCGCCAAGACAGATCCGCCCGAGACTAGCGGCAACCCGGACTCCGAAGTTCAGCGAGAGCCACGCTCCGGAGAGAGGACGCTTGGGGACGTTCTCGCTACCGGGCAGTGGACCACCGTGGCCGACGGCTTCGTGCTTCACGTCTATTCGGACCAGGAAGTCACGCGGATCAGACAACAGTACGACGCCTACGAGAGCCGCCGGCAGGAATACCTTGGCAAACGGACGCCGCTTGACGAGAAACGGGCATCGATTCGTCGCCAGTTCCCCAACCAGGGCGTATTGGCGTATGGAAAGGCGATGCTGCAACGCTATGACAGAGACAACGACGGAGCACTCGACGCGAAGGAGCAGGAGGGTATGCGGTCCCTGCCGAAAGACGTAGACACCGACAAGGACGGCACGATAACGTCCCGCGAATTGACACGGCACGTCGTTCAACAGATGAGTGAACGTTCCAGACCCTCCTCCGCAATGAGTGTGCCGGACAACTGGGAAGAGCTTCAGGACGAACTCGACGCGACAGACGTCAAGTTTGAGGCATTGCGGGAAGCATTCGAGGACGTTCAAAAGCCGCAGGCCGAACGCAACTTCTACAAGGTGATGGAAGTGACGCGAGAGTTCATCTGCGTCCGACGCGGAGAGGAGGAACGGATCATCCCGTTTGCTTCGATTCGCGAAATTCGGAGAACCGTGGACGAGTGAGTCTGCGCGAGTGCCTCTTGTGGCGTTGCCACCCGGACGGATTTTGCGAACGAGCCGCCAAGATCGCAACGTCCTCTCCGCAAAACCGTCCGGGCCACCCTTGCTGTCCGGGGCACCCGGGAACAAGTCGAAGAGATCGCATAGTCAACTCCGCAACATCATCGGTGCTACCCGCTTCACTCCTTTGCTTCAGGAGCAACCGGCGATTTCTTCGCCGCGCCAAACTCGTAGCACAGCAGCTCGCCTTCTTCGGTCGTTTGGTAAATGCGTTCGCCGCGAATGCTTGGCGCAGAAAGGGGAGCGCCTCTTACGCTTGCAGATCTTGCCGTGAACCGTTGTTCTGTCGGACTGAAGAGATAGTAGACCGTCGAATCTCCTCCATGAAGGCCGGTGCCGGTATTCAAGCGGAGAGTGCAGTGCCTGACTGTCAGGAGAATATCTTTGCCAAATGGAACGGGTCGAGCGACGTAGGAACAGCCGAAAACGTGACTGTCGGCGGCGCGTTCATGGTCGTGGCGAAACACAACCTTAAGATCGTCCTTGCTGAAAACGGAAAACGACGCCGGTTGAACGACGTAGACGTAGGAATCATCGACGTGAGGCTGGAATGCCGCGTTTCGCGCTCGCCGCTTCGCAGGGAGAGCGACCTTGCCAACCTCCTTGCCGTCCGGCCCGCTGAGTTTGTGAAGATCGCACGTCTGATTCGTATTGGCGGGATCGATATGGCTGGTAGCAAACAGGTGACTCCCGTCGGCCGCTACGCCACGAGTAGAATACCTAAGACGTGTGGACCATTTCTCTTCGCCCGTCCGTCGATCCAAGGCAATCACGGCCGACCGAGTCTGGTCTACGAAGTAGACGTGATCCTTGTCGTGAGTCAGCGACTGAAACGTGCAGGCCGCGACCTGGGCGGCTTCCGATTGCCGGGCGAGAGCCTCTTCGTCACCGTTGATTGCGGCGTTGATTGCGGCGAGAACATCTCCGGAAGCAAAGTACCTTGGTTCGTGTTCCCCAACGCCCATCGATGGAGGCGGCGGCAGTTCCCTCCCGACCTTCCCGGAGTTCCTATCCAGTTGCACTGCTTTGTTGTCCGTTCGGATCCACAATGCGTCGGCAACGGGCGCCATTCCATGAAACATGTTTCCACCAATCTCGATCTTCACTCGAAAGGCGGGCTTGCCCGAGGCAAGATCCGTAGCGCAAACAGTCAGATTGCGGCGAAACCCGATGGCCCAAAAGACTTCGTCGCCGTGGATGAGCGGTTCGAATTGAACGTATGGGAGATTCGTGTAGGGGTTCATGTCGTGCCACAAGGGGCCGACCTTGGCGTCACTCTTGCACCGCCAAATCAGCCGTCCCTGCGCCTTCGGGGCAGGTTCTTCATCGGCGCCGCGACAGTAGCTTACCGAAAGAACGGATAACGTGAGTGACAGAATCGTCCCGGCTGAAGACGCTTTCCAAGGCGTTGATCGTCTTTCATCGCGTTCTAGGACGTCATTATCGTTCCTCCGGACCGACAAGGTGGTCTGTGCCATCGTGTTTCACCTCCCGGTTTCAACGTGCAGTAACCGACCAGTCGCCATTGTATTCCGATCCCAGTTGCCCGGCGCAACGTGTTTGTAACAACACGGACGGCCCAGGTCATTTTCCGGTGAGGGCGGGCTACTTGATTCGGTCTTTCGGAAGACGGCCGGGTGCCATGCCCACGCTTGCCGTGGGCATGCCGTGGAAGCCCTCCGTCGCGGCCGGCCCGGGCGGTTCTGCGGAGAGGACGCTGCAATCTAGGTGGCTCGTTCGCGAAATCTGCCCGGGTGGCAGCGCCACAAAAGGCACTCGCTCGGTCTCCTCCTGTGGCTCCGCCACCCCGACGCGTTTTCCGACAAGGCGACAGAGATGGCAACGCCGATTGCGGAAAAGGGTCGGGCCCACCCGCTTCCTCTTTGCAACACCGTCCGGGCCATCTTCCTGTCCTCGGCACCCGGGGCTCCTGGACTAGCCACCATTCAAGCTCTGCCCTCCGGTGCAACGAGGAATGATAAACCGTTGCGAAGCTTCGATGGTTGTCGCCGCTAAGTGCTCTTTGCCAAACTGAGCGCCCCACTCCGCGCGTCGCGATGCAATGTACTCCCGTACGATCGAAGAGAACGCGTCGAAATCTGCCAGATCAAAGGCATGCGCGTGAGCAGTGTCGACGTCGTCTCGAATAGTAACCTCCATCCTGAGGGCGGCCATGAGCGTCTCCAGGAGGTCAACGAAAGCACTGTCAACAGACGGCGGGTGGCACAGCGTGAAACGGCAAGAAATGGTGACGGGGGACCTGCTCACTTCGATCTCGATTACGTGCTGGCCATCAGCCATGAGGTAGTACTGGGAGGACCGCATGCGCAGCCCCTGGTCATCCACTTTGATGTGCTGCATAGCATCCAGATGCGCACACACTTCACCGAAGGTGCGGTTCCCGCCGTTCAGTTCCACCCGAAACGACTCAAATCCCATTGGTGCATCGACTCCGTCATCGGTAATCGCGTCTGAACGGATTGCTCTCGGTCATGGCCGGTGCCCCCCGCGTCGAGGCGCCCGCGATTTCGTGCAGATCATTGTTCCGTCTGTTCTTCGTCACTCACGCAATCCCGGTTCGGATCCGGTGCGTACCATTCGATAGTTGAGATATCCTGGTCTATTAGTGGACAAGCTATCAACGGTGAGTCGCAGATCGGGCATCTATGGGTATATACCGTGGCATCCTCGCCCTCCGCGTATCCCTGATTCCACTGTGATCGTTCATCCAATCGAAGAGCACATCTTGGACATTCGCCAACCGCCGATAGACCGTAGTAGCCTCCGGGCAGATTGGATGCTGTGGACTTCTGGAGCGAGTCGATGTACCGCGAACTCGATCCGTCCCATCCGCAATGACGGCAGGCGCCGTCGACGATCTCGTGGTCACATTTTGGCTTGCCGTAGAGCCAATGCGCGCATTCACGGCACAAACCAGACATCGAATGCTGAACGCGAATGGATGGACTGCCGCACTCGTCGCATTTGCCAATCCGTGAGTCGTAGTCGTGAGGTCGCATTGGATTTAGACCGAACGTCCTGATAAACGAGACCAGCCTATCACCTGTACTTGACGATTAGTATCGGCCGACCGGAGCGCCGGCTATCTCTCCGCCGCCTAGCTCACCTTCAACATCCGCTCCAGCGCCTTCAGCGCCCCGCTTGCCGTCTCGGCGTCGACCTCGATCACGTTGACCGGGGTGCCGGCGGCGAGGTTTTCCAGCGACCAGCAGAGGTGGGGCAGATCGATGCGGTACATGGTGGCGCACATGCAGACGGTGGGCGTGAGGAAGTGGATCTCTTGCTCGGGGTGCTGTTGCTTCAGCCGATTGACCAGGTGCAGCTCGGTGCCGATGGCCCACTTGGTGCCGGCGGCGGCCTCTTCGACGGCGCGGATGATCACGCCGGTCGAGCCGACCACGTCGGCCTTGTCGACCACCTCCATCATGCACTCCGGGTGGACCAGGATCTTGATGCCGGGATGGTCGCGGCGATACTGATCGACGTGCTCGGGCAGGAACACCTGGTGGACGCTGCAAAAACCCTCCCAAAGCAACACGCGGCTGCCGGCGATGGCGGCTTCGGTGTTGCCGCCGAGTTCGTCGGCGTTGGGATTCCAGACGGGCATTTCCTCCAGAGGCACGCCCATCGCCCGGGCCGTGTTGCGGCCGAGGTGTTGGTCGGGGAAGAACAGCACGCGCGGGCGTCGGGCGAAGGCCCACTCGAGCACCTTCCGCGCGTTGGCCGACGTGCAGACGATGCCCCCGTGACGGCCGCAGAAGGCCTTCAGCGTGGCGGCCGAGTTGACGTAGGTGATTGGCGTGATCTGGTCGACGTCGATCACCTCGGCGAGTTGCTCCCAGCAATCTTCGACCTGATCGATCTCGGCCATATCGGCCAGCGAGCAGCCGGCGGCCATATCCGGCAGCACGACGGTGACGCGCTTTCCGCCGCGTTGCTCGAGCCGCTGCGGCCGGTTGGCCAGGACGTCGGCCGTTTCGGCCATGAAGTGCACGCCGCAGAAGGCGATCGCCCGGCAGTCCTCGTCGCTGGCCGCCAGCGCACTGAGCTTGTAGCTATCGCCCCGCAAATCCGACAGGGCGATCACCTCATCCTGCTGGTAGTGATGGCCGAGGATCACCAGCCGCGGGCCCATTTCTTCCCGCACGACGTTGATGCGTTCGGTGAGGACTTGGGCGTCGAGGGCTTGGTAGGGCTCGAACTCGTAGGTTGCCGGCGGTGTCTGCTGGGTAGTGGTGCTCATAATCGGGCGGGAAAGTGAGGAGGGGAACGACCGTACCACGCACAGTAAGTATATCCGGCGGGCCGAGCGTGGACTAGGGCCTGCGGGCCGTCGCCAGCGGCAGTCTGCGATCGGATGAAAGCCCCCGATATGTCCCCGCCCGCTTCTCCCAACCCCCCGAGTCCGAACCAGTTGCCCTATCACGCTTTGGCGCCTGCCCGCCGGACTGGATTTTCCCGCAGCGGGCTGGTAGGCTTCAGGCAGGAGGATTAGGCGATGATCGAGTCGATCGAGTTCAAGAATTTCAAGTGCCTGCGCGACGCGAAGCTGCCGTTGAGCCCATGTACGATCCTGGTGGGGCCGAACGGGAGCGGGAAGAGTACGGTGTTGCAGGCGCTGGATGCCTTGCGGGATACAAGTCTCTTAAAATGGGCTCAGTTTCTTTCCTTGGGAGCGGCACCAGATTCAGAAGTGCCAATCAGCGTGAAACTCAATTGGGGGGAGCCCTTTCACGGCGTGCATCGTTTCTTTCGGTGGAGTGGTCGTGGCAAAGTGACGCGAGGTAGCGAGTTCTCGCACGGAAGAGAGGAATGCGATCAGACGGGCATCGACGCGATCTTGGCAGGTGTGCGCGTCTTCTACTTTGACACGGCGGCTATCGCCGCGCCTGCCACGGTTGAGAATGCCCCGCAACTAACATGCAGCGGCGGTAATCTTCCGGCGGTTCTGGATGACCTGCGGGACACAGAACCGGAACGTTTTCACCAAATCAACTCCAAAGTATCCGAGTGGCTTCCCGAGTATGATCGGATACTCTTCAAGAAGCCAAAGTCGGGCAAGAAGTCCGTTGTTTTGCGGACTTCGTTGGGCCACCATGAAGTTCCTGCAACTCTGCTGTCGCAGGGAACGCTTGTCGCTCTGGCCATGCTTACGCTGTCGCACTTGCCCAACCCGCCCGCGATCATTGGCCTCGAAGAGGTGGACCGAGGCATCCACCCTCGATTGCTTAGGCGTCTTCAAGATGCGATCTATCGCCTCGCCTATCCGGAAGGGGCCGGCGAAGATCGAGATCCCGTTCAGGTGATCGCCACCACGCATTCACCGTATTTCCTCGATCTGTTCAAAGACCATCCGGAAGAGGTCGTGATTGCCAGCAAGACCGGCCTGGACGTGCAGTTCGAGCGGTTGTCGGAACAACCGCACATCCAGGAGATCCTCGGCGAAGCCCCCTTGGGAGAAGCTTGGTTTACCGGAGTTCTGGGAGGAGTGCCAAGCAACACATGAAGGTCGCCGTGCTGAGCGAATCTCCCGTTGACGAGGCGGTCGTCCTGATCTTGGTGGAGGGGCTCCTCGGCGGTGGGATTGAACCGGTCGACTCACCGTCGCCGAAGACGCGTGGTTGGCGATCGGTCCTGACGTCGCTCAAGGCAACGCTGGCGTACCTTCATTATCGAACGGACGCGGACGCACTCGTTGTGACTCTCGACTCCGATGAGTCTCCCATACGTCAGAAGGGGCACGACCTTGCCGGCGGGGCGGACTCGAAGTGCCGGCTTTGCCGGGCACGCAGAGCTGTTGCTGACGCGCAACGAGGCCTTCGAGCCCGCCAGGGGCGCGGTCCGATAAAGACGGCCGTTGGACTCGCGGTCCCGGCAATCGAAGCCTGGTGCCTTGCCGGCAGCGACCCTCACGTAACGGAATCTGCGTGGATCCAGGCGCTGCAGACCGGGAAGCCGCCGTACACGAAGTCGAGCCTGAAAGAGCGACTTTGCGGCGTTGCAAGACCATCGCAGCCTCTTTCGCTGGAGCGCGCGACGGAATGCGCGAAACGTCTCGTGAGTGAAGGGAAGCTCGACCTGCTGGAAAAACGCTTCCCGAGCGGCTTCGGTGCTCTGGCCAATGGCGTGCGAAGCTGGTAACCACCGTTGCGGCTGCCAATCCTTCACCACTCCCCCAGCCGCCGGATCTCCGTCGAAGAAACGTCGTCGCGGAAGCGTTCGGCGGGGATTTCGTCGCAGATTTGGCGCAGGGAGAGGGGCAGATCGAGGTCGTCGAGGGTCTCGAACTGCCCGGCCCTCTGGCGGCCGAAGACGAGGAAGCGGCAGCCACGGACGGCGATGTGGTGTAGCGCGGCGTCGCGGGCGGCCGGGTCGTTGGAATAGTAGCGCGGCTCGGCAATCCGGCGGATCGTGTCGGCGCCGACGAGGAACGTGGCGTTGGGGAACAACTGCGATTTTTTCTCGAACGTCGCGGCGCGCGTCAGCCAGACGGTTTCATCGGCCGTAAACTGTCCCAGGCGGCGGGCGATCTCGTGGTAATCCAACGGCGGCTTGTCGACGTTTTCGATCGCCAGTTCCATCGCCACGGGCACGCCCAACTCCTTGCGAGCAATCTGGGCCATGCGGCGGTGGCCGGTGTGGCGTGGGTTGAACGCCCCGGGGAAGACGAGGGCGGTCGATTCCGGGCCTTGGATGATCGAGTCGACTTTGCCCAACAGGAGGTCTTGCCACGCGGGTTCGGCGATGGTTTCGGCACGTTCGACCCGTTCGTCGTCGAGCAGTTCGAGATCCAGCCGCGATGCAATGCCACACGCTTCGGCCACGACGTTCAACGCCAACCGGCTGACGAGCGATTCTTCGTCGGCACGGCTGCGACGTCCCTTGGCCAAGGTGAGCGACCAGGTCGCCGTTCGCGAAGCATCTTGCACCGCTAGATGGACCCGATGCTCGCCCCGTTTCGGACGATCGGTGGCCAACGCGGCCGTACAGGCGACGCCGGCGACGTTCGCTGCGGCCCGGGTGTATTCACACGCCCGGCGAAACGCGGCCATGGCCATCGCCCGGGCGGTTTGCGGGGTGCAGAACTCCTCGGGCCGTCCGCCAAGCCAGGCGGTCATGGCGGCCTCGCAGTAAGGCACGTCGATTTCGAGCACCGTCCGCGACGCTCCGGACACCGTCAGCAATTGGCCGACTGCGGGGCTTCCGCCGCCGGAAAGGGCGAGCACGATCTGGCGTGGCGCGTCGTGGAGGGTCTGAACGAGGTTTGCCGGGGATGACGGCGTCTTGTCTGAGGAGTCGCCGATAGATGAACGCACGATCGTGGTCCCCGGGTGATCCGTGAATATGGCCTTCGGCCAAAGCGCGGAGATTAGACATCACACACCTGGGGCGTTGCCCCAGGCTACGGTGATCGTAGGCCTTCGGCCTACAGATGCAAGCCTGGAACCCCCTTTCGGCTAAGCAGCACCCACTCCGAAGGACTTCCATCGAAGCTCTGCGCATTCGCAATCGTGAAATCGGTACGGAATTCCACAAGATCCCCCAAACGGCCACGAAGAACTTCCCGGGTCACCAGCCGGACTAGAAACCGGCGGCAAGCAGAACAAACGAGCCAGCTTCCCTTTCACAACTCATTCTGGAGGACACGATCATGTTCAAGAAGGTACTTATTCTGGGTGGAATCGTCGCGCTGGTGGGCGTCCTGGTGTTCGGCACCAGCGCGGTCAGCTACATCCGCACCTCGGCCGGGTACGTTGCCGATTCGGCCCGAGACGCTTTTCCGGTCGGATTCGAGATCGATCGGGCCCGCGGTATGCTCCGGGACCTGGAACCGGACGTCCGCGAAAACATGTATGCGATCGCCAAGGAGAAGGTCGAGATCAAGAAGCTCGAAGAGCAGATCGCGGCGCTGGAAAGCCGACTGGACAAGGAAAAGGACGACGTTTTGCAGTTGCGATCCGATCTGGCCACCGGCGAGGACGTGTTCCAATACGCCGGCCGGAACTACACGGCCGAACAGGTCGAGACCGATCTGGCCAACCGCTTCGAGCGGTTCAAGACGGGCGATGCGACTCTGGCTAATCTGCGGCAAATGCACAACGCGAGGCAGAAGAGCCTCGACGCCGCGCAGAAGAAACTCGAGGGTTTGCTGGCCGCCAAGCGGCAGTGTGAGGTCGAGATCGAAAATCTCCAGGCCAAGCACAAGATGGTCGCCGCTGCCCAGGCCTCCAGCCAGTATCAGTTCGACGACAGCCGGCTGGGCCGCGTCAAAGAGCTGGTCTCGAACCTGAAGACCCGGCTCGAGGTCGACGCCGTATTGGCCGAATCGGAGACCTACTTCCACGACGAGATTCCGCTGGACGAGGACAACGCCGGCGACGTGGTCGATCAGGTCACCGAGTATTTCAACCAGCAACCGGAGGTCGAGGCGGTCGCGGTCGACACGGTTGCTGCCGACTTGGAACTGAAATAGGCCGTCGCTGCGTCCGTAGGGTGGACTTCGCCCACCACGTCATGTTCGCACCCCGGCAGCCCAACGCGAACATGTCGGCCAGGCCCTGTCCGAGCCACCAGCGTGGTGGGCGTAGCCCGCCCTGCCGGCGCAAACAACGTGCCTTTCACGCCCCTACCAACTGTCCACCATGAACTGCATACTGCCCACTGCCCACTGCCTACTGCTATGTTCAAGCTGGCCAACAGACTGCGGGGAATGAGTGTGATGGACTTCCGCGAAGCCCGACAGACCGGCAAATTCATGCTGTGGGTCGACGCGGTCGGCGGGTTTTGGGTCTGTACGGGCGACGAGGTTACGTTGGGGCAACCGGTGCAGCGGGGCGTGGCGGACGTGCCGATCTTTGGAGACATCTCCAGCCGGCACGCCCTGATTCGACGCGACGAAGAAGGTTATCTGATTGAACCGATCCGCGACGTGCGGCTCGACGGCCGACGGATAGAAAGGACGGATGCCCTGAGCGACGGTGCCAAAGTGCTGTTGGGCGAGAGCGTGAAGATGGTCTTTCGTCGGCCACATGCCCTGAGTGCCACGGCCAGGCTCGATTTCGCCAGCCATCATCGCACACAGCCGTCGGCCGACGCGGTGGTGTTGATGGCCGACGCGTTGATCCTCGGGCCGGGGCCACACTGTCACGTGGTTTGCCGCGACTGGAGCGACGAGGTGGTCCTTTACCGGCACCAAGATCAGCTCTACTGCCGCCGTGCGGGGATGCTGGAGATCGACGGGGTGCAATATCGGGGCCGCGGCCCGATCACGCCCAATTCCCGGATTGCCGGCGAGGGGTTCTCGTTGAATTTGGAGGAGATTCGGCCGTGAGCGAGACCGCCAAACATCGTCAAAGTAGTCATCTTGCTCCGCAAGATGAGGCCAAAGTAGTCATCTTGCTCCGCAAGATGAGGCCAAAGTAGCCATCTTGCTCCGCAAGATGAGGCCAAAGTAGCCATCTTGCTCCGCAAGATGCGGGTGCGTCTCGCGGAGCGAGACGCCGACTATAAGGTAGCCCCAGGAAGACTGGGAATGCATGAGACGTCCGTGATACAATGTTTAGGAGCGGACCGATGACGAAACAGGTGGCTGCCGTGGAAACGAATGAACCCGAAGCGATCGACTTCTCGGCCGAGCCCGACGAATCGCCTCCGTCGCCGCGGGCCGGCCCGGCTTCCGGTCCGGAAGCGTCGGAGCGGCTCGCGTCGGAGCGGCCTCAAACGAAGTTTCTCTATCCCGGCGGTTCTAGTCCGCTAGCGGGATATACGATCAAGCGAGGGGTGGGGCACGGCGGTTTCGGCGAAATCTACTACGCCGTCAGCGACGCCGGAAAAGAAGTGGCGCTGAAGCTGATCCGCCGCAACCTCGACGTCGAATTGCGGGGAATCCGCCACTGTCTGAACCTAAAGCATCCCAACCTGCTCTCGCTGTTCGACATCCGCCAAGACGAGCAAGGCGACACCTGGGTGGTGATGGAATTCGTCTCCGGCGAGTGCCTGGAAGACGTGATCCTCTCGTCGCCCGACGGCATGCCGCTGCCGCAGGTGCTCGGCTGGTTCCACGGCATCGCCGCCGGCGTGGCCCTGCTGCACGACCGCGGCGTGGTCCACCGCGACCTGAAGCCGGCCAACATCTTCTCCGACGAGGGCGTGGTCAAGGTGGGCGACTACGGCCTCTCGAAGTTCATCTCGTGCAGCCGCCGCAGCGGACAGACCGAGAGTGTGGGCACCGTCCACTACATGGCTCCGGAAGTGGCCAACGGGCGTTACGGCAAGGAGATCGACATTTATGCCTTGGGCATCGTGCTCTACGAGATGCTCACCGGCCACGTGCCGTTCGAGGGCGAGAGCGTCGGCGAGGTGCTGATGAAGCACCTCACGGCCCAGCCCGACGTCTCGGTGCTGGCCGAGCCGTACCGCACGATCGTCGCCCGAGCGTTGGAGAAAGACCCGGCCAAGCGGTTCAATTCCGTGTCGCAGATGACCGCCTCGTTGCCCCAGCCGGCCCAAGCGCCGCCGGGAACCGGGCGGCTGCCGTCGAACTCGCAAACCTCCGGCGGCACGGGCGCTGCGGGGCCCGCTGGCAAGTCGGGCCCGCCGCCGATCCTGGGAACCAAGCAACCGCCGGCCGCGCACCCGCCGGTCCTCAGGGCGTTCGGCGATACGTGTACGAAGCTGCACAGCACCTGGAAAGAGGCCGATCTGCACCCGGCGTTGAAGGTGGTTTTGCCGATCCTCGGCGGGATCCTGATCGTGATCGGGGCGTGCGTATTGGCAGTCATGGCGAAGCCGCTGCTGGCGCTGGCCCTGCTGGGGATGTTGATCTACGGCGGCTATCAGTTGATCCGGCTGTCGGCCAAGTCGAAGCACGCTTCGCACCACACCAAGCCACACCCACCGGCGCGGCCGACGCCCGCTGCGCAACCTCCGGCCGATACGGTCGGCCCAGAACAGGCGGCCGTCGCGGCACGCGAGGCGGCCTTCGCCCGCACAAGACCCGGCCGACGTCGACGCCCTCGATCACACGAGAAGCCGCTGGTCAAGATGGTCGTCAAGACGCCTCGCGAGCGGACGATCGACCTGCTCGGCTCGATGCTCTTGGGCGTGGTGGTCACGGCCGCGATGTGTACGGCGATGGTGTTGATCAACACGTTTCGCGGCGTACACGGCGTGGGATCGCCCACGGCGGGCCAATGTGGGTGGCTGGTGTTGGTGGGCGTCCTGGGCACTTGGGTGGTGATGATCGCCTCGAAGTTCTGGGAAGGCACCCAAGGTGAGACGGCGTTGCGGCGGTTTGTGATGATGATATTGGGGTTGGGCGTGGGTGCGGCGGCCTACGGCATCGGCTCGCTGCTGTTGGTCGGATTTCCACCCGACGCGTCGGTCACCCGGCTGACGACCGAGTTTATGGGAACCCACCGCGGAACGCCCGCCGGTTTCTATGCCGAGAACGGCCGCCCGCTGCTAATGGCCTTCATGGCGTCGTTCGGCACGCTGTTTCTCTTGCTGCGTTGGTGGCATCAGGCCGATCCGACGCGGGTGGCCCGGCTGAGCCTCTGGTCGCTGTTCATCAGCGTGATGGTGGCCTGGGTGGTGGCCGCCGTCTGGCAGTTTCCCCAGCCGTGGCTGCCGATGATTGCCGCGACGATCTCCGTTTCCGTGCAGATGGCTAGTCCCTGGTTGCACCCGAACAAACGCTACCGGCGACAGAACGCCTAGGAGGTCGTCATGCTCAGCTTTCTGGCCCTCATGCTTTTGGCGATGGTCTGCTTCGGCGGGATGGTGGCGACCATCTTGTTGCTGATCTTCCCCAAGACGCGGCAGGCGGGCGTGGCGCTGTTGATCGTCGGCTCGATCGGTTCGGTGGTGATGATCGGTATGTTGTCGATCCACTACATGCAAGCCGGCCGGCAAGAGCAAGAAGCCACGATCTCGCGCGCCGAAGTGGCCGGCGAGGCGTACGCTCGAGATGCGCAGCGGTCGGCTGCACGGGCTCGGGCGGGAAGCGTACTGAAGACTGAGTCGGGCAGGTGGCTTCCCACGCCGGCCGAGCCACTGGCCCCGGAGGCGTCCAACCCGATCGACCCGACACCCGAACCCACTGATCTATCTCCCGTCGACGAAGCCGTACCCACGACCACCGGCGACCCGCTTTCCATCGACATCGCCGTACCGGCCGACACGCGCCCCGGTTGGGTTGACGCCCCGCGATGGGATCCGAACTACGACGTCTATCAGAAGGTCGTCTCCGTGGGGCCCTACTTGACGCGGGAGGAATGCGAGCAGGCATTGCCCGACGAATTCGATCGGGCGGTGGCCGACTACATTGCCGGTCAATGGGGGCCCAACGCCGCGTTGAACGTGTCGCTGCCGGCGGAACACGTGCGGAAGAGGATGATCTACGGCGAATGGGTCGAGACGATCCAGAATCCGCTCGACCCCAGTATGCGGGAGTTGCTCGGGCCCGGCAGCCAGGGACCGATGATGCGGCTGTACATGCTGGTGCAGTTCGACCGCAACGCCAACGAGTTGATTCAAGAGCAATGGCGGCAGGTCGTCGTCGTCGATCGACTCTGGTACATCGGCACGGTGGTGGCCATGTTGCTGGCCCTGTTGGCGATTGCCTACGTGTTGCTAAGAGTCGACACCACGACGGCCGGGGCGTGTCGCGGGCGATTGGCGTTCGGCGCGGTGGTGGCCGCATTGGTCGTGGCCGCGGGCGCCTATGGCATGGCCGTGGCGTTGGGTGCGCCGTTGGAAGTTGAAGACACCAACGCCGACGCGGAAGCCCGTCTCGATCCAACGCCGGGGAGAATCTCCGCCACGGCCGAGTCGCCGGGCGACGCGGCGCAGCCGTTTTGGGCCAACTTTCGCCTGTCGGTCGGACCGATGGAAGTGATCATTTCGGCGGTGGTCGCGGTCTACGTGCTCGTGTTGACCGTGCTCAGCCGCGCCCGCTGGGCTTGGTGCCTGGGATTCATCGCCTGCTTTGCCTTAGCTGCGGCCGTCACGCCGGCCGACCCGTTGACGCTACTGCTGATTGCCGTACCGATGTGTGGGCTGTATACTGTCGCCGTGTTCGCCTACAAAGCTCCTCGCGAGAGCGTTCCGACGGCGACCGAAGGCTAGCCCCGGCAAATCGATGTCCAACCCGAGTCAGTCCGACGTGCTCTTGATCCGGCGCATCCGCTCCGGCGACGAGACGGCGTGGCGCGAGTTGATCGGGCGGTTCGAGGGGCGGTTGCTGGCCTACGTGGGCAGCCGCATCCGCAACCCGGCGGCGGCCGAAGACGTGGTGCAAGAGGCCTTCATCGGCTTTTTGACCAGTCTGCCGAACTTCGACGACCGGCGACCGCTGGAGAGCTACCTGTTTTCGATCGCCGCCCACAAGCTGACCGACCACCTGCGCCGCGAAGGCCGCCGCCCCACGCTGCCGCTGGTGCCCGACGGCTCGCGGACGAGCAGTTGGGAGCCCAAGGGCAAGGCCCGGCCGGCCAGCAGCATCGTCCGCAGCGGTGAGCGCAAGGGGATCGAGAAATCGGCCTTAGGCGCTGCCGTGACCGACCAGATCGAGCACTGGCGCCGCCGCGGCCAATGGGACAAGCTGAAGTGTGCCGAACTATTGTTCGTCCGCGGCCTGGCCAACAAGGAAGTCGCCGGCGTGATGGAGATTTCCGAGCAAACGGTGGCCAACTACAAGTTCGAGTTCCTCGCCAAGCTCCGCACGGCCGTCCGCAAGCAGGGATTGCCGGAGGAGGTGTTTCCGGAGTTGTATGAGAAGTAAGAAGTGGAGAGTGGTGGGTGGTGAGTGTTGAGTGAAGAAGGGCAAGAGAGCCGTGTTGGCTCTTGAAGGCCGGCGCCACGTCGTCCCGACGAGTACCACCCACTC
>CAYYNP010000183.1:0-4943 GCA_964472545.1 uncultured Planctomycetaceae bacterium | reverse complement strand
GTTTACGGCGGGCGCCGCCCCGCCCCGCCGCGCCCCCCCCCCCCACCACCCACCACCCACCACTCACCACTCACCACCCACCACCCACCACCCACCACCCACCACTCACCACCCACCACTCTATGCCCATCCGCCAAGCCGATCTGGAAGCCTATCTCGACGAAGCCTTGCCGCCGGAGCGCGCGGCGGAGGTGGAAGCGGCGCTGCGCGACGACCGGGAGTTGATCACCCGGGCCGTCGCGATCCACGGCCGCCGCAATGCGGGCGTGCATACCTTGGGCGAAATCTGGCGGGCGGGCCGGCTGAGTTGCCCTTCGCGCGAACAGCTCGGCAGCTTCCTGCTCGAGGCCCTGCCCGACGAGGCCGCCGCCTACATCATCTTCCATCTCGACGTGATCGAGTGCCGCTACTGCCGGGCCAATCTGGCCGACCTGAAGCAGCATCAGGCCGAGGAGCATGCGTCGGTCGACACCCGTCGCCGCAAGTACTTCCAGTCGTCGGCCGGGTATCTGCGGCGAGAGAAGTAGCACGTTGCGGCGTTTTCTCGCAGGGGTGGCTGGGGCAAAGCGCAGCGGTGCCCCAGAAAACCAGGGTTGGCTCAACTTCGTCGATCACTGGGGCACCGCGGCGCTTTGCCCCAGCCACCCGTCCTACCAGCCACCTGCCGTCCGCGCTCATCTTCTCACGGCCACGGCGATCAGCTACAATGGGGTGTGCAGAATCGCCGTCCCCCCAGCCGCCCGTTTGGAAGAAGGAGTCACGGCATCATGAAGAGCCGCCTGTTGATCGCGATCGGATGTCTGGCCGTCGTCGTGGGGTTTGCCACGCCGCACTCAACCCCGGCCGCCGTTACTACGGCTGAGGACGCCGCCGGGGGGTGTGACGGCGTGAAGAACGGCCATTGGGGATTCCACACCGCCAGTAAGGAATCTGAGCCCTGGTGGCAGGTCGACCTGGGCCGGGCGGTCACGCTCGACCGGGTGGTGATCTACAATCGCGTCGATCGCGGCACGGCCGAGCGCACGCGCCAGATCCGTGTACTGACCGCCGGCAGCGACGGCGACGAGGCCTGCAAGGACTTTTCGCTCGCCTATCAGCACGACGGCACCACGTTCTACGGCGTCGGCGAGCGGCCGCCGCTGGTGGTCGATTTTAGCGGCAAGAACGTCACCGCCCGCGTGGTTCGGTTGCACGTACCGGGCAATTGCTCGTTCGCCCTGGATGAAGTCGAGGTCTATGCGGCCGACGATCCGAAGAAGAACATCGCCCTGGGCAAGCCGGCCGACCAGAAGAGCGTCAGCCAGTATTCCTACCCCGGCACGCTGCCCGACTACCAGAAGGCGATCGCTGCGGCCGGTGCCGCCCCGCGACACTCAACACCCGCCGCAAGCCCTGTCGGCGGTACCTCGTTGGCCGACACGCGCGAGGTGCTTGCCAAAGCTAGACGTCTGGCCGAACGGCTGCGTGGAAAGTCCGATCCGCAACAACTCGGCGCGGCGACGTCCGAGTTGGCGAAACTCGAAACGACGCTGGCCGAACTGGAGTCGGCTGCCAACGTTTCCGACCAAGCCCAACGGGAAATCAACGCCGCCGCGTGCCAACTCCGCCGCCGCATCGCCTTCACCAACCCGCTGTTGAAGATCGACAAGCTGCTGTTCATCACCCGCCACCAGCCGACCGGTCCGTTCCACATGTGCGACCAATACTACGGCTGCAACGCGGTGGCCGGCGGCGGGCTGTACGTGCTTGAGCGTCCGTTTTCCGACGAGCCGAAGGTGACCAACCTGCTGGAAAACTCCGTCGTCGAAAACGGCCGCCTGAAAGGCAAGAAACTCGACAACGGGGCCTTCCTCTCGCCGGAACTTTCCTTCGACGGCCGCACGATCCTCTTCGCCTACAGCGAATGCCAGGCGAAGCAGACGTATCAATGGGCGCCCGAGTACAGCTTCCACATCTTCAAGGTCAACGCCGACGGCACCGGCCTGGTGCAATTGACCGACGGCCCGGCCGACGACTTCGATCCCTGTTTCCTGCCGGGCGGCCGGGTCGCGTTCATCTCCGAGCGGCGCGGCGGCTACCTGCGATGTGGGCGGCATTGCCCGGTCTATACGATGTTCTCGATGGAGCCCGACGGCAGCGATATCGTCTGTATCAGCTTCCACGAAACGCACGAATGGCATCCCAGCGTGAACAACGACGGCATGATCGTCTATTCCCGCTGGGATTACGTCGACCGCGACACGAACATCGCCCACCACATCTGGACTTCGTACCCCGACGGCCGCGATCCCCGCTCGTTCCACGGCAACTATCCCGAGCGGCGCGAGAGCCGGCCGTGGATGGAGATGAGCATCCGCGCGATCCCCGGCTCGCACCGGTACGTGGCCGCCACCGGGGCCCATCACGGCAACGCGTTCGGCTCGCTGGTGCTGATCGACCCGCGGATCGAGGACGACGGGGCCGCCTCGCAGCTTACGCGGCTGACGCCCGACACGCCCTTCCCGGAGTCGGAAGGCCGGCCGATTCAGAACTTCATGCGTTACGGCACGCCCTGGCCGCTTTCGGAGGACGATTACCTCTGCGTGTACGACGCGGCGGCGAAGAACCGGGCGATCTACTGGATCGACGCCGACGGCAACAAGGAACTGATCTATCGCAACCCGACGATCTCCTGCCTCAGCCCGATTCCGCTTAGGCCGCGGAAGATGCCGCCGGTGATTCCGGATCAGACCACGCAAACCGCAAGGGCCCGCCGCACCGCCGGCAGTGATCGGCCGGCGACCGTGGCGGTGATGAACGTCTACGACAGCGATTTCACCTGGCCGGCGAACACCGAGATCACCCACCTGCGCGTGATTCAAGTGTTGCCCAAGTCGACCGCCCCGCCCAACCAGCCGCGGATCGGCGTGGCCAACCAGACCAACGCCCGGGCCGTGTTGGGCACGGTGCCGGTCGAATCGGACGGCAGCGTCTTCTTCGAGGCCCCGGTCGGCATGCCGATCTACTTCCAGGCGCTCGACGCGGAGGGGCTGGCAGTGCAGTCGATGCGTTCGGCCACGTACGTCCATCCCGGCGAGCAGCTCACCTGCCTAGGTTGCCACGAGCGGAAGCACCGCCCGCCGGCCGAGTCGGGCCCGATGCCGTTGGCGATGCGCCGCAAGCCCTCGCCGATCGCACCCGACGTCGACGGCTCCCGGCCGTTCAATTACCCGCGATTGGTCCAACCGGTACTCGATCGCCATTGCGTCGGCTGCCATCGGGAGAAGAAGGCGATCGATCTCTCGGGCGAGATTGCCGGCAATTTCACCCGTTCCTACGAGAGCTTGGCCGGCAAGTACGGCTTCTACTTCCACGTGAGCAACGGCTCGATCAACACGGGCGTACACGGCGGCGCACGGACGATCCCCGGCAAGTTCGGCGCCCGGGCGTCGGAGTTGCTGAAGTACCTCGACCGGCGGCACTACGACGTAAAACTCTCGCCGGAAGAACACCACCGGTTGACGCTCTGGCTCGACTGCAACTCGGAGTTCCTCGGCTCGTACGAAAACGTGGCCGCCCAGTTGCGCGGCGAGATCGTCGAGCCGACGTTGGAGTAGGACGCTGCCGGGGAGTGGTCGATGGCCGAGTTTCCCATGACGGGCAAACAGCGCATAGCCGCCGCGATGCGCCACCAGCCGGTCGACCGCGTGCCGGTGATGTGCCAGTTGGCGGTTGGCCATTACTTGCTTCAGACCGACGTGACGCCGGTCGAGGTCTGGTTCACCAGCGAGGGCTTTGCCCGGGCGGCGATCGCGTTGCAGCGGCGTTACCGCTTCGACGGCATCTTGATCAACCTGCCCGGCCGCGACCCCGACTGGATGCGGCACGTCGCGCGGATCGACAGGGCCGACGACGGCAGTCAGACGGTCCACTTCCACGGCGGCGACGTGGCCCATTGCCCTCACGACGACAACGTGCAACACGGCCGCAAGGGAAACCCGCCGCGGCCAACGATCGAACAGGTCGATCCCGAGAAGGTCTACTACGACGACCCGCACTGCCTG
Organism: uncultured Planctomycetaceae bacterium; assembly: GCA_964472545.1. Lineage (GTDB taxonomy): Bacteria > Planctomycetota > Planctomycetia > Pirellulales > Thermoguttaceae > CAYYNP01. The sequence goes on along the minus strand of CAYYNP010000183.1, from coordinate 900 downwards.
GGCGGATTGAAGTACCCGTTCTACTTCGGCTTCGAGCCATACGCCCCCGATCGCAACGACTACTGGCCGGCGTATTTCTTCCGCACGATCGAGTTGGTGCTGGCGGAAGTTGGCGACGCGGTTTCGGTCCACAGCGAGATCTTCTCGCCCTTTACGCAGCTTATGGAGCTGTTCGGCTATCAACAGGCGTTGATGTATCTGCTCGATGCGCCGGATCGGGTGCATGCGATTCTGCAGGCATACACGGAAGGCGCCGCCGACCTGGGCGTGCAGCAGGCCCGCCGCGGCGTCGACGCGGTGTTGATCAGCTCGGCGTTTGCGGGTGGCGGGTTCATCTCGCCGTCGCAGTACGACCAGTTCGTGTTGCCCTACGAACGCGAGGTCGTGCGCCGCATCAGGCAGCAGGACGTGCCGGTCTACACGCACACTTGCGGACGTATCGGCGACCGGCTCGAGCTGATGGCGGCGACGGGGATCGACGGCATCGACACGCTCGATCCGCCGCCGCTGGGCGACGTCGAACTCGACGAGGCCAAGCGGCAGATCGGCGACCAAGTCTTTTTCAAGGGCAACATCGACGCGGTCAACACGCTATTGAAGGGAACGCCCGAGGAGGTCCGCCGCGACGCCCTCTGGCGACTCGAGGTCGGCAGCCCCGGCGGCGGCTACATCCTCAGCAGCGCCTGTTCGGTAGCCCCGGGAGTGCCGCCGGAGAATCTGGCCGTGCTGGTCGAGGCCAGTAAGCAATTCGCCCGCGGGTGACTTTCTGTGCTGCACGCTACAGGTTCATCGCCCGTGTCGACAGGAGAACTGCAAAGTGTGGGGGAGCCCGAAAAAGGGGACTGACTCCGTCGACGATCGATGTGGCTGTAGGGATTCGCAGTGCCGACGGTGCCTGTC
>CAYYNP010000182.1:0-20724 GCA_964472545.1 uncultured Planctomycetaceae bacterium | reverse complement strand
AGTCCCCAGCCCCGAGTCCCCAGCCCCGAGTCCCCAGCCCCGAGTCCCCAGCCCCGAGACGTCGCAAGGGAGGACACCGAAGAATGTCAATCGCCAACTGCCGCATGCTCGTCCTAACGGGCATCTTGGCTGCCGCGGCACATTGCCGCTTCGCCGAACTGTCACCGGCCGCGGATCTCGAATCGCTGCAGGTCCTCAGCGGCGGCTATCCCCACGCTTATTTCTTCCGATCCAGCGAAGGGCTGGCCGCCGGCGGGCGGATTTCCTACGAACGCTGGGACGCGTGCTTCTCGCGATTGATGGGCATCGAAGGCAAGGTGCTCGACGAGGAAGTGCCCGGCCGGTCGCTGCGAAACGTGCAGTTCTTCACGCGGTTCAAACGAGAGCATCCCGATCAACTCGTTCTGCTGCACTACAACGGCAATGCTCGCGACCCGCGCTACCGGACCGAGAAGTACTTCGCCGGCCATTGGCTCTACTACAACGGGGCTCGAATCGTCGGCGACGTGCCGGCCGAAGAGGGCGAGACGGAGATTGCGGTCAACGATCCGGCCCTGTTTCGTCTGGCTACGGGCCGCTATCGCAAGGCGAACGAAGACGTCGGACTGTGCATGCTCGATGCCGACGGCAAGCCCGACTGGCAGCGCTGTGAGCAGGTGCAGTTGCTCGACGTCGACGCTGCGGGAAAGACGATTCGCGTCCGCCGTGGCTGCTTTGGAACGAAGCCTTTGGCGTTTCCGGCCGGGCGTTCGTACGCCGCGGCCCACATGACCGAAGGACCCTGGGGAGGCCGTTCACACTTGATGTGGTACTACAACCATTCGACGAAGTGTCCGCGAGACCAGCAGGGGCGGACTTGTGACGACGTGGTTTGCGACGAGTTGGCCGCGTGGTTTTCGGAAACGGGCGAGTTGGCCGCTTTCGACGGGCTGGAGTTCGACGTGCTGCATCACCAGGCCGGCGGGCGCTCGCCCGTTCGCGGGGCCGACTGCGACGCCGACGGGCGGCCCGATTTCGGCGTCTTCGACGGAGTGAACGTCTACGGCGTTGGCGTGGTCGAGTTCTGCCGCAAGCTGCGCGAGAAGCTCGGGCCGCAGCGTATCATCCAGGCCGACGGCACCACCGTCCGCAGCCAGCGGGCGTTTCGCATCCTCAACGGCATCGAGAGCGAGGGCTGGCCGTGGCTGGGCGACCCCGAAGTTCGCGACTGGTCCGGCGGGTTGAACCGGCACCTCTATTGGCGAGAAAACGCCCATCCGCCGGTGTTCAACTATATCAATCACAAGTTCTCCGCCGCGGGCCCGAGACCGGGGCAGCGGATTCAGCCTGACGTGCCGCCCGGAACGCATCGGCTCGTGTTGGCCGTGGCCACGTTCACCGATTCGGCGGTCTGCTATTCGTTCGTGCCGGACGCCGAGCCCGGCGAGTTGCTGGGAATCTGGGATGAATTACGCAAGGGGACCGAGCGTCAACTCGGCTGGCTGGGTCGCCCGCTCGGGCCGGCCGTGCGCCTGGCCAGGCGGCGGCCGAACGTGCTGGCTTGCCGCACTCCAGCGGAACTGTTGCCGCGGCTTTCGGGGGCCGGGCTGAAGTTCGAACTCGACGGTGATCGGGTGAAGGTGAGTGCCGAGGGGAGCGCGTCGGGCGAGTTGCGTTTTCGGGTGCGTGGCGTGCCGTGCGACGGTCCGGACCTTTTCGTCACGACGACCGCGTCCGGCTCGCCAATGTGTGGCTATCCGCCCGAGGCCGCCCGGCTGATGTGGGTGGGAATCGCGCCGGACGCCGGCATGTTAACACTTCCCGACCTGCCGCCGTCGGGCATGTGCCTGCGCGGCGGCAAAGAGACCGAGTTGGTGCCCGAGACCGGCGCGTCGCTGCGGTTCAACGCCAAGCGGCGGCTGGGCGGCCAAACGCTCGACGCCTACATGGCCCATCCGCCCTATCGCGGCAAGACAGGCTACACGTTCTGGTATCGCGACGTACGCGTGCCTCGCGGAGGCCGTTTGGAACTGTCGACCGGCATGGGCGAGAAGAGCCCCGGGCGGAGCGACGGCGTGACGTTTCACGTGTTGGCGGCCGAAATACGTTCGGGTCGGCCGGGGACGTTCGTGGAGTTGTTCAAGCACGTGCAAGTCGCCGCCGAGTGGATGCCGCACGACGTCTCGCTGGCCGATTGGGCCGGCAAACAGGTACGGCTGAAGTTCGTCGCCGATTGCGGGCCTGCCGACAACTCGACCACCGACCACGCCTATTGGGGTGGCGTCGCACTGCTGGGGCCGGAAGGCCGCCGTGGAGCGACCGACGCCGTGAGGTTTATGAGTTGGCTGGGCGATGGCGACTTCGAGTCGGGCTTCTACTTCTCCAACGTACGCTCCGATGTGGTCGATCTGGAGTGGCTCGTCGAAGGAACCGAGCCGATCTGGATCACGTCGGTCAACGCGTACCATCACATCGACGCGATCTACCGCGAGTTCGAGCATGGCCTGGTGTTGGCCAATCCCTCGCCGCGGCCGTACACGTTCGACCTCGACGTGCTATTGCCCGGACGAAAGTACCGGCGCTTGCGAGGCTCCGCGAGACAAGACCCAAAGGTCAACGACGGAACGCCGGTCGCCGGCAAGCTCACGCTCCGCCCACGCGAGGGGCTCTTCTTGACGACGCCGTAGCAGAAAGCCGCGGCCGGCGGTCGCGCCTGGGAGGGCGGGGGCGCGCCTGTGTTCGGGGTGGCTGGGGCAAAGCGCAGCGATGCACCAGGTATTCGTGGATGGCCAAGAAGCCGATAATCTGGGGCACCGCTGCGCTTTGCCCCAGCCACCCACCGCTACTCGTGCGAAATCGCGCTCCGCTTCACCACAAACGTGTGAATCAACTCGTCGTCGATGTTGTAGATCTGGTAGGCCAGCTCCGGGTCGGGCTTGGTCGTGTCGAAGGTGATCTGGCCGAAGGAGCACTTGGCGTTGTAGCCGAACAGCGAGCCGGGCATGACCCCGTGCGTGTGGACGTTGGTCAGCCGGGAACTCTCGAACTCGTAGAACGGATAGCCGCCGGGGCGGTCGATCCGCCAAACGTCGCTACGGTGGCGGTCGGCCGAGATCAGGATCACGCCGTCGATCTTCTCCTTTTCGAGGAAGGAGAAGATCTGCTCGCGTTCGGCCTGGAAGCCGCGCCAGGTGTCGTTGCTGCTACCTTTTGCTTCGAGCACCCAAGGCACCGGCGAGGCGAGCACTTTGAAGGTTGCGTCCGAATGCCGCAGCTCCTTCAACAGCCACGCCTTCTGCACCGGCCCGAGCATGCTGGGGTTGGGCAGCTTCGGGCTCGAACGATAGTACCGGCCGTCGAGCATGAAGAAGTCGACGTCGGCGATCGAGAAGCGGAACCAGCAGCCGGGCTGCTTGCGGCCGCCGCCGTAGGCCGGGTTGTTCCAATTGTTGCAGAAGATCTCCCAGACCTGCGGCTTCCACGGCGGATCGGCGATCTCGGGGCCGGGGATGCAGTCGTTGGTGCCGAAATCGTGGTCGTCCCAGATGGCAAACGTCGGCGACGCCGCGACAACCCGGCGATACTCCGGCCGCGATTGGCGGCGATAGTAGGTGTAGTGGTGGATGTCAAGCCGGGTGGGATTGTCGATGTAGACGTTGTCGCCCAGGGCCAGAAAAGCGTCCAGCTTGTGTGCGGCGATCGTGTTCCACATCCGTTCGTGCTTCGGCGTATATCCGGCTCCGCCACCGAAGCCGATGCGGAATCGCCCGCTCTGGCCGGCCGGCGGAAACGTGCGAAAGCTGGGCCGCTCGCCATCGAATGCCGACCGGCCTTTCAATAGAACGTCGTAGTAGTAGGCCGTATCCGGCTGCAACCGCCCGACTTCGGCGACGGCCGTGTAGTCGCGTCCGGCCTCGGTGAAGACGATGGCGGATTTCGACGGTGCGGTCATCTCCTTCGACGTGCTCACGACGACTTGCACCGACGTCTCATCGGCCGTGCGGACCCAGAACTTCACACTGCGGTCGGTCATGCAGCCGAGCAACGGGCCGTGGACCAATCGTCCGGCCTGTTGCTTGAGCAAGTCCCCGAAGGCGGCCGTTTCCCGCAGTGGCTTGAGCAGCCCGCGCGGCCCGGCGATGAAGCGTCCCGGCGGCAATCCGGCGGAGATGGCCCGCTTCATCGTCTCGGTAGCCTTATCGAGTTCGCCGAGTTGGCCTTGGGCCACGGTGAGATTGAACAGCGACTCCAGGTGGTTCGGCTCGACCTCCAGAATGCGTTGGCACCGCTGGACGGCCTCTTCGAGTTTGCCGTCGATCACGGCGATCAACTGGTCCTGGCCGACCCGTTTGGTCTGGCCGGAGAGGACCGGTTTCTTCGGCGGCCTGGGCTTGGCTGCGGCCTGCCGCGACTCGGCGGCATTGGTGCTGCAGATGTCAACGGCCAGGGTGGTGATGAGGGCCAAGATGATCGCTTGCAGTGCGAATACACGTCGACGCATCGGTTTCTCCTTTGGTGACTGTGCGATGTAATCGGTCGCGATTTGGAGAGCGGACTCTCGGCACAATTCTACGTCACGCCATGGCAGCCCGTCCTCCCGACGGACGCCATTATGGCCGATCGGCCGGCGCCGTGCAAAGGTAGCGGGCCGAAGCAGCCCCTGTCCCCACGTCGTCTTGCCTCGCGCGGCCCGATACGCCACAATGGACGTTATGGATACTGAACTGCCCTTACACGATCTGGTCGACCCGGAGTGGCTCGAATGGTACCTCATGACGCCGCTACAGCGCTGGCGGGAGACTGAAAAACTCTGGGCGTTCTACCTGGCCATGGGAGGCTCGCTTGACGCCGAACCCGATTCTCAAAGTCCTTTCGACCCTGGGCTCGAACCGCGTCCGCTACCTGCTGATGGGCGGGCAGGCCTGCGTGTTATACGGCGCAGCGGAGTTTAGCCGGGATACCGACGTCGCCGTGTTGGCCGACCCGGACAACCTCCGGCGGCTTTCGCGGGCGTTGGACGAGTTGCAGGCAGAGCGGATCGCCGTGCCGCCGTTCGAGGCCGAGTACCTGGCCCGGGGACACGCCGTGCATTTCCGCTGCCAGCATCCGGACGCCCCGCGGATGCGGATCGACGTGATGTCGGTGATGCGGGGCGTGGCCGCGTTCGAGGAGCTTTGGCAGCGCCGGACGACGGTGGAGGATCCGTCGGGAACGCAGATCGAGATCATGTCGCTGCCCGATCTCGTCAGCGCCAAGAAAACCCAACGCGACAAGGACTGGCCGATGATCCGCCGGCTGGTCGAGGCAAACTACACTGCCAATCGGGCGGACCCGACGCCAGAGCAAGTGCATTTCTGGCTGGAAGAGTGCCGCACGCCCCAGGTTCTGCTCGAATTGGCCATCCGTTTCCCCGACCAACTCACGGAGGTCGTCTCTCGGCGGCCGCTGCTGAAAAACGCCGTCGCCAGGGATGATGCCGAGCTAGCAAGCCAACTCGACCTGGAAGAGAAGCAGCAACGCGAAGCCGATCGGGCCTACTGGACGCCCTTGCGAGCAGAATTGGAACGACTCCGGCACAATCGCTAAGCAAAGGGTGGCAAGAACAGATCGCCGCGGCGCCCCAGGCAGTTCATTCCGTATCTGTTCCTTGTTCGCGGGCTCGACTCACCAAGAGGATATTCTCGTCTGGCTCATTTGCCCAAATCGACCTCTTCTCATCAATCTTGACTGAGAAACCGGGGTCGTTGACTTCCCTGAAACTTGGCTTACTGGGATCGTAAACGTAGTCCACAACGCCGCGCAAATCACGACGCAGCCATCTTCTTATGCGCACGATGTCGCCGACTCGAATCGGCTCGTTCGTTCCCGGGTAATTGAACTTCATAGCTCTTGCGGTGCGTTCCACGCACCCTACGGCTAAAACTCCGCACTGCCCGGCGTCCGCGGAAACGGGATCACGTCGCGGATGTTGGCCATCCCGGTGATGAACTGCACGACGCGCTCCAGCCCCAGTCCGAAGCCGCTGTGGGGCACGGTGCCGTAGCGCCGCAGTTCGAGATACCACCAGTATTCCGTCGGATCGAGATCCTGCTCTTTCATCCGTTCTTCGAGCACGTCGAGTCGTTCCTCGCGCTGGCTGCCGCCGATGATCTCGCCGACCTTGGGCACCAAAACGTCCATCGCCCGGACCGTCTTGCCGTCGTCGTTCACGCGCATGTAGAACGGCTTGATCGTGCGCGGATAGTCGTAGAGGATCACCGGGCAGTTGAAGTGTCTCTCGGTCAGGTAGCGCTCGTGTTCCGACTGCAAATCGGCACCCCAGGAAACCGGGAACTCGAATCCCTGGCCGGACGCTTCGAGGATCTCGATCGCCTCGGTATACGGCAGCCGCACGAATTGGCTGTCGATGATGCCGCGGAGCGTCTCGATCGCCGTCTTGTCGATCCGCAGGTTGAAGAAGTCCATATCCTCTGGGCACTTTTCCAGCACGTCGGCAAAGATCCGCTTCAACAGCCGCTCGGCCAGGTCCATGTTGCCGTCGAGGTCGCAGAAGGCCATCTCCGGCTCGACCATCCAGAACTCGGCGAGGTGCCGGGCCGTGTTGGAGTTTTCGGCGCGGAACGTCGGCCCGAACGTATAGGCCCTGCCCAAGCCACAGGCGTAGATCTCGGCTTCGAGTTGCCCGCTGACGGTGAGAAACGTTGGCCGGTCGAAGAAATCCTGCGCAAAGTCGATCTTCGGGCCTTGCTTGGGCACGTCGTCCAGGTCGAGCGTCGTGACCTGGAACATCTCGCCGGCCCCTTCGCAATCGCTGGCGGTGATCACCGGCGTGTGGACGTAGAGGAAGCCGTTTTCCTGGAAGAACTGGTGGATCGAGTTGCAGACACAATTGCGCACCCGGGCGACCGCCCCGAACGTGTTGGTCCGCGGCCGCAGGTGGGCAATCGTACGGAGAAACTCGAACGAGTGGCGTTTCTTCTGCAGCGGGTAGTCTTCCGCGTCGGCCGTGCCACAGACGGTCACGCGCGTGGCCTGCACTTCGGTGGCCTGGCCCTTGCCGGGCGACTCCTTCACCAGCCCTTCGATCGACAGGCTACAGCCGGACGAGAGCTTGCGGATTTCCGACTCGTAGTTGCCCAGTTCGCCGTCGGCGATGACCTGGATGTTGCCGAAGCAGGAGCCGTCGTTCAGTTCGATGAAGCTGAATCCGGCCTTCGAGTCGCGGCGGGTGCGAACCCAACCTTCGAGGACGACTTCGCGGCCGATGGCTTCGGCCCGTCGGGCAGCGGCGATGGAGGTTTTCTCAGGCATGATGTGTTATCACTTCGAGTGCGTCACGCAGGATCTTCAGGTGGAGGCTACTTGTCGCCGGGATCGGGCGTTTCACCGGCGGCGGCCGGCGGCGGGGCGTCGCCGAAGAGCTTGTCGTACACACCGCCTTTGAGCTTGATCGCCGCGCCGATGGTACACATCGCGATCGCCACCAGCAGGATCAGGTTGACGACGAATCGTTTCCAGCCGTGGCCCACGGCCTCGCCGAGGTAGCTTCGCTTGTTGTTCATCAAGAAGAAGGCGATGTAGGCGATCGGCAGCATCGTCAGACAGATAGCCGAAGCGGCCACCGGTAACCAGAAGGGCGTCTCCGCCACCACGCCGAGAATGCCGATTACCGGAATCAGCGTGAACAGGCGGTAGCGCCAGGTCGAATACTCGAGGCCGAACATCTCGCAGGCGGTGAACCCGCAGACGACCATGTGGACGCTGATCGCCCCGCACGTCATGGCAATGAACCCTAGATCGAAGATGATCCGGCCCAGGTTCTCACCCATCACGCCGGTCAGGGCCTTGGCGGCGCGGACCGGCTTCATCTTCCGGTCGATCTCGATCTTCGGCGGTTCGCCTTCGGCCGTGCCGGCTGCCACTTGCGCTTCGTGTTCGGCCACGAGTTTCTGATGTTCCTCGACCACGTCCTTATGGACCGTATTGGCCATGGCGATGATCACCAGCGACGTGACTAGCACGAAGGGGAGGAACATCGACATCACGAGGTCCCAGCGGCAGAGTACCTTGTGGCTCTTTCCCCAGCCCTTCGCCAGCAGCGAATAGGGGTAGAGGAACGTCATGTTGATGCCGACCGACGCCCCGATCGCGCCGAGGATGACGGTCGTGATTCCCTCGACTTCCGGGATCTGGAACGTGAAGAAACCGCTAAAGAGCTTCGACCAGTCGATTCCCGTGGCAACGACCACGATGCCGAACGAGAGGATCACCAACCCGATCACCGAGCGGAGGAACCACTCGTAGGCCTTGATGCCGCGGGCGTTGCTGCCGTAATTCCAGGTGGTGAGGATACCGATCGCCAGGATCAGCCCGCCAACACCAAAGCTGACGGCCTTTCCGGTGGTGGTCATCGTGATCGCGTCGCCCGTGCCCTGCATCGTGGTCGCGCCGGCCATATCGGCCAGGTCTCGGGCGGCGCCGGCGGCCAGGCCATATTGCGGAAAATGCCAGATCACCGAGGCGACGATCGTACCTAAGGCCCAGAGGAAGGCAATCGAGACGTGCAGTTCCCGGCCAACCGACTTGTAGGGACGTTCGCCGGTGGTGAGCACGACGTTGCCGATGGCCATGAACATCATGATGCCGAGAAACATCGCGATCGGCTGGACCCAGAGCAGTGAGTATCCGCAGAAGACGCCGGCCACGACCGAGGCCACCGCGCTGCCGGCGCCGAGCGTCATGGCGCTTTGCAGCAGGCCCGGCCCGGTCCGCTTGATGTAGCCACCCGCCTTGGCCAGCAGCGGTTTGCCTTCGAGTTCCTCCAGCGCAGCGACCTCCGCTTGGAGCTTCTCCGGGTCCCACTTGGCGGCCATCGGCAGGCCTTTGTCTTGCTCGGCCATGGTTTGTTCCTCGAGGAATCGGGCGGATCGAAGTCTGGGCAGGATACCACAATCGGCCGAGAAGAGAAACCGCACGAGAGCGGCTACCCAGCTTGCCCAACCCGAACAACCGGAACCCCGACTTCAATTGCCGGCCGGAAACGCCCCGGCTGCAAGGGGAGGAGACACCCCTAGTGGCCATTGCGCCAGGACGGCCTCCGGTGGTTGAGGTGTGTTATGCTGGTGGGCGTTGCTGCATTCGAACAAATCCTCTCAGCAACCGGCCGATTGTCCGATCGGCGGTGTCTATCTATTGAGACGAGATACTGAGGCCACCCTTTGGGCGACGACATTGATGATTGCGCACAGTGGCTCAGCGAGCAGGCCCCTCGGTTGATTCTGTTCGCACGCCAATGGGTTCCCTGCCACGCCGATGCGGAAGACGTGTTTCATACGGCTTTCGTCCGGTTTTGGCGGGAGAGGGAACGTGTGCGCGATCGGGTCCCGTTCCTCTTTGCCTGCGTGCGCACGACCGCCCTGAATTGGCTGCGCCAGCGACGGCGGCGGCAGGATCGCGAGCAACGCGCTGAGCCACAACCGGTCTTCGCCAGCGATCGCGACCGACTTGCAGAAGCCGAGACTGACCGAGAGATCGAACGAGCGCTGCGTAGCCTCTCGGATGCCCAACGCGAGGTCGTGGTGATGCGGATCTGGGGCGAGTTGAGTTTTCCGCAGATCGCCAAGGCGCTGTCGATTTCGCCCAGCACGGCCGATACGCGATATCGCGCGGCCTTGAAGCACTTGCAGCAGAAACTCGACGGAGTTGTCGACGAGTGAGTAATCGGGACGAACAATTCGAGGCCAAGCTGCGGGCGCGCCCCTTGCCGGGGCTGAGCGACGGCGCCCGGCGCCGGCTCCTGGCAGATCTTGCTCCCGCCGGTGTGGTCGACGCCGGTCGAGGCCCGCGCGTCGTTGCGCCTGGCCCGCTGCAAAGACTCCGCCGGCCCCCGTCGCTCGCGGTCGCGATGGTTGTGGCGGCGAGTCTGTTGGTGGCCGTAGTCGCATGGCAGATCTGGCCGAGCGAACCGCAGTTGCCCATCGATCCGGGCGTGCCCGTTGCCCAGGGGGATGATCCCGAGGGAAACCAAGACGACCCGGCCGCCCCGCAGCCCGTCCAACTCGCCGGTCGGTGGCAGATCACGCCGACCGGCCAGGCGGAGTATCGGGTGATCACCCCAACGCACGTTCGATTGGAGCGGGGGGAGTTGCTCGTCGAATCGACAAACGGAGAGAATCGCGGAACCAACCCGGCCGCCGAATCGTCGTTAGTGATTGAAACGCCACACGGCGAAGCGGTCGCCACGGGCACACGGTTCTACATCGGCACACACGAAACCCCACAGAATGAGGACGACGCGATGTTCACTTCACTCACCAGAGTCTTGGTCCTAAGCGGCCTGGTCACGTTGACCGGCACGCTGGGCAGCGTTGACGGAACGGCCGGCGATCTGCTGGCCGCGGAGCCGGACAAGCCGCCCACGAAACTGACGGTCGACGCGAACGGCGACTTCGGGTTCGATCTCTACCGGCAACTTGCGGCCGAGAACGAAGGCCAGAATCTGTTTCTCTCCCCTTACTCGATCACCACCGCGCTGACAATGGCCTTGGAAGGGGCCCGCACGGAGACAGCCGCCGAGATGGGCACGATGTTGCGGCTGCCGCAGCAAGCCCGGCGCGTGGGCGACGACGCACAGTCGATCCCCTGGGAAACCTCGTTGATGCACACCGGCATCGCCGATTTGAGTCGGCGCTTCAACGCCAAAGACAAGAAGTACGAGTTGGCCGTGGCCAACGCCATGTGGGGCGAGCAGTCGTATCCCTTCCGCCGGGAATTCGTCGACACGATCGACGGCTTCTACGATTCCGGCGCGTTGCGGATGGTGAACTTCAAGGGCAATCCCAACGGCGAGCGGCAGCGTATCAACCGTTGGGTCGAAGATCAGACGAACGAGCGGATCAAGGATCTGCTGCCGGACGGTTCGATCGACAGCTTGACGCGGCTGGTGCTGGCCAACGCGATCTACTTCAAAGGCGATTGGAAGGTCCAGTTCAAGAAGGAACGCACGCGGCCCGGCGACTTCACCACGGCCGACGGCACAAAGCAGAAGACGCCGATGATGTACCAGCGTTTCGGCAAACATGCCAGATACCTGGCGATCAGCGCCGACGGCACGCCGTTTTCGACACCCAAGATGACCGGCCGCGGGCAGAAGGTCTATCCCGACGGCGACGGTTTCCTGATGGTCGAGTTGCCTTACGTGGGCGACGAGTTGTCGATGGTCTTGATTGCCCCGCAAAAGGTCAACGGCCTGGCAGCGCTGGAGAAGACCCTCAGCAGCGAGAATCTGGCGGCCTGGACCGGCCGGCTCGAGGAGCGCAACGTCAACGTGCGGATGCCGAAGTTCAAGCTAGAGACGAGTTATCAACTGACCGGCACGCTGCCGAAGCTGGGCATGGTCCGCGCGTTCGACAGCAGCCGTGCCGATTTCAGCGGCATCGGCACCAGCCGCGATCTGTACGTGTCGGACGTTTTTCACAAGGCGTTTGTGGAAGTCAACGAAGAGGGCACGGAAGCCGCCGCGGCCACGGCCGTGGTGATCGGCGCCAGAAGCGCCCGGCCGACGCCGTTTACGCCCTCGTTCAACGCCGACCGGCCGTTCGTGTTCCTGATTCGCGACGTCAAGAGCGGCGCCACGCTGTTCCTGGGCCGAGTGACGACGCCCCAGACATAGTTTGCAGAAGGTGACGTTTCGCCGCACGGTGCTTTCGGCGCTTGCCCGGAAGTGCCGTTTCGGGCCGCGCGCACCGGACGGTTCTCTGGTGATTTGACACTACACCGACGGCGGCGTTTGAGGTAGATTTGAGGGAACTCGCCGGCCGTACGGAACGTCTGAAATCAGATGTGGATTTCACTCGCCACGCGAGGATGCCCGTTTAGTTCCGACAAGAGGAGAAAAGTACGATGTTGAAGTCACTGACGAGGGTGTTGGCTCTCCGCGGCGCGGTCGCGTTGGCCACCGTGCTGGGCGGTGTCGAGGTAGTAGCCGGCGACCTGTTGATCTCCGAGGCGGAGAAGGCGCCCGTGAAGATCGCCGTCGAGGCGAACAGCGATTTCGCCTTCGACCTATACAAACAACTGGCAAAGGAGAACGAGGGAAAGAACGTCTTCTTCTCGCCCTACTCGGTCTCCGGAGCGCTGGCGATGACCGCCGAGGGGGCCCGGGCGGAAACGGCCGCCGAGATGGGCAAGGTGCTGCGATTCCCCGAGGCCGCCAAGCGGGTCGGCGACGACGCCCAGCGCATCCCCTGGGAAATCGCCCTGATCCACACCGGCATGGCCGAACTGAACGGCAAGCTCAACGGCGGCGACGCCGACCCGGCCAAGACGACCGAGATTCGCGAGAAGATCATCGAGGCCCGCAAGAAACTCGAAGCCGTCAAGGCAAGCATGGAGCAACTGAGAAAGGACCGCAAGTGGCAGGAATTCTCGGCCGCGCGGCGGGAGGAGCAACAGCTTGCCGAGGAACTCAACGGATTGGCGTCCCAGGTCGACCAATACGAGATTCGCGTCGCCAATGCCCTGTGGGGCGAGAAGACCTATCCGTTCGATCCGAAATACGTCACGACGATCAACCGATACTACGACACCGGCGGCATGTTCCCGGTTGACTTCAAGTTCGGCTTCGAGGACGCCCGGCTGCGAATCAACGGCTGGGTCGAAGGGCAGACGAACGACCGCATCAAGGACCTGATTCCGCAGGGCGCACTGAACGAGTACACGCGGTTGGTTTTGACCAACGCCATCTACTTCAAAGGCGAATGGTCGACGCCGTTTAAGGAGGAGAAGACCAAAGATCTCGACTTCACGGCGGCCGACGGCATCAAGACGCAAACGCCCATCATGCACGCCCCGAAGCTCGACGTGGGCCGTTACGGGGCGTTCAACGCCGACGGCTCGCACTTCAACACGCCGACGCGAATCCGCCGCGGCCAGGACCCGAAGGAGTTGTATCCCAAGGTCGGCGGTTTCGCCGTCGTCGAGTTGCCCTACAAGGGCGACGACCTGTCGATGGTCGTGATCGCGCCGAACGATCCCGCGGGCCTGCCGGCGGTCGAAGAGAAGCTCGCGCCGGCAAACCTCGGCCGCTGGATCGGCCAACTGAAGAAGCGCGAGACGCACGTTTACTTGCCGAAGTTCAAGATGGAAACCGAGTACACGCTCGGCGACGCGGAGGCCCCCGGCACGCTCCAGCGGATGGGCATGGTCCGTGCCTTCAAGGACCCCCGCGACCCGAAAACGGGGGCCCAGTTCCACGGCATGACCACGTCGACCAATCCGATGCAGCAGCTCTACATCTCGAAAGTGATTCACAAGGCGTTCGTCGAGGTCAACGAAAAGGGGACCGAAGCTGCCGCCGCAACCGCCGTGGTGATGGCCATGGCGTCGTCGATGCCGGTGGATTTCCCCTTCACGCCCGAGTTCAAGGCCGACCGGCCGTTCGTCTTCCTGATCCGCGAGAAGTCGACCGGCAGCGTGTTGTTTCTCGGGCGGATGGCGACGCCGGTTCCTGCCGAATGAAGGTGCGATGGAAATCGTCGGTCAGAACGTGAAAGCCTGATGGTGAGGAAGAGCTTGCTTGCCGTGCTCACAGCGCTCGTTACGACGTCGCTTTTCGGCGCCGGTCAGGCGACTTACGCCGACGGTCCGCCCGCTGCTACGTTGGCTTCCCCGGCGGCATAGAACCCGTCGAAAGCCCCGCCGAATCCCGCCTGGTTGGTCAAGATGATCAAGCAGTTCGAGGCAGCCAAGCGGTCGCCGCAAGCGATTCTCGGCTACACGTACCGTAATAGACCGGTCTACCTTGTTCCGCTGCCGGGACCGGATCAATACGGTACCGTTTACGACGCCAAGGGAAGCGTGCTCGGACATCCCGGTGGCGATATCACGGGCCGCGGCGACGGCAAAATGGCCGACCACCGAGGCCCGCAGAATCGGGATTCTCTGCTGACGCAAGATGTAGTAGACTGCACGGCATGAGGTAAGGGCGATTTCAGGGAGGTCTGCCATGCGGAACGCTGTGATGTGGCTGGCGGCGTTCGTTTTAGCCGTCTCGGCCGACACCAGAGGGTCTGACACAGATCCCCCAGCAAGGAAGGTCGTCACCAACTCCATCGGGATGAGTTTCGTACGGATTGAAACGGGTGAGTTCCTCATGGGGAGCCCCGAAAGCGAGAAGGACCGCGACCATAACGAAGAGCAACACCGGGTCCGGATCACCAAGCCATTCTACTTGGGCGCCCACGAGGTAAGGGTGAGAGACTTCCGTCGGTTCGTGGCGCACTCCGGATACATGACGGACGCCGATAAGAGCGAAGAAGGTGGCCATCCGTTCTATGTGCTGGGCGCCTTCGTGGATCCGAACCAGAAGTACACCTGGCGGAATCCCGGCTATCAGGACGAGGACCATCCTGTGGTCAACGTGAGTTGGAACGATGCCGTGGCGTTCTGTGCCTGGCTGAGCAAGAAGGAGGGTCGGACGTATCGGCTGCCGACGGAGGCGGAATGGGAGTACGCATGCCGCGCCGGCACCGAGACGCCGTTTGCATTCGGCGAGACGCTATCGTCGAAGACGGACGCCAACGCCGACGGACGGCTCTCATTCGGAGACAAGCAAGAAGCAGGGCCTCGCTTGGATGTGACGGCTCCGGTGGGGTCATACCGTGCGAACGCCTGGGGACTGTACGACATGCACGGCAACGTGTACGAGTGGTGCTCGGACTGGTACGATGAGGGCTACTATGTCAAGTCACCTCAGGACGATCCTTCGGGGCCGGCGTCGGGCGAGCTTCGCGTGACTCGTGGCGGCAGTATGTTCGGCAGGCGGTCGTGGTGCCGGTCGGCATGTCGCTCTTTCCAAGCACCGGTGCAAATCGGCACCAATTTCGGCTTCCGCGTGGTGCTCGTTCTGGCTGAGTGAGGCACAGATCGTCGCACCTTCTTATACAACTGGCGTAAAGGGTCCGTTTGGTTGTGGCGAACATCGCTCAAGCAAATCGCGCCCCTTCCTCGCCTTGCAGGATTCCCGCCGCCCTGCTACGCTTGACGTGTGCTGCCGGAACTGTCCTTGGTCGTATCGTTGACTTGGGAGTAAGAGCGATGAATTCGCAACGCGCCGCACGTATCGGCTTGTGGCTGGCAACGGCCGCCGTCTTGACCACACTCATTCTACTGCCCACCGTCGCCCTGGCCCGGGCCGGCGGAGGAGGCGGCTATGGAGGCGGCGGAGGAGGTGGAGGAGGTGGGGGGGGCGGAGGAGGAGGCGACGGCGGGGCGATCATCTGGCTGATTTGGATGTGCGTTCGCCATCCGCAGGTCGGCGTCCCGGTGCTGATCGCCGTCATCGTGTTCTCCGTTCTCAGCGGCAAGAAAGGAAAACAGGCCTATCGCGGCCGCGTCATCCGCCGCGGCAACGACGTGATGGACGGCGCCCGACAGGCCGAGGCCATCGCCCGGCTGACGGCCGACGACCCGGGCTTCGACCAGGAGGCCTTCTGCAATCGCGTGGCGACCGCCTTCCGCAAGATCCAAGCCGCCTGGAGCGAGCAGAACATCGAGCCGGTCCGGGCGTTCATCTCCGACGGCATTTTCGAACGGTTCTCGCTGCAGATCCAAGAGCAACGCGACCTGGGCTATCGCAATCGCATGGAAAACGTCGTCGTCCACCAGACGCTGGTGGCCCAGGTCGAAAGCGACGAACTGTTCGACACGATCAGCGTGCGCATCCGGGCGTCGGCGCTCGACTATCGCGAGCGCATCCCCGAAGGCAACCGCATCGGCGGCACGACCCGCACGGAGGAGTTCGTCGAATACTGGACCTTCCTGCGGCGGCGCGGCGTGAAGACCGAGCCGGAGAAGCCCGGGCTGATCGAGGGGAATTGTCCCAACTGCGGCACCGATATCGAACTGAACTCTACGGCCAAGTGCCCGTCGTGTGAGAGCCTGTTGCGCAGCGGACAATACGACTGGGTGCTGGTCGAAATTACGCAGGACTGCGAGTGGGTCGTGGCCGAACAGGTCGAGATCGCCGGCGTCGACGCCTTTCGCCAGCAGCGCGACCCGGGCTTCAACGTGCAACATCTCGAAGACCGGGCGTCGGTCGCTTTCTGGCGCAAGGTGATGGCCGACCGGCTGGGCAACGCCGACCCGCTGGCCAAGATGGCCACGGCCGAGTTCTGCGAGAAATACGCCGAAACGTTCAAACCCCGCGACGGCCAGCGGCCCTATTACGGCGATTGTGCCGTGGGGTCGGTCGAAACGCTCGGCGTGTTGCCAGGTACTCCGAAGGACCGGGCGTTGGTCGAGGTCCGCTGGTCGGGCAAACGGTTCTTCACCGACGGCACCGGGCCGCCAAAGCCCACCGACCAGGGATCGCTGTTTCGTCACGTTTTCGTGCTGGGGCGCAACAGCGGCGTGGCCAGCGACGTCGGCCAGGCCGTCTCGTCGGCCCATTGTCCGAGTTGCGGCGCGCCGGAGACCCAACTCGCCTCGCACACCTGTGAGTTCTGCGGCGAGGTGCTCAGCGACGGCTCACACGATTGGGTCCTGTTGGGCATCCATACGCGATCGGGCGATACGGCGCGTGGGTTGTTGCAGCAGGCCCTGCAAGCGGCAACCTCGGCCACCGCCACACCGGCACCGGCTGCCCGGCCGGTCGCTCCCGGCGGTACGCAATTGCTGGCTTGGGCCATCCATCTGGCGTTGGCCGATAACGAGTTGGACCCCAAGGAACGGGCGATGCTCGGCCGCGTCGCCCGGCATCGCGGCATTCGGCCCGAGCAGCTCGAGACGATGATCGAAGCCGCGCAAGACGACCAGGTCGATCTGCCCGAGCCGGAAGACGCCGACGAGGCCCAACGATGGCTCGAGGCGATGGCCGACGTGGCCCTGGCCGACGGCCGCATCCACCGCAGCGAGGCCAATCTGTTGATGCAGGCCGGCCAGCGACTCAACTGGAGCCAGGTCGACGTCAAGCTGCTGCTCAAACGCCGTCACACGCAGCTCTATCAGGCCGCCCGCCAGCGCCTCGCCCAGCAGAAGCAGGGATCTGCCGGCGCCGTGTAGCCGAAGTCGCCGACTTTGGCGTCTCGCAGAGAAGATCCAAATTCTGGCGAATTCGGCTACATCGTCCCCAGTCTGCCGCCTCCTCCGCCCCTTGCCCACTCGTCCCGGCGATGGTACGATAGACTCCTCGTAAGAACAGTCTTCCCCCCGTTCGGGGCCTGTCCGTGGCTTGCGTGAGGAACCCGTCTATGGCCGTCTATCAGGTGGCAATTGTCGACCCGCCCGACGCGTGGCAGCCGAAGTCTCCGCTCGACGTACCCCAGGGGCCGTCTCCGCCCGGCGTTGGCGACGATCGGCCGACGCTCGAGCAGAAGCGGGCCCAAGCCACCCTCAACGCACTGAATCGGCAGTGTATGGACCATCCCGGCCAGGGTTGGTACGTGGCGGTCGAGATCGAGGCGTAACGAGGACTTCTTAGGCTTTGGGTGGGGCAACTGCGATACCGGAGAATGGCAGCATGGCGACTATCGAGCTTCCCGAACGTCTCAACGCGGCGAGCGTCTTCGTCGATTCTCACATCCCGGCCGGACGCGGCGATAAGCCGGCCATCCTCTGCGGCGAGCGGACGATCACCTACGCCGAGATGCAGCGCAACGTCAACCGCCTGGGCAACGCGCTGAAAGACCTGGGCATGCGGATGGAAGAGCGCGTGGCGATCCTCATGCCCGACACGCCGGAGTGCGTCTACGCCTTCTTCGCCGCCATGAAGATCGGCTCCGTGGCGATTCCCATGAACACGATCCTCAAGGCGAAGGACTACGAGTATCTGCTCAACGACAGCCGGGCCCGGGTGTTGGTGGTCGATCCGTCGATCTATCCGCGGATCGCCGAGATCCGCGACGGCCTGCCGCACCTCGAGCACATCATCGTTCCCGGCGAGGCCCCCGAGGGCTGCCTCTCGCTCGAAGACGTGATGCAGAGCGCTTCCGACGAGCTCGAAGCGGCCGACACCAGCAAGGACGACATGGCCTTCTGGCTCTATAGCTCCGGCACCACGGGTTTCCCCAAGGGCGCCATCCACCTGCACCACGACATGATTATCGAGGCCGACTACTACGCCCGACAGACGATCGGGCTCGTGCAGACGGACGTGTCGTTTTCGGTGGCCAAGCTCTTCTTCGCCTATGGTCTGGGCAACGGGCTCTACTTCTCGCTGCGGATCGGGGCGACCACCGTGCTACTGCCCGATAGGCCCGCGCCGGACAAGGCCTTCGAGGTCATCGACCGCTATCAACCGACCGTCTTCTACAGCGTGCCGACCAGTTACGCGGCACTCTTGCACCTGGCCGAGAAGGAAGGCCGCACGAGCCTGGGCCGCGTGCGGATGTGCGTCTCCGCCGGCGAGACGTTGCCGAGGTCGATCTACCAGCGATGGCTCGATCGGTTTGGTGTGGAGATCTACGACGGCATCGGCTCGACCGAGATCCTGCACATCTTCATCTCCAACCGCCCCGGCCACGTCAAACCCGGCGCCACCGGCCAGATCGTAACCGGCTATGAGGCCAAGATCGTCGACGAGACCGGCAACGAGTTACCCACCGGCGAAGTCGGCACGCTGTTGATCAAGGGCGACAGCATCGCCTCGGGCTATTGGAACAAGCACGAGCAGACGAAGCAGACCTTCATGGGCGAGTGGATCAACACCCACGACAAGTTCCGCCTCGACGAAGACGGCTACTTCTGGTACTCCGGCCGGACCGACGACATGATCAAAGTCAGCGGCCAGGCCGTCTGGCCGGCCGACGTCGAGTCGATCCTGCTGGAACACCCCGCCGTCCTCGAAAGCGGCGTGGCCGGCGTGGCCGACAAAGAGGGCCTATTGAAGCCCTGGGCGTTCGTGGTGCTCAAAGACGGCAACGACCCGTCGCCCGAGTTGGTCCGCGAGCTGCAAGACTTCGTCAAGCAGAACACGTCCCCCCACAAATACCCCCGCCGCGTCGAGTTCGTCGACAACCTGCCGAAGACGGCGACGGGGAAGATACAGCGGTATAAGTTGCGGGAGATGGGGAGCGCGAGCGGAAAGTGAATCGAGAGAACAATTCTGTTTCGGGCCGGGGGCTACGGGCCTGACAAATAAGAAGATGGCGCGTCGCGTTTCTTCTTGGAAGGCAGAGTTCAGGATGGAAAAGCGGGGCAAAGGAGAGGGCGTTCTACCTCGCTAGCCCCAAGAAGTAGAATGTGCCCTTTCTTTGCGTCGTGCGAAGTTGAACCGGAATCGCCACAATCGATGCCACCGTAGCGGGGTTGCTGGCCTTTACGGCACGAGGTATCATCGGTAAGCTGACAGTGTAGATGACCGCACCAAGGCGCGAAGCGAGACTTTGCGCCCAATGGCGCCGAACAGAGCAGCGCATCGAGTTCAGGTGTTGCGGGTTGCGCTGCGATTCTCGCGATATGGATTGGGAGCAAGCAATGGCGAAGAATTCCAAGCTTACGGCGAACATACCAGGTCTAATAAGCCTCTTTGGTGATTCTCTCTATTCTGATTTCGGCGCTGTACTCCGCGAACTTGTGCAAAACGGGCACGACGCGATCATACTTCGATCGGAGAAGGATCCGACCGAAGGCCGCATTAGAGTCTCTTACAGTCAATCTCACTCCCTTCTGTCCGTTTCTGATGACGGCTGCGGGATGACAGCGGAGGATGTAGAGAGTTTCCTCAACGACTTCGGGAATTCGTACAAGCAGAACGAAGCACAGCGGATCCGCGCTAGCGGAGGTCACCTGAAGTACGCCGAACTGATCGGCCAGTACGGAGTGGGGTTTCTCTCCGCGCTGGCCGCAAGTGAGTCAGTCGAAGTATATACGTCCCGTAATTCCGCAAGCGTCACGTGGAAATACAGCCACGGCGCCGACGTGGCGACTATCGAGCGGATCAGCCACCAAGAGTATGCCTCGACTCTGGGCACATACGGCGTCACGGGATCCTCAGTGGGTACGCTTGTCGTTTGTCGACTTCGTCCTCAGTTCGTGCGCGACCATCGTGTTGACGAAGCTTCAGTCCTTCGCCATCTCAAGAAGTACACAGCTCTCCTTCCCGTCCGAGTGTACTTCAAAAACGATTGCGTAAACGAAGGCAGTATGTTGTGGGAGGGTTCTGGAGATTATTCCGACACGGATTGGACCGACGCGGTAAGGAGACTACACGACGCGGAACCGCACTTTCCTACAGTGCTCCGTGACGTGCCGGAAGAATACCAGGCAACGGGAGTGCTTTACGTTCGCCCGCCAGAGGCCTTCCATCATGCTAGATCCGCAGTCGATGTGTACATAAAGAGGATGTACGTAACCTCCGGATGCCCCGCGGTGGTGCCCTCATGGGCACCTTTTTGCGGCGGCGTCCTCAACTCCAACGCGCTGACTAGACTGTTGTCTGGCGAGGGCGTCAAGGAGGACCAACTCACAGCGAGATTTCGGCAGTACCTTGAGCAGCAGATTCTCCACATGATTAGGAGGATTTCGGACCAATCGCAGCTCTATCGGCAGATCCTCGGCCCGTACGCGGAGATCATCAAACGCAGCGCCATCCAATCGAATGATCTCCTGGAAGCAGTGTGGAACAGGATCCCGATTCCCGTGGCAAGCGGCGAACAGGTCACCATGGACAAGTATCTTGGTGATGTGCGTGCTCACGTGGATGAGATGAATGACGCCACCATATATCGGTATACAAGCGTCGCGGAG
>CAYYNP010000181.1:7375-20730 GCA_964472545.1 uncultured Planctomycetaceae bacterium | reverse complement strand
TCGCCAAGTTCTCCGCCGACGCCGGCTCGCCCACGACGAACAGGGCCTCGGTCGGAGGAGACCACCCGCCGCGCGGTTGGCTGGGAGACGACCAGGCGGTCCCGTCCCAAACCCGGGCCGTGACCACACCGGTGGCAAGCATCGTGATCGGGTCGTTTTCGTAAGTAAACGCCTTCGGAGAGATCGCCCCGCCGGAGAGCCGCGGGTCTGAGCCGTCGAGCGTATAGTAAACGGTATTGTCGTCGCCGGGATCGGCAAACGTGAGTTGGAAGCCCGGGTCGACGATGCCGCCGTTTTGCGAGAAAGCGGCTTCGTCGAGGAATTGCGAGTCGATCCAGGTGATGCGGTTGGCGAGCCAGGTCTTCAGGTGGTCGACCTCGCCGGTCCAGCCGCCGGAGTTGGGTTGCACACTGGTCCACTTGGCAAAATTGCGGTTGGCGGCCTCGACGCCGATCTCGGCGGCCATGCCGTCGACTACGGCGTGCATGTTCGCCGTGCTCAGCGCCGACTCTTTGAGGATCGGCCAGCGGTCGATCCATCGTTGTCCGAAATTGGGGTCGTCGAAGAGTTTGTCCCACCAGCCGTAAGTAAACAGGCTGGTACCGCTGGAGGGATTCCAGCCGGTGGGGCTGAAGGCGCGGCCGTCGCTGTCGCAGCCCATCGTGCGGTCGAAGTCCCAGATTGGCCCGGCTACGATCGGACCGTTGCGGTCCTTGTAGTAGAAACTGCTCAGCCGGAAGGCGTCGGGGTTCTTGGTCAGCAGGTTCAGCCAATGGTGGTCGATCCAGGCGTCGACGTCGATGTAGGGGGCGTAGCCACGGACCGGATCGCGGGAATTGGGGCCGTCCAGCGCGCCGTCGAAACGGTTGATGTAGTTGATCAGCCAACTCTTCTGCTGCGAGGTGATGTCGCAGACGTCCGGTTCGACGTGGGCGAAGCTCAATCCCCCGGCATTGAAACCGTCGTTCCGGTTACATGGCAGCGAGGTCGACGTGCGATCGTCTTTGAAGATATATCCGCCGGTGACGTTTGGCTCGGTGTTGTCGGACGGATAGAGCGTCTGCACGTCGACCCGGTCGTCGTCGCGGCGGATGTTCTCCATGAAGACGTAGACGCCGTGGTAGTCGGCGTAGGAGAGTGTGCCGCCGTTGGAGTTGAGGAAGACCTCGACGTGTTGCGTCCGCGTGGCGTAGTTGCCGGTCTGGTTGCTCAATTCGTAGATCAGCGGGTTGCGCATTAGCGCCCGGTCGAAGGTGTAGAACGAGCCGAGGATCCAGTCCGAGGCGGCGGGCATCCCGAACGGCGAGATGTCGCGATCGTTGAGCTTCATTTCCGGCCCGGTCTCGATCCACTCGCTGGTCTCGTTCCAGGACTCGAGGCGGAAGTGGTGCTTCGGCCAGCCGCTGGAACTGGAGCCGCGCGTGCGGATGCCGATCCGGGTATCGATATCGTGCGGCACGGTGAGCACGGTCGGCTCTTCGCCGCGCTCGAAGATCGCCATGTAGGCAGCGCCGAACTCGCGGTCTTTGCCCTGGATGCCGCGGCCAAAGGTGTCGATGACCACCAACGGCAGATTCGAGTTGAAGTCTTGCAGGTCGGCGGCCAGCATCACGTACGACTCGGTGGCGATGGGGCTGGGATCCATGCCCTCCTCGTAGAGCCGGGCACGCACCTGCACGCTGCGGTCGACGACGATCGGACTCGTGTATTGTGTGGAGTTGCCCGTCGGCTCCTTGCCGTTGAGCGTATAGCGGATCACGCCGCCGAAGGAGGCGTCGCCGGTGAGCTGAAGGGCGAACGGCTCGGTGAACAACCCACCGTCGTGGGAGTACTCCGGTGGAGTGACGATTGAGCCGGCCATGTTCGGCTCGCCGGGGGTGGGCGTGGCCATGTAGCGAAGGAAGCCGCTGTCGCTGCGGCCGACGAGTTGGGGCAGGATCAGGAAGTTGTCGTCGGCCGCGTCGACGTTCAGGCCGTGAATCGCCAGCACGTTGTTGCCTTGCCGTAGCGTGCCGAGAAACTCGGTAACGTCGATCTCTTCATAGGCCGACGACTCGCCCACGCTGCGCGGAGCGGTAGCCGTCGAATTCCAGGCAGGAGTTTCCGGAGCGTTGCGCTCGGCGATCTTCTGCCCGTTGAGATAGGCCACGAAGCCGTCGTTGTACTTCATCCGCAGCAGCAACTCGTCGGGCACGCCGGGATCGTCGACCGTGAAGCGCATCCGCGTCAGCAGCGAGGCGTTCACCCCGGCCATGTCCGCCTCGACGTCGGTCTGCAGGGCGTTGCCGAAGCCGGGACCGGCGGCCGTGTAGCCTACGCCGGCCGTGACGCCGCTGGTAAACGGCGTGGTCATGTTCGGGTTCGCTTCGCCCACCGACGGCGGCTGGGTGAAGGCCCAATCGTCGACCGTGTTGTGGTCCAGGCTGCCGCTGCGCTGCAGGGTCTTTGTGGCGCTGCCCTCCGGCGGCACGGGATCGCCGATCCAAGCGTCGCCCAACGTGATCGGGTGATCGTTGATCGTAACGTTCAACGTCTGGAGATCTTCGGCCGGGAAGCCCCAGGCGACGAAGTCGGCCACGTTGCCGAAGGCGTCGACGATCATCACCCAGCCGTAGCCCACGGTTCGCCAAGGGATGTCGCTGCCGTAGTAGTGGTCGGGATCGTCGGGATCGTCGTGGCGGTGGAGCGTTTGGCCGACGAACATCGAGTCGGGCAAGTGCCAGTAATCGGGATCGACGAGGTTGACGTCGCCGCGGCGGCCGTCGTTAAACGCCACCACCCAGCCCTCGGTGTCGACCGCCTTGTCGTCGACGTTGCGGATCTCGATGAAGTCGGGGTCTTCGGTGCCCACCTCGGTGATCAGAATCTGCATCAGGGCCGTGTGGCCGATCCACGCCGAATCGTCAAAACCGACGTCGGTCCAGGTAGTGCCCAATGGTGCGTCGTCGGCGTCCGGCACGAGGTAGGTCAGGTCGTCGCCTTGGGTGACGAAACTGGCCGCGCCGTGCGTCAGCCCGTAAGAGACGTCGGACTGTTGTTCGGGGTAGCTCTCGAAGGAATAGGCCACCGTCTCCCCGCCGGGCTCGATCAGGCCCAGGTACTCGCCCTCGCCGCTGAGCCGGAAGTTCGTGTGCATCGGCGAGGCCGGGTCGTTGCGGTCTTTGTCCGAGGCGAACACGAGCAGGTAGGCGTCGGCGTCGAGCACATAGGCCGGGAACCGCCATCTGGTCAAGTTGTCGGCGTCGTCGGTCAAATACCATCCACCCAGATTCACGGCCGCCGCGTTGGGATTATAGATCTCGATCCAGTCGGGCCGGTCACCGTCTTCGTCCATCAGGCCGGTATCGTTGATGGCCATGAACTCGCTGATCACCAGCGAGCCGGTATCGAGTACCACGCGGGGCTCGAGCCGCTCGAAGCGCAGAGCGTTCCTCCGCGAGAGCGGCAATCCGCCGCCGGGCCCCTTGCTTCTCAGCCATCCCCCCACTGCCGTTTTCACACGATTCGCGGAATTGCGCACCGAAAACCCTCCGTTGAAGCCGCAGGCCGCCGCGCGTGTCGTAGGTATCCACGACGACGGGAGAAGCTAGATGAGTACACTCTTATTATGCCCAAAATGCCGGGGAATGCAACTCGAACGGAGGGGAAGCCGCCCGGAATCGGGCGGGGCCGAGCCCTGTAGCCGAAGTCGCCGGACGTTGGCTGTAGCTCCGGGGTCGCCCGCTATCGGGCCGGGCGTAGTGCCCACGCTTGCGTGGGCATGGCACTCGGTCCTCTGTGCCAAACTCTGCCGCGTTCGGCTGCGATTGGCCGTCGTACCTACGACAACACCAGCGCCTCGGTCTGTTTGTCGAACATCACCACCTTGTTCTCCCGATGGCTGATGATTCCCGCGCTGAGCGGGGCCTGGACGCGCACGGCCGCCGCAATGGGGCTGAACGGCTGCTGCCGGGTCTTCACGCACTCCATCAGGTTCCCCCAGAGCTTGGCCGTGTCGCCCATGCCGTTCCAGCGGAGGATGATCTCGTCGGTCTCCTTGTTGGTCTTCGGGTCGATCGGCACGATGCGGATGCCGGAACTGGTGAGGATGATGATCCCGTGGGTGCCGCGGATCTTGGTCTCGATGCCGGTGTAGTTCGACAGCGAGTTCATCATCACCACGCTGGGGCCGTCTTCGTAGTCGGCGATGATGTTGCACTGGTCGGGCACCTCGCGGTCGTACTGATACCCGCCCCCGCCGCCGAAGACCCGCTGCGGATAGTCGAGATCCAACAGGCAGAAGACCGGCGTGAACGTATGCACCAGCAGATCGGTGGCCGGGCCGCCCGCGTAGTCCCAGAAGAGCCGCCACTGGAAGAACCGCGACACGCTATAGTCGACCTCCGGAGCGTCGCCGAGGAACCGCTTCCAATCGAGATCGGGCCCCGGCTTGGCGTTCGGGTCGGGCACGTTCATCCGCTCGCCCCAGTCGCCGCGCCGAAAGTAGCCCAACTGGGCGTGTACCGGCGTGCCGATGATGCCGTCCTTGATCATCTGCGACACCTTGGCGTAGTTCTCGTCGGCCATGTACTGCGTGCCGACTTGCACGATCCGCCGGTTCTTGTTGGCGGCCGCTTCGAGTTTCTTGGCCAACTCGAATTGGTCCCAGTGCGTCAGCGGCTTTTCGCAATAGACGTCCTTTCCGGCGTTGACCGCGTCGATCGCCTGCGGCGCGTGCAGCCGGTCGGGCGTGGCAATGCAGACCACGTCGACGGCCGGGTCGGCCAGCAAGTCTTCATGCGCCCGATACATCTTGGCCCCGCCACATTTCTTCGACGCCTCTTCCAACCGCGGCCGATAGACGTCGCAAACGGCGACCGGCTCGGCGACGCCTTTCGCCTTCAATTGGTTGACGATGCCGATATGCGCGTTGCAGCGTCCGCCCGTGCCAATGAACCCCACGCCGATCCGCTCGTTGGCCCCGGCAGCTTCTTGGCCCACGGCCGTCACGCGTGGCACGCCGGCGGCTACGGCAACGCCCATGGCAGTCGAAGCCGTGTGGATGAACTGACGGCGGTTGGGGGACGATTCGGCGGGAGTCTTCGCGTTATCGGACATGATTCTCTCCTTTGCGGCGGGCGGGCGGATACTCGACGAAGATCAGGTTACTGGCATGGCCGAAGCTCGGCAAGACACGTTAGGTCAACGCTGCCTCGTCGCGATGCTACCTCGCCCGTCGAGTAGTGCTGCGGAGGGAGGCGCGCGTTACTTTGGGCCGCTCGGCTGATCGGCGATAATGTGGCATACACGAGCGTCGAGCCCGGATCGCCGGCAGAAAGAGAATCCGACAGAATGGTCGGAGCGGCCCACCCAACGCCTCCGGCTCCCAGCAGGCGTCCGCCTCGGCAAGGATCTTCCGCTTGTACTCCGCGGTGAGCGACGCCGCACCAGCTCCTCTAGTACCTCCGACGAGGGGGGTGTCTGCTCTCCACCAACTGATTCTGTGCGTTCCATCAAGGGCTCGCCTCCTTCCACCCTGTAGAGTAATAAATCAGGAGGCAGTTGTCTCACTCAGGTTGACGTTGAGGGTACCACCAATCGGGCCCTGTTCGGGGGGCAACTTGATCGACTGTTGACAGCACGATTTCGGTTGGCCACAGCCGAGATACGTCGCCGTGCGCAGCCCGCCAGCGATGGGCAGAGATCACCAAGGCTTGAGCCATGGGCTGGGTCGTCGCCAGCGAGAGGAATGCCTAACCCTAGGCGCACTTTCGTCGGCAAGAGGCGGCGACGCTTCTCGGGCGGTTCGTGTACTCCGAGGAGGGGGCCTTCCCGGGGGCATAGCTCTTTGCCCACACTTCGCAGCGACCGCAAGCCGGCAGTCCGTTGACTTGTCCATCAATCATCAAGCGCCTCAGCCGATTTGCCTGATCGCCTCTCCAGATCTCCATTATGCTCCTATTGTGGGCGTTTTCGGTCACTCCCATGCCACGCCGGGATATGTCGTTGCAGCAGAACGTGACGCTACCATCCCAGAATATGGCTAGGTAGTTGAACGGCTGCTTGCACGCTCGTCGCCTCCCGGCCAGGACCGCATCGAGGTGTCTCGTCGACGTGACATAACGATTGTCGTGAGTAAGATGTTCGTAGACGCGAACACTGTCCGCGCGATTGCCCCAGTACCGTACGAACTCCTCGATCTCTCGGCCGCTCTGATCCACCCGGACCAGATTCACGACGATCCTCGGGCGGGTCAATCCCAAACGCCGTTTCCTCTCGATCAAGTACGAAACGTTCTCGAAGACCCTGTTGTAGCGAGAGCCAACGCGTATCCTTTCGTGTGATTCCCGGAAGCCATCAAGGCTGATGTTGATAGAGCCCTCAAAGCAGTCCAGCAACATATCAGATACGCTGGGCTTCAGAAGCGTCCCGTTCGTGTTAAAGCCACTCCTGGCAGACAACCCGCGACACCTCAGCAACTCCAGCACATCGCTGAATCGTGGGTAGAGCAGAGATTCACCAGAGTAGTTCAACCCAATGTGCGGCGGGCGGTCAAATTCGGCGATCTGGTCGGCGAGCTGCTCGAAGAACTCAAACTCCATGTCGCCGATCGAACGCTGCTTCAGACGGCTCCTCGACTCCGACGAGTGAAACGCGCACATCTTGCAACGCAGATTGCATCGGTTTGTCAACTCAATGGCAACCGCACCCGGCGCGGGCAACCGCACGAGGGCGTTCCCCATTCGCGTGAGACACAATCTGCGTGCCAGCTTCTTGAGCGGGCGTGTAAGCGTTTTACGAATGGCGTGCTTTGGTCTTGCGCAGATCGTACTCGAATTCGATATTCCCGGATGGCGTGGAGGATTCATAACACCGTGTCCATGACGCAAGGTGCCGCGGCCCTAGAGACTAGCAGTGTGGATCGGCAGACAGAGGAGAGGCGGAGTCCAAAGGGTCCGTGGATCGAGCTGTTCGTGGAAAACCAAAGGCGTATTGCCGATCTGATCCGGACGCACTTGACTTGGCAGGGCATCCAGGCAGCCGTCGCACAAGACGTCGTCGCTATCGGTGAACCACACTCAGCCTGCCGATGGAGGCGGCGGGCTTCTCGATACGCAGGACTGCTCCAAACTTCGCGGAACCGGCCACGTTGATAGGATCGGCTGATGCCGGGCGAAGTGCCGGCAAAACGAGCATTACCCGGAATGTAAGCCTAAACTGGCCATTTTGACACTGAGTCGATCGTGAATGGCCTCTAGGCGGACGAATGACAGCGGGATAGAGATGATCTTGTCCGCCCGCACTATGATTCACCGGCACGTGCGACTTGTGTTGGGGCTGCACCTGCCGTATGGAATCGCTCATCGCTTGGACGAGAATGCTGGGGGACGGAACATTTGCGGATGGCGTTGAGAGAACCACCAACACACGACGTTTTCTTGCGGCCTGTCGAAGAGTGGATCTGCCCATTTTCTCTCCATCGTCGCCCAATTGCACAGCGATTTCGAGGCCCTCGTCCGCACCGAAGAGGAAACGGGCGTCGAGTTCTGGATGGCCCGCGACCTGCAGGAGATACTCGGCTACGCGAGATGGGAGAACTTCGCCAAGGTTATCGTGAAAGCCCGAACCTCCTGTATGACGGCGGGTTACGACGAGGCCGATCATTTTCTTGACGTCACGAAAATGATCCAACTCGGCAAGGGTGGTCAACGCGATATCGACGACGTGATGCTCACTCGATATGCCTGCTACCTGATCGCCCAAAACGGTGACCCCTCGAAAGACGCGATCGCCTTCGCGCAGACCTACTTCGCCGTTCAGACCCGCAAGCAAGAGATCATAGAGCGACGGCTAGCCGAGGTCGAGCGGTTGCAGGCGCGCAAGAAACTGACCGTTTCGGAGAAGCAGCTTTCGGGGCTGATTTTCGAGAAGCTTCACGACAATCAGAGCTTTGGCCGCATCCGCAGCAAGGGCGACATGGCACTGTTCGGAGGGAGATCGACTCAGCAGATGAAGAGGAAGCTCGACGTACCCAAGAACCGCCCGCTCGCCGATTTCCTCCCGACGATCACGATCAAGGCTAAGGACTTCGCGAACGAGATCACCACGTTTAGCATCAAGCGGGACGGGTTGGATACGGAGACGTCGATCACCCACGAGCACGTCAAGAACAACGCAGGCGTCCGCAAGCTTCTCGCCAAACGCAACATCCGGCCGGAATCGCTGCCGCCCGCCGAGGACGCGAAGAAGATCGAACGTCGGTTGAAATCGGAAGAGAAGAAGCTCCCGAAATCGGTCGACAGGCTTGAGCACAAGGACGAGAACGAGTAGCAAACAACCCGCTACATTCGGCAGCCATTGGGTTGCTCGCCCAGCCCGGGTGGTGCAAGACGGGCCGAACACGCCGATTTGCGATTGGCTTGGCCGTGGTTGTCGGGTATGGTTGAGGTGCTTTCGGAATCCGCAATCATAGATCAGCAATCGTCCATCCCAGCCGGCCATGCTCCCGCGTCCCGAAATCAACTTCAACCGCACGCCCGTCACGCTGATCATTGCTGCCGTAGCCGTGGCACTGGAGTTGGCGTGCGCACTCGACGGGGCGGGAGGAGGGGCCGGACGGCGGGAGGCCTACTATAACGACTACTTGGGAATCCTGCCGCGGCTTTGGGCCGGCGAGTTATGGCGGCCCTTTACCAGCGCGCTAATGCACGGCGACCTGTTGCACGCCGCCTTCAACGTCTACTGGCTGGTGACGTTCGGGCCAGCGCTGGAGAACTACTTCGGTTCGTATCGCACCTTGGCGCTGGTCGTCCTGTTGGGCTTCACCTCGATGATGCCCGAGTACGTGATCGGTAGCTACGGCCGGGAGCAGCCGGTGATGATCGTGGGCCTTTCGGGAATCGTCTACGGGCTGTTCGGTGCGGTGTGGATCGGCCGGCGCTGGCGACGGGAACTCGAGGTGGTCTGCCCCGACTCGACGGCCAAACTGCTATTTGGCTGGTTCGTGCTCTGTATCCTGCTCACGGCGGCCGACGTCTTCAACGTGGCAAACATCGCCCACGGGGCGGGATTCGGATTCGGTGTGCTCTACGGGCTGGTGGCGTTCGACGTTCGGCGGCGCGCGCGTTGGGTCGCGTTGGCGACCTTCGCCAGCGTGGTCGTACTGTCGACGCTGGTGGCGTGCCCCGGCCATCGCGGGTATGAACACGTCAGGTTGGGCGGACGGCTCTGGTGGCACAAAGTGGTGCGATCGATAGCGCCGGAGCCCGAACTGCGGGGCCGTCGTTCTCTCGTTCCCAAACTCCGGTTTGGGAACGAATCTCCCCGAAGCGCTGCTTCGACCATCGTCTCCTCGGCCGAGCAGAGCCGGGCGTAAGCCGCGTTCCCAAACCGGAGTTTGGGAACGAGCAGAGCGGATGATGCCACGCGATCGCTAGCTCTTCGCCAGCAACTCCTTCAACAGATCGGCCACCAGGGCCGGATTGTCGCTTTGGACGATGTGCTGCACGCGTTTGGCGGGCACTTCGAGCTTCTCGAGGGTCGTTGCCACCCGCTTCCAAAGCCGCACCTTGGCCTTGCCTTCGGCCAGAAACAGATCGGTCACCAGGTCGCCGAGCCGTTGCAGCATGATGGCGTCTTGGTTCTTGTAGTAATCGCGGATCACGCGTTGTTGATAGGGCGAGCGTTTGGGCATGGTGTTCGGCAGGGGTGACGGAATGGGGAAGAATGGATGGGGATAGTAGGCGCAAACGTCATTACGGCAAGCGAAACACTGCCGTTATGCCGTACGTGACTTCGATTTGCTGCGGTTCGACGTCTTCCTCTTCGTTCGGATTCGCCCCGGAGCAAGCGTTGCCCCGTAGCGACAATAATCCGCCGATCGACTTGCCGGCGGCGCCCGCCAACTCGCCGGCCTCTCTTCGGGCCTTGGCAAAGGCCTCGGCCATGGCGGCCTTGCGCTGCGACTCGGTGATCTTGGTGACGTAGCGGTAGTTCCGTTGGCTCGCCGGCGCGGCGGGGGGAAACGAAACGGGCGACCAATAGGAGCCGTTGTCCGGTGTCATGCCGGGGGGCGTGTAACTGGGGGCGGAATAGCGACTGGGCGGCGCGACACGGGGCGGATAGCTACGGGGCGGCGTGGGCATCAACTCGTCCACGTCGCCGTCTCTCGGTATCAGCGGGTCGGGAATCGTTGCCCCGGCCACATCTGCCGCCGCGATCTTGGTCATCAGCGCCTCGCCGGCGATCAGCCGTTCGTCGAAGCCCTCGCCGGTCAGCGGCCAATCGGCCGTCACGATGGTCCAGACGTGAACCACCGGCTGAATCGGCGGTAGCCTTGGGGGGCTGCCCGGTGCGGTGCGTGGCGGCTCCGGATAGGGTGGGGCCGCGGGCCGTGGGATGAACAGTGGCGTGGCGGTGGGCGATGGAGCCGTGGACGGGGTCGCCCCGGCGCGGACGGTCGGCGACGTCGTAACGGGTGGCGGAGCCGACGGAGGCGCCGACGGAGGCGCCGGCGCGGCGCGATGAGTCGGCGATGTAGATACGGGGGGGACAGTCGCGGGGGGGACAGTCGCGGGAGGAGCCGGCGCGGGGTATACCGTCGGCGGTACGGCAGCGGGTGATGGAGCCGTCGGCGGGATTGGATAGTCCGGTGCGGTGGCAGGCGGGTAGCTTGCTCCGGGAGGAGACGGCAAGATGCGGCTAGACTCGAAGACACCGGGACGGCTAAACGAGATCGACGCCGAATCGGCCTGAAGTTCCTCGAGCTTCTTCACGGCGGCCTGGCGGCGTTGGGCCAGACGCTTTAGCGCCGCCTCGACGCTCCCGCCGGACGCATTGATTTGTCGGCTTACCCGCAGCGCCGTCGGCAACGGCCGGATCGTTACTTCGCCGTGGCCGGTGACGGTCGATTCGGAGGTCGGCTGGGCCCGGCCGATCTCCGGCAGCAGCAGGGTCAGCAACACGGCCAAGGCGTTTCTGGCGACGCGATACAACATGGCGATCTCCTTCCCTTGTTCCGAGGTGAAGTGTGGCTGGGGCAGAGCACAGCCGTACTCCAGAGCATAAGCCACTTTACGATGCCGTCTAGTCTACGCCCGATTCCGCCGAGCACAAAGCCCAGTTTGACGGGATCATCGACCTGGCTGAGGGGACCTACCTCCCAGTTGCAGCGGCGCCGGTGCGTCGCACGCACCCTACAATTCAGCCATCACCTCCCCGGCTGCCGCGATCGTGGCGTCGATGTCACCCTCGGTGTGGGTGGCACAGAGGAACAACGCCTCGTATTGGCTGCACGGCAGGTAGACGCCGCGGTCGATCATACCCCAGAAATAGCGGCCGTAACGCTCGGTATCGCATCGGGCGGCAACGTCCCAGTCGGTGACCGGCTCGTCGCTGAAGAAGAACGTCATCATCGGGCCGAACCAGCCGATCGCGTATGGGATGCCCGCGGCCTTGGCGGCGTCTTCCAGCCCGACGGCCAGCCGGGTCGAGAGGGCTTCGAGTTGCTCGTACGGATTGCTTTCGCGAAGCTCCCGCAGCGTGGCGATGCCCGCGGCGGTGGCCAGGGGATTGCCGCTGAGCGTGCCGGCCTGGAAGACCTTTCCGGCCGGCAACACGCAGTCCATGATATCGGCCCGGCCGCCGTAGGCCCCCATCGGCAATCCGCCGCCGATGATCTTGCCCAGCGTGGTCAGGTCGGGTGTGATACCCAGCAATGATTGGGCCCCGCCGTAGGCCACGCGGAAGCCGGACATCACCTCGTCGAAAATCAGCAGCGCGCCGTGCTCTTCGGTCACCACCCGCAAGGCCTCGCGAAACGGCCCCGAAGCCTTCACACAGCCCATGTTGCCGGCGACCGGCTCGACGATCACGGCGGCGATCTGTGGGCCGTGATCGTCGAAGGCGGTTTCCAGCCCGGCCACGTCGTTGTACTTCAGCACGATCGTGTCGGCGGTGGTGCCTTCGGTCACGCCGGGTGAGTCGGGCACGGCCAACGTGGCGGCCGAACTACCGGCGGCCACCAGCAAACTGTCGACGTGGCCGTGGTAGTTGCCGGCAAACTTGATGATCTTCGGCCGGCCCGTATAGCCCCGCGCGAGCCGGATGGCGCTCATCGTGGCCTCGGTGCCGGAGTTGACCAGCCGCACCTTCTCGACCGACGGGACGGCCTCGATGACCAAATCGGCCAGTTCGTTTTCGGCCAGAGTCGGGGCCCCGAAACTGGTCCCCCGCCGCACGGCCGCCTCGAGGGCCTCGACCACGCGCGGATGGGCGTGCCCGAGGATCATCGGGCCCCAGGAGCCGATGTAGTCGATGTACCGATTGCCGTCGATGTCGAACAGGTAGGCCCCTTCGCCCCGCTCGAAGAAGATCGGCTCTCCGCCCACGGCCCCAAACGCCCGGGCCGGGCTGTTGACCCCGCCGGGCATAAGCTGCCGGGCACGGCCGAAAGCGGCTTGGCTGGTTTCACGCGACATGGCTGGGGTTCCGTTGAAACTGGTCTATCGGATGGGTGGTTGATTGTAAGGGCTTGTCCGGAAACAACTTCGTCCGCTTCATGGTAGCCATCACACTCCGTGTGATGATTCGCCCGAAAAACCGTGAGGTGGTTTCCGGACAGGTCCTAAGAATATCAGAGCCAACGCGGATTGGCAATTGGCCCCGGACGGGCGTAGAGTGCTTGGCCGTCGTGCCGACGGCCGCTAAACTCCATCAGGACACGAGGTCGGCGACGCGGATGTCCCGCAGGGTGCGTCTCGACGCACCAAGATTTTGCGTGATGTGCAAACTTGGCCGTGGTGCGTCGAGACGCACCCTACTTTCTGTCGTCGGCGGCTGCAAAGCCCCAGGGAGGAAACGGGTGATTCGTGCAGCTTTTTGCATCGTGTTGGTGGCCGGATTGCCCTCGGCTTGTCGTGCGGCCGACGACGCGTCGGTCAACTCGATCGGCATGAAACTGATCTGCGTCGAGCCGGGCGAGTTTGCCATGGGCGGCGACGGTGGCGACTTCGACGAACGGTCCGCGAAACCTGGGCGAAATCTGGGGACACCATGGAAATCTGGGGGAAATCTGGGGACACCATACTAATTCATTCCCCTTGCCAAGGAAGACTCCAGATACGGACGCTTCGACACTCGCCTGTCTTGGGGTTAGCGCGGCCGCGTGCACCGAGATCGAAGGCGACTACACGCTGATGGCCCTCGCCGCGTAGGGCGGAATGGGCTAGGGTTCTTGGGCGGGTTGCTTGAGAGCCCGGGCCCTCTCGGCTCTGGGGAGAAAACGGCGGAAATTGTTCAGTTCGGCGCTTGCATTGGGGGGGGGATTGTGGTAAGCTCACCGTATCCAGGGTCAATGGCTGCGGGTACGGCCGTTT
>CAYYNP010000181.1:0-7365 GCA_964472545.1 uncultured Planctomycetaceae bacterium | reverse complement strand
CATGGTCACACGGCTTGGGTGACAACGGGCTCGGGGTGGGATGGCGACCGGGGTCTCGATCTCTTACCGAAACGACGCCGCGCGGTTGCGTGCGCGCGGGCGTATCACTCGAAAACCTGATGAAACACGACTGTGGAGGATGTTCCATGTTTGCGAAGACACTATGCGCCTTGGGCACCGTCATGCTGACGGCCGGATCGTTGCTTGCCGGCGAGGCCCCCAAGGACGCCGACGAGCCGGCGGGCGTTTCGCAGGAGGTGATTGACGGATGGGTTGGGCAATTGGGCGACCCGTCGAAGGCAGTCCGCGACCGGGCAACCGAAGCCCTGGTGCAGATCGGCGGCCCGGCGGTGGCGGCGGTGGTGCCGAAGATGGAGGCCGACGACGAAGAAGTCCGCCGCCGTGCCGAACGCGTGCTGCGAGAGATCGAACGCGATGCGGCCATCGAATTGGAGAAGCACGGTGCCAAGATTATGTGGAACCGCCAGGGCTGGCTTGACTGTGTCTCCTTCCGCCACCATCGCGACACCGGCCCGGTGGAAGATCCCGGGGCTCGCTATCTGCAAGGGCTCGTGCATCTGCAGGTACTCTACCTCTGCTATACCCAGATCAAAGACGAGGAGTTGGTCTACCTGCGCGAGAAGACAGAGCTCGGCTTCTTGATGCTCCACGACACGCCGATCACCGATGAAGGCCTCGTTCACCTCAGCGGTCTGCCGAAGTTGCTGCAACTCGACGTTGACAACAGCAACGTGACCGGCACGGGCTTGGTGCATCTAACCGCGTTACCGTCACTCGAGATCCTGTCACTGTACGGCCCCCGCGTAACGGACCGTTCCATCGCCGGTATTGGAGACGTGTCGGACCTACGCGCTCTGTGCATCGGCGGGCGGAGTTTCACGGACGCAGGGCTGGCCCACGTCGGCAAGTTGGCCAAACTGCGGCACCTGGAGATTGTTGATGCGAGTGTCACAGATCGTGGGCTCGCGCACGTCAGCGCTCTGGTGAACCTGTTGACCTTGACGGTCCAATCAAGCGCGATCACCGATGCAGCGGTGGACGAACTGGTGAAACTGAAGTCCCTTTGTATCCTGAGGCTGTTCGGTACCCGAGTCACTGCCGCGGCACTCCACCGCCTGAGCAGGCTGTCGAACCTGCGCCATTTGACCGTTGTCGACATGATTTTCAGTCAGAAGGAGCTCAGCGAGTTAAAGAGTGCGCTGCCTCGAGTCAGCGTCGTGTGGGCTCCCCAGAGCAACTACCGCACCCCCATTCCTCGAAGGAGTTATGAGTATGCTCGCGAACTTCCGTCTCCGGACCCGTAGTGGAAAGTCCGCCACCAAGCAACGACCCAGCCAAGGGCGAAGGCTCCGTGTCGAGTCGCTGGAATACCGGCGACTGCTCGTCGATTCGATCGCGTACTGGGAAGGCGACGATAGCGACAACTGGGAGACGCCCAGTAACTGGCTCAACGCCGACACGCCCGATGAAACAGATAGCGTCGTCTTCGACAACAACGTCGACGGGAGCGCCAAGCTGACGGCTGCTGTGAATAAGATCGCCGGAATCGGCATCGAGAGCGGCTTCGACCCACCCACGCCGCCGGCCGCCCCGATCAGTCTGGACCTCAACGGCAAGCCGCTGACGGTCAAGGGGACAATCGACGTCGTCAACGACGCCGCGACCACCGGCTCGGACAACGTGGAATTCGGAATCAACAACGGCACCGGCACCGCCGTGCTTACCAACGAGGGCGTATCGGTCGGGTACTGGGGCAAGTGTTTCGTGGGCGCCCCTCCCAACCTGTCCAAGCTGTCAATCAGTTCCAGTTCGTTGACGATGACTTCGTCCGGCGTCCTGGTTGTCGGCGGAAGAAACCAGGGCGTTGTGGAGTTGAAGGAGGCTACAGCGACCTTCCAGAGAGTCGACCTCGGCGGCTTCACCGTGGATTCCGAGAAGATTACCATGGCTGAAATGACCGTCAGCGACGACGCCAACTTGACGGTGAACAGCCGCGTAAGAGTCGGCCATGGACCTCAAGGGATCTTGGCTCGGGCAAACACGCTTCCGGTCAGCAAACTGACTATCGACGACGCGACCCTGACCATGCAAGACGAGAAATACCTGAAAGTGGGCGTTGTCCACAGCGGGGAGGTGACGGTCTCCAACGGTGGAGAGATCGTCGGCCCAGACCCGGAGACGGATGACGGCCCCAACATCACGGTGGGCCAGAGCTTTCCGTTGTATGACGGGTACAATCCGCGCAACGCCGAGGGAACGCTGAGAGTTGAGGACGAGGGCTCAGCCGTCGAGGCCGCAAATCTCGGCGTCGGCCATCACGCGGAGATACACATGTCGTGTGCTAAAGGAACTCTGGAGATCGCTGATGGTGGAACCGTCGACGCGGCCGGTAACGCCTGGATCGGATCCTCCACGTATGACGCAGCCACGACAGATACCCCCCGAATTAGCGAGTCCAATGTCACCAGCGGGACGCTGAGTATCGGGGGAAACTTGGTTGTGGGGTACAGTGGGGACCTCACCGTCAGCGGGGAAGAGGGTGATCCGGGGCTGGTGGAAGTTACAGGCTACACCCGGGCACAAGCCAAGCGGGCGGTAGGCAGGGGCAAAATCCCCTACAAGAGTGAAGTTGACGTCCAGGCATACGGGAAGCTGGACTCCACTGGATCATTCACCAACGACGGCAGTCTCCTGGTCGCTACCAACGGCGAGGTAGTGGCGGGATCTACCGGGCTGACCAACAACGGGAAGATCCACATCGGCGGTGTCGGTTCCGCCGGAGAGTTCGTGTTGGACGGCGACTTCGCACAGGGCGATAAGGGCTGGCTGAATATCGACATCAAAGGGGAAACGGCGACCACGCAGCACGACGTGCTGAAAATTGACGGCACCGCATCTGTCGTCAGCGGGAACCTCAAAGTCACGTTGTTCAACGGCTACCAGCCGGTAGTGGGCAAGACCTTCACGGTGCTGACCAGCAACGCGCTCACCCTCCTTGACTTCGACCACGTCGACACGAGTCAGGCTGCGAACAATGGGCGGGGGTGGAAAGTGTACGCCAGTGGCGACGACGTGGTCCTTGAGGTGGTGAATGCCAACAACGTCGACATCGATATCGACGAATTCTCCGTCTACCAAGATGAGTCCGGCGTCGACAAGTTCAAGGTCGAGTACAGCGTCTCCGGGTCGGCCGTCGACGAGTTCGATATCGGCATCTTTGCCTCGACCGACGGGACGACGCCCAGCCAGGAGTTGCAGCGGCGCACGGTCGCGCTGGCCGCCGATCGCACGGTCGACGAACACACTTTCGAGTTCCCGGTGTCCTGCACCGAGATCGACGGCGACTACACCTTGCTGGCCATCGTCGACTCGACCTATAAAGTGCCGGAGACGGACGACACGAATAATGTGAAGCAATTCAACGGCGGCACGTTCCTGGCTTCCTACACGGAAGTGCTGGTCTTCGGCACCAGCGGCATCGACGACATCGACATCTCGCACGTGACGGTCGGGCAGGACGAGTTCGTCCGCGTCTACGACGGGACCACCACCACGGACTACCTTGCCAGCAGCGTCAACGAAATCCACGCCCGCCTCTACGGCGGTAACGACATCTTGGACATCACGGCCGGTACCGTCGACGAGATGATGTTGGTCTTTGGCGGCGCCGGGGCAGACGATCTGACGACCGGCAGTGGGGCCGACGAAATCGACGGCGGCGCCGGAGCCGATACGCTCGACGGCGGCAGCGGAAACGACACCATCGACGGCATGGCCGGTATCGACACGATCGACGGCGGCGCCGGAAACGATACGATCGACGGCGGCGAGGATACCGACGACATTCTCGGCGGCGCGGGCAACGACACGATCGTGGTACACTACGGCTCGGACGACGTCGACGGCGGTACGGGCGACGATACGATTACCGTGGAGTTGCTGGAGGCGGTCACCGGAACGCTCGACATCGACGCCGGCACCGGCACCGACAAGGTCTATCTCTTCGGCACCGAGGACGACGACGATCTGACCGTCGACGCCGGGGACATCACGTTCACCCTCGATTCCTCCGCCGCCACGATCGACGCCGACGACTTCGACACGGCCTACGTCTATGCCAGCCTCGGCGACGACGACACGACCATCGACTGGGACGACTCGCCGACGGTGGTGCTCGACGTGCTCTACTGGGGCGAAGACGGCGACGGGGCGTGGGGCGACGAAGACGTCGACGGTGTGACCAACTGGGAAGACTGGGCCGGCAACGCCACCGAGGCAGTGCCCGACGCGAACTTCACCACCGCCGTGATTAGCACGGACGAGGTGACCGTCGACGAGAACACGTCGGCCGGGGACCTGGTCGTGGAGTCCGACGGCGCGATCCGCGTCGAGCCCGGGGTGACGCTGAGCCTCTCGGGCGATTTGAGCATGGACTCGACGGCCGAGTACATCTCGGAATTGGACGAAGACGAAGGCCTGATCGACGCCGACGGCGACGCTGCAGGAGGACACGTTACGGCAACAGATCCTCACCCGCAACGCCGCGGACGGTCCGTCGCATCCCGGGTCGGCTTTCGTCGAGATGGACGCGACGGTGGCCTCGACGGTGGCCTCGACGGTGGCCTCGACGGTGGCCTCCCAGCGCGCCGGAGTATGCCAGGACATCGCGCTGAGGAACATGGGGTACTGCCCGTCGGATCCCCGCTTCGGCGACTGACGCACCAGCGCGCCCGGCTCACGATTGCCGCAGGTAGCCGGCCGGTAGGCCGAACGGTTCTTTCGGCCGTCGGTCGATGTCTGTCTGCCGCATAGACCTGCGCTTCGTGACGCCGTGGGCTACCTGGCGGAATGGGAGGCCCTGCGGTAGACTGAGACGGTCAATCACTCAGGAGGGCCGCTCAGGAGGGCCGATATGTACGTCTCCACCAGACTTTTGCCGATCGTTCTTTTCGGTGCGTTCTTGCCGTCTCTATGTCCACCCGCCTCGGCCGCCGAATCGCCGCGGCGGCCGAACGTGGTGATCTTCTTTGCCGACGACCAGGGCACGCTGGACGCCAACTGCTACGGGTCGAAAGACCTGTATACGCCCAACATCGACCGGCTGGCGGCCGACGGCGTCCGCTTTACGCAGGCCTACGCCCACGTGGTCTGTTGCCCGGCGCGGGCGATGCTGATGACCGGGCGGCATCCGCAGCGGGGGAACGTCAACAGTTGGCAGCAGGGCAACGCCAAAGGGCCCTTCGGGCTGAACATGTTTCTCTCCGAGATCACGCTGGCCGAGGCGCTCAAGGCGGCCGGGTATCGCACGGCCCTGTTCGGCAAGTGGCATCTTGGGGCGGCCTTTACGCATGGGCCGACCAAGCAAGGTTTTGACGAGTTCTTTGGGCTGCGCGACGGATTCATCGACAACTACAACCACTTCTTCCTCCACGGCCAAGGCTATCACGACCTCTATCGCGGCACCGAAGAAGTGTTTGCCCGGGGGGAGTATTTTCCGGATCTGATGACCGCCGAGACGCTGCGATTCCTGGATGCCAACCGCGATCGGCCGTTCCTGCTCTACGTGCCGTTTAACATCCCGCACTATCCCGAACAGGCCGACGAGAAGTTCGACGCCCGCTATCGCGAACTGCCGATGCCGCGGCGGTCGTATGCCAAGGTGGTCTCGACGACCGACGACCGTATGGGCCGCGTGCTTGGGAAACTCGACGAACTGGGCCTGACCGACGACACGATCGTAATCTTCATGTCCGACAACGGCCACTCGGCCGAGACGAACCACATCCGTGTGGATAATCACAGCAGCGGGCTGCCCAAGGGCCACAAATACGGTGCCAACGGCGGCGGCGGAAACACGGGCAAGTGGATCGGTCACAAGGGCCAGTTCCTCGAAGGCGGCATCCGTGTGCCGGCCATCGTCTCCTACCCCCGCCGTCTGCCCCGCGGCGTGGTCCGCCATCAAGCCGTCACCGCCTGTGACTGGCTGCCGACGGTGCTCGACTTGTGCGACGTGCCACTGCCGAAGGCGAAACTCGACGGCGCGTCGTTGTTGCCGATCATCGAGCAAGACGCCCCATCGCATCACAAGATCCTCCATTGGCAATGGCAAAGCCGCTGGGCCGTCCGCCAGGGCGATTGGAAGCTGATCCAGGCAGGCGGCAAGCCCACGCTGCACAACCTAGCCGAGCCACAGCCGGAACGGAAGGACCACGCCGCGGAGCAGCCGGAGATTGTTCAGCGGTTGCGGGGGTTGCATGAGGTGTGGGTTCGCGATGTCACGCCGCGTCACACCCAAGAGAATACCGGCAATCGATAGACGTCACGGATCACGAGGTAGTTTCAAGTCCAGCTAGACGATGAATCGACGCGTTGTGGTTGCTCAAGCGCTCTCTGACTGCGTCGCACGTCTCGACGTTGTCCTGCGACCTTGGGGCTTCCTCTTTGAGAACGACGGTTGTCGCTCGTCACACACGGGGCCGTACGCCAGTGGCCACTACGTTCGTGGCGCGACTCGTATTGGCCTCTCATGCCGGGACACGATTGACAACGTCATATACGAGCACTCGTTTATCACGCAGCGTTCCTCGTGGCGCGAAATCGAACGTTTCACGATTGGCCATGCCGGCCTGATGGACATTCTCGGGCATGCCCTGGATGGTCGCTTGATAGGTTCGGACAAACATCCTGACGCCGTCGTCGCGCGCGATGGGGGTGATCGCGTGGCAGCGTTGATTAGCGATTTGTCTGCCTTCCTGACTCCGGTCCTTCGTCAACCTTCCGACGCGTTCTACATCATCATCCGACGTGGCCACCGGTCTTACTCGGTCACGTGAGCCTTGGCGAATGCTCTGCGAGGCGGTAGGCTGCCGGTGGCTGAGTGTGAGGTAGCGTTCGGCCGCAGCCAACCCGAGACTCATCAGGAAACAACCGCCCATGCCCGATTCGGACACCACGATCGCCCAACTACGGAAACTGGTCAACGACTTCGTCGACCGCCGCGACTGGCACCAGTTCCACGCGCCGAAGAACCTCTCGATGTCGCTGGCGATCGAGGCGGGCGAGTTGATGGAGCATTTTCAGTGGATCTCGATGCAAGAGTCGCGAGCGGTGGCCGACGATCCCGAAAAACTCGCGTTAGTGGCCGAAGAACTCTCCGACGTGCTCTGCTATGCCCTGGCCCTGGCCAACGAACTGCAATTGGACATCTCGACGGCGCTGCGCGCGAAGATGGAGAAGAACGAACGGAAATACCCGGCCGAGGAGTACCGTGGGCGATTCGGGCCCGAGGATGAGGGGGATAGTGGAGAGTGGGGGTCTAGGGGGTAGGGGGGGTGGGGGGTTGGG
>CAYYNP010000180.1:0-20738 GCA_964472545.1 uncultured Planctomycetaceae bacterium | reverse complement strand
GTCCCCGCCTCGCCGCGCTTCAGGCGTTGGCCAAGAAGTGGCCGGACGAGACCACGCGCGAACTGCTGGTGCAGCGGGCCGTCCAGGATGACAACGAAGGTCCCCGCCTCGCCGCGCTTCAGGCGTTGGCCAAGAAGTGGCCGGACGAGACCACGCGCGAACTGCTGGTGCAGCGGGCCGTCCAGGATGACAACGAAGGTCCCCGCCTCGCCGCGCTTCAGGCGTTGGCCAAGAAGTGGCCGGACGAGACCACACTGCAATTGCTCGAGTCGCAAGTTTCCTCGTTTGAGGAGGGCTGGAATCGTCAGGAAATCCAAGAGGCCATCGAGACATTACGCCAGAAGCTGGCGGACTGATCGCGAATAGGCAAGGCCCCTTCGGCCGGGGACGCATCGCGAACGTGCGAAGAGCGGGCAAGTTTCACTACCCCTTTGACAACCCAACAGGAGATACCGCAACCACCCGCGCATCACGCCCTATCCTCCCCGTGGGCACCTGACGCTGTGGATCGAGGAGCAGAAGATCCCGCCGGTCAAGGAAGCGGTGGCCGGTGATCCGTAGCACGTGATTCAGGGCCTGACGAGCGTGAAAGTAGAGTCTTCAAGGAATCTCGACGTCGCCTCGATTCCCCGACTCCACGGGATCGATCTGTGCGCCGGCCAGCGATTCAACCCGGACCGGCAACACGGGCGGGCGGGCCGACTCGTTCCGCCAATCGTGGAGGAACTGTAGTGCGCCTTGGCAGATTCGGCCCTGGCACGGTCCCATGCCGCATCGCGTTTGCAGCTTGGCCGATCGCCAGTCGCCGTGCTCTTCCAGTTGCCCCAGCGTCACGTCCTCGCAACGACATACGATCGTGTCTTTCGTGGCGAGCTTCTTCAACTCCGGGCGGAGGGAGAATGCCTCGGCCATCGCGTCGGCAAAGCGGCGCGTTCGGCGGCGTGCGGAGAGAAGGCGTTTGGCTGCGGCCGGTTGTTCCGCGGCGGCGTAGCCGGCAATCTGACCTTCGATCAGTGCGGCGTCGACACCGCCGATGCCGGCTGCCTCGCCGGCGCAGTAGACTCCCGCGACCGACGTCTGCTGTAGCGAGTCGACCGTTACGTTGTCGCGTTCGATCCGGCATCCCAGCAGACGGGGCCATTGCAGGTTGGCCGTCAGGCCGAACGCACAGGCCAGGTAGTCGCAGGGCTCGGTCCACGTGGACTGCCCGTCGCTGAAGGTGACGCTTCGGAGTTGGTCGTCGCCGTCTGCGGCCAGCGGCCAACAACCGGTGCGATAGGGCACGCCGCGCAGATTCCAGCGCAAGCCGGCCGCCTGCAGGAGCTTGGCGGGAGCGAGCCAAGGCAGCGTGAGACCGAATCTGGCCAGCTTCCGCAACGGGGCCTGTTCCACCACGCAGCCGATCCGTGCTCCGT
The DNA here is from genome assembly GCA_964472545.1 of uncultured Planctomycetaceae bacterium. Classification (GTDB taxonomy): domain Bacteria; phylum Planctomycetota; class Planctomycetia; order Pirellulales; family Thermoguttaceae; genus CAYYNP01. The sequence continues at coordinate 19,323 of CAYYNP010000180.1, read as the reverse complement.
GCCGCTTCAGGCCGGCGGCCGCCGCCAACAGCAACGGCCCACTACCGGCCACCACGACTCGCTTTCCCTCCAACGGCCATCCGGTCTTGCTGAGGAGCTGGCCCCCGCCGGCTCCCAGCACGTTGGGCAGTGTCCAGCCCGGAAACGGCACGAAGAGTTCGCGTGCGCCGACCGCGAGGATCAGCCGATCCCAGCCGATCTCCAGTGCATCGTTCGGGCGTTCCGCCAGCAGGCAACCCGGGGCGAGCGACGCCACGGCGGTCGTTCGGTTGAGCACGGTGGCGCCTGAGATCTCTAGCCGGGCGAACCACTGCCGTGCGCGGTGGGGCATCTCGCCCGGGGCGCTGTTGTGCCAGATCTGCCCACCCAAGAACTCGGAGCCGTCGAGCAGGGCCACACGTCGGCCGCATTCGGCCGCCGTCGCTGCCGCGGCGACTCCGGCCGGGCCGCCGCCGAGCACCACCACGTCGAAGTCGCGTCGAGTGTCAGCCATCGGTGCGGATCTCCATACCCTCTTCGCAAAGCGTCACGCAAGAGCGGCAGTGGGGCCGGTCGTCGATGGTCACGCGGCACTCGAAGCAGATCCCCATGCCGCAGAGCGGTCCGCGCGGCGTGCCGGTTACCGAGCGGCGAAACTGCGACAGGCCGGCCTCCGCCACCGCGGCCGCCACTGCGGTGCCGGGAGAAACCCGTACGCGCTGTCCGTTGACGAAGACGGTCACCGTCTCGGCCACGTCATGCTCCTTTCGCCGCGAAGCGCTGCGGCGAGTAAGGTGACAAGGGGATTTCCGGCTCGCGGCCCAGCAGCGCGTCGGCAAGCAGTTCGGCGGTACCCAGCGCCATGGTGATTCCCAGTCCTTCGTGGCCGGTGGCCAGCCAGAGGCGGGCGTCGGCCGCGGCCGGTCCGATCAACGGCAGCTTGTCGGGCGTGGCCGCGCGATGCCCCGTCCACACCCGAATGGCCGAAAGCCGCCCCAGGCTTGGGAGGTATTGCATCGCCCGGCGGACCATTCGGCCGACGATCGGCAGTTCCGTTTCCGTTCCCTCGTCGTCGAACTGCCGCGAGGAGCCGATCAGCATCTGGCCCGTCTTGCGCGGCTGGACGTTCATCGCCACCGAATCGCCTTGCACCGCATGGGCGCTCTTCAGGTAGCCGAGCTCGATGAGCTGGTGGCGGATGAAGCCTGGGTAACGGTCGGTGACGACCAGGTGTCCCTTGCGAGGGCGAACGGGTACGTCGGCGGTCAGTGCGGGCGCGAAGCAGCCGGCGGCGTTGACGATCGTGTCGGCCGTCAGCACGGTTCCATCGGCCAGGTGTAATCGGCCGTCTTCGCCGATTCGCGAGACTTCCGCCGGCGTGCGGATCTCGGCTCGATCTGCCCGGGCCCGATCCAGCAGGCATCGCGCAACGATCGGCGGATAGACCACGGAGTCGTCCGGCACCAACAACCCGCCGGCAAGCCCGCCGCGCAGGTTCGGTTCGGCCTCGGCCAGGGCTGCTGCGTCGAGCACCTCACAGCGCAAGCCGGCCTGGCCGTACGTTGCGTGCTTCTGTGCAACCGCGGCCATCTCTTCCTCGTCGGCCGCCACCCAGATCGTGCCGCAGCGATGATACTCGGCTCCTTCGGGCAACTCCTCGGCCAACTCCTCGGCCAAGCGATGCCAGAGCCGGCGGGAATAGGCGGTCAGGGCCAGTTGGGGCGGCGAGTCGTCGATCACGACCAGGTGTCCCATCCCGGTCGCCGTTGCGCCGCCGCCGATCGGCCCGCGTTCGAGCACGACGACGTTGAGTCCCTCACGGGCACAAGCCGCGGCGCAGGCGGAACCGACGATCCCGCCGCCGATGATCGCCACGTCGTACGCAGCGGTCACGGCCGAATACCCCAGCCGAATCGATCGTCTTCGCTGATCAGCAGCGTCGTCTCCGCGCTGACGAACGCAGAGCCGCGAATCGTCGGCACGATGCGGCCTTCCCGGCGCCGATAGTGCGCGCTGAACGTGCTGCCAAGGATCCCCTCCTGGACCCACGTTTCGCCGGCGGCCAGCTTGCCGTCGGCCGCCAGACACGCCAGCTTGGCGCTGGTGCCGGTGCCGCAGGGCGAACGATCGTAGGCCTTGCCGGGGCAGAGCACGAAGTTCTTCGAGTCGGCGCCGGGCATGGTCGGCGGTGCGAACAGTTCGACGTGATCGACTTCGCCGTAGCCGGCATCGTTGACGGCCCGGCGGATCCGCCAGGCCCGATCGGTGAGCCGGTCCACGTGATCGATCCGCAGCGGCACCTGATGCTCCTCGACGAGAAAGAACCAATTGCCGCCCCAGGCGACGTCGCCGGTCACCGGCCCGACGCCGGGAACGTCGAGGGCGACGGATTTGGCCGCCCGATAGCTGGGCACGTTGACCACCGAGACGTCGGCCTCGGCGTGCAGTTCGGCGGTGATCGTTCCGACCGGCGTTTCCAGGCGGTGTTCTCCCTGGCCGATGCGTCCGAGATGGGCCAGCGAGGCGACCGTGCCGATCGTTCCGTGGCCGCACATTCCCAGATAGCCGACGTTGTTGAAGAAGATTACGCCGGCGGTGCAGGTTTTGTCGGCCGGCTCGACCAATAGTGCGCCGACGACCACGTCGGAGCCCCGCGGCTCGTTGACGATTGCCGAGCGAAACCGGTCGAAGTGGCTCCTAAACCGCTGGAGGCGTTCGCTAAGCGGTCCGTCACCCAGGTCGGGCCCGCCCTCGACGACCAGCCGAGTCGGTTCCCCCCCTGTGTGCGAGTCGATCGCGCGCAGGCGATGCAGCAAGAGGCTTTCCAACGGGATACTCCTTGGTTGTCATCTCGACCGGGCGAGATGAAGCTGCGTCTCGCGGAGTGAGGCTTGATGGGCTAATCCTCGCCGATCCGGCCAGCCTCACAATACAAGTCTCGCACAAAAAGGCCCGCCCGTCTTGTCCGATTGCCTAGTGGCGACTAGAATATCGGCAAACTGGGCCGTATCGATGGCATCCACACAGATCCTGACCGAACTATTCTCCCGACTCGCCGAGCCCTTCACGGGCGAGGCGCTCTTCGATTGTCTGGCCGACTCGGTCTTCTTCATCAAGAACCAGCGTGGCGAGTACGCGGTGGTGAACCATGCGACCGTGCTGCGTTGCGGGCTGCGCACCAAGAGCCAGTTGATCGGACGCAAGGCCGACGAGGTCTATCCGCCACCGTTGGGCAAGAGCTACCGCGAGCAGGACGAGGAGATCCTCCGCAGTGGGCAGCCGATTCTCAACCGGCTCGAACTGCAGATCTACCCCGGCGGCGGGCCGGGATGGTGCCTGACCAACAAGCTGCCGCTGAAGGGCGCCGACGGCCAAATCGTCGGGCTGGCGGGCATCTCGCAGGATCTGCACGTCGCCTACGACCGGGGCGACGACTACGACCACGTGGCCGAGGCCGTGCGCCACGTCCAAGCCTGTTTCGACCAACCGCTCAAGGTTCGCGAACTGGCCGCCATGGCCGGGCTTTCCGAATACCAATTCGAGCAGCGAATCCGCAAGATCTTCCACCTCACCGCCGGCCAGTTGATCCAGAAGGTGCGGATGGACGCCGCGGTACACCGGCTGCGCAACACGGACGATCCGATCGTTGCGATCGCACTGGCCTGCGGCTACGCCGAGCAGAGTTCGTTTTCGCGCCAGTTCAAGCGGACCGTCGGGCTCTCGCCGGCCGAGTATCGCCACACGTGGCGCCACGGGCAAGACGCCACGGGAGTCACTCCCGTACGAAGAAAGACATGATCAGCATATTCAACGACGTTATCGGTCCGGTGATGCGCGGGCAGTCGAGTTCGCACTGTGCGGCCGCCCTGCGGATTGGGCGCCTGGCCCGCGATCTGATGGGCGGACAATTGCAGGAGGCCCTGGTCGAGTTCGACCGCGGCGGCGCCTTGGCCACGACGCACGAAAGCCAGGGGTCGGACATGGGCTTGTTCGGCGGGCTGTTGGGGTGGGAGGCCGCCGACGAGCGATTGCCCGATTCGCCGCAGGCGATTCGCCAAGCCGGCGTGAAGACGCAGATCGAGATCGTCGATTCCGCCGACCCGCACCCCAACACGTACAACTTGACGCTCCGCAGCGAGTCGGAACAGCATCGCTTGAAGGCCATTTCTACCGGCGGCGGCATCATGGAGGTCGTCGAGATCGACGGCTTCTCGGTCTCGATCGCCGGCGATTATCGAGAGACGCTCATCCGGCCGGGCAGCGACGGGCAGGCGTTCGCCGCGCGGCTTGCCGAGGTCTGCGACGCCGACGAAATCCTCGTGCTTCGGTCGGACGATTGGCAACTGGTGGAAGTCAAGGGCCAGCAGTTCGTCGACGAGGACGTGCTCGCCGGCCTGCTGCCTCCCGATGCGTTACCTCTGGTCAAGCGGTTGGCTCCCGTCTTGCCCGTCATGTCGCGAAAGAACCTGACGGTGCCTTTCACGACCTGTGCGGAGATGTTGCGTTACGACGCCGGCAAGGACTCCCCTCTCTGGAGGCTGGCGGTGGAATATGAGAGCATCCGGGGCGACCTGAGCGAGGAGGAGGTCGTCGCGCGGATGGGCGAAATCGTGCGGATCGTACGGCGTTCGATCGAGCAAGGGATTGCCGGCACGAGCTATGAGGACCGGCTGCTGGGACATCAGAGCGGCGGTTTCCAGACGCAGATGGAAGCGGGACGGCTCCTGCCGGGCGGCGCGCTGAACCGGATCGTGCTTTACGTCACCGCGTTGATGGAAGTGAAGAGTTCGATGGGCGTGATCGTCGCCGCCCCCACGGCCGGTTCGTGTGCGGCGGTGCCCGGCGCGTTGGTGGCCGTCGCCGACGAGATGGGCTTGTCGGAAGAAATGGCGGTGCGGGCCATGTTGGCCGCCGGGGTGATCGGGGCCTTGATCGCCACCCGCTCGACGTTCGCCGCGGAGGTGGCCGGTTGCCAGGCCGAGTGCGGCGCGGCCGCCTGTATGGCGGCCGCCGGACTGGTCGTGTTGGCCGAGGGCAGCACTTCACAGGCGGTGGCGGCCGCTTCGATGGCCCAGCAGAGTTCGCTCGGTCTGATTTGCGCTCCGGTCGCCAATCGCGTCGAAGCTCCCTGCCTGGGCAACAACGCCGTGGCCGCGGCGAATGCCCTGGTCTGCGCGAACATGGCGCTGGCCGACTTCGATCCCGTCATCCCGCTGGACGAAGTGATTTCCACCGCCGATCGCGTCGGCCGCAGCCTGCCGCGCGAGCTGCGCTGCACTGCCTTGGGCGGGCTGTCGACGACCGACACGTCGCTGAAGCTCCAAGAGCAGTTGGCGCAGCGGAAGGCCCATTCGTGCGGAGGTCATTGTGGTTTGACGCCGCGGCAGACCTGACCGTCACCCTCGTCGTAGCGGCCGCCGGAACCGGCAGTTATCTTGCGGCTTGCAGACGGCCGGAAACTCATACCCCGGGACGCCCTCGAGCAATCAAACAAGAAGAACGCTCCCGTAGAAGAAACGCCTTGACTTCTTGCTTCATATAGGTGGCACTCGACAATCACATTGCTGGTCTACGGCGTCTCAATCGATTTGGTCGGATCGGTTTGCCACGTCGATCGGCCTTCGCGAAACAACGCTCCACGCAACGCCAACCACCACGAGGTCGGCCACCAGCCAAAGCGGCGGCGTCAAGATCCATGCCAGAGGGATCGTCGCAGGAATCGAGTTGATTGAGAACGGGGTCGATGTGACGAGGTGACACAGTCCGCAGATGGCCGCGTTGAGCAGCAGCAGGGGGAACAACACGGCTGCCGCGAACGCCAGCCCCAGTCCGGCGACGCGCCCCCGGGATCTTCGGATGTTCCAGACCGCCAGCGCGCCGACCAGCGTCGTCGTTGCGCCGAGTGTTCCGACGACGATTCCGTGCAGCAGCAGGGGCGTCCAATCGATCGGCTGCAGAAACCAGATGCGGTTGTGCCAGACGACGAGAGAACTGAAAACGGCCGCGGCCACCAACAGATGCGACAGAACCCCACCGACAATTGCGCCCACTGAGAACCGCGTTGGTGTGACCGGCGGCGAGTCGGCGGACGGCCGATGGTGGCCTCCGGTCAGCAACGACGCGAGTTGGTGTCCCTCGGTTTCGAGCGTCTCGATTTCGCGGTGCCGAATCCATGCGCCGAGAGTCCGCACCGCCCAGACGCAACTTACCAGCATTTCGTCCTTGCTGCCCGGCGCCGTGCTTACGGTCAGCGTGGTGTGAATCGAGCGGATGGAGCTTCCCCAGGGCATGGCCCAGAGGCCGCCGTATTTGTTGCCGCGCTGGAAGACCCAGGCGCTGGGTCGTTCTTCGATCAGACGATATCCCAGGCCGGTGAAGTGGAACACGACTTGTGCTGCGATGTCGCGGTCTGCGTCGAGCGTGAAGCGGATCGAGGTCAGCGGCGGGTCGATGCTTTGGCGGCTTGTCTCGGGCGAATCGTCTCGACGGCCGGCCGCGTGGCGGATGCCGGTGGCCGACAGCAGCAGCAGTCCGACCGACAGGCCGATCGACCCGATGAAGCCCGGGCGGTAGGTGATGCGATGTTCGATGCCGTTTAAGAACGCGCTGTAATAGTCGGGCCCGGCCGAGGCTTCGCCTCCGTCTTGCAGGGCGATGAACGAGACCGGATACGTCTCGGACTCCACTTCCATTCGAAACAACAACGTGAACAACACGGCGAGCGCCGCGATCCCGGTCATCGTGGCCGATCGAAAGACGGTCGGACGCCGTTTGGTCGGCGTGGTAATCAACAGCAGGGCCAAGCCCGCAAAGGCCACGGCGGCCGCTCCTCCGGACCACATGTCGTATCCGTCGAAGGTCCGCGAGACGGGCCTCTCCAACTCGACGGCCACCTCACACAACGTCGTTAACTGGTCGATTTCGAGGTCCATCCACGGCAACGCGAACATCAATCCGCCGACGACGCTCATGGCGATCATCAGCAACGCCGGCAGCGTCTGGCGTTGCCGCGCCGTCCGGCCAAAGTCGCCGGCGATCCAACGCCAGGCGTTCTGCATCTCGCGCCGAACGAAGGTCGAGACGCCGGTGTGTGGCCCGGGATACGACGAGAGCTTCTCGACGCTCGACTTCATCTCGTCGGCCTGTTGGAACCGGCGTTCGGGCTCCGTGGCCAGCGCCCGCAGTACGATTTCGTCGAGCCGGCCGTCGACCGGCGCCTTCTTCGACGGCGGGTCGAATTGCCCCAGCGGCACCTCGCCGGTGAGCATTTCGTAGAACACCACGCCGAGGGAGTAGATATCGGCCCGATGATCGACGGCGTGGGAGCCGCTCATCTGTTCGGGCGCCATGTAGCGCGGCGTGCCCATCACCTGATGCGTGCCGGTCAGCGTGAAATCCTCCGGCGAGGAGGCGACCAGCCGGGCCAACCCGAAGTCGGCAATCTTCACGCGGCCCTTGGTGTCGACCAGGATGTTCTCCGGCTTGATGTCGCGGTGGACGACGCCTTCGTCGTGGGCGAACTGCAAGGCCTCGCAGATCTGCGGGATGATCGCCAGCGCCTGTTCCGATTCGAGCTGCCCGCCGCGGATCAACTGCCGCAGATTGGCCCCGTCGACGTACTCCATCAGAAAGTAGTAGAGCGTGCGCGGCGCGGCGTCGTTGTCTTCGGTCTCCGAGAGCGCGACCTCCCCGAAATCGTGTACGGCGACGATGTTCGCATGGCTCAGCCGGGCCAGTGTGCGAGCTTCGCGATTGAACCGTTCGGCAAATGCCGGATCGTCGGCAGCCTCCGGCCGGATGATCTTCAGCGCCACCGGCCGGTCCAGATTGGTCTGCCGGGCCTTGTAAACGGTGCCCATTCCGCCTTGGCCCAGCAATTCCACGATCTCCAATTGGGGGAACGCCGAGGCCAGTTCCTCGGGCGACGGCGGGTCGAACCGGCGGCCGGCCCCGGGGGGCGATTGGGCGGTGGGCTCCAAGGTGGGGTCGTTTGAGCCGGCCACGGCCTCCGCTTCATCGCCCGCGTCGGACCCTGCCCGCGCATCGAACCCTGCCCGAACGAGGCACCGCGGACACAAACCGGCCGGGGCGTCGCGGGGTAGCTCCGCTTTGCATTTCGGGCAGTCGCTCATCATCTTTCTCCGGAACCGAAGGCCGCCTACCCTTCAGTACAGATTCGCCGCGGCGCCGTAACGCGCTATTCTCGGATATCGGCAAATCACCCCAACGTGCGCAAGAGACGCCGCATTTCGTCGCCAATCTCCTCTTCTCCGGCGGTCGTGCGGGCGACTTCCCGGCGGAACATCTCGCGGTATCGCTTCCGCATCCGATATGCCGCCTGTTTGGCGGCCGCGGGCGTAATGTCGAGCGCCGCGGCCGCCCGGGCGTAGTCGTCGGCCGTGGCCTCGGCGGTCAGGGCCCCTTTGAGTTGCTCGAAGTGACCCTGCTTGCCGGCTTCGGCCAGTTCGGTTTGCAGGCCATCCAACACGCGATTCAACAGCGTGAAGACCCACTGCCGCTGGTAGAGCTTCTCCGGCGTCAGTTCGTGAAACGGCTCGATCTGAAATCGCGATTCGGCCGAGTCGAAATCCAACGACAGCCTGGCCCGCTTGCCGCCGCGCTTTTCGGCCCGGGCCTTGTCCCATTGGTTGGCCAGGAAGTTCCGCAGCGCGGTCAACAGAAACGCCCGAAAGCGTCCGCGATCGGGCCGGGCTTTGGCGATCGTGTCCTTCTCCAGCAGGTGGCAGAAGAAGGCCTGCGTCAGGTCCTGGGCCTCGTGTACGTCGTCGACGCGGCGGCGTACGTAGGCATACAGCGGATACCAGTACGCCTCGCACAGTTCGGCCAGCGCCTGCCGCGCATCGCCCGACCGCCGATCCGTAGCGGCCAGCACCAGACTCCACTGTGTCGTGGCGAAATGCTGTTTCTCGGGGTGTAGCGGCGTATCGGGCGGCTCGGCGGGCATGCCTCAATTCTACCAAGCCGGGCGAATACTGCGGAGTTGCCCCAGACGCTGGAGTGCCCCCTCGGCCGATGGCCACTTAGCCTTGTCGTAGAATCAGGTATACCGCCACGATGGTGGCGATCAGCAGGATGTAGAAGACGTTGTTCGTCTTCGAGAACATGGCCCCCGGCCAGGTGAGAGTCCACCTTTTGCCGCCAAACTTGGCGGCGTTCATCGAGAAGTTGATCTTCTCGGCGTTGCGGCGGGCGACCGAGCCGTAGAGGGCGCGGTAGAGGCGTTCCTGGTAGAGGTAGTAGCCGTCGAGCCCCCAGAACATGACCACCGGCAAGAGTGCCACAAACACGAGGCGGTGATCGGTCTCTTTTCCGGCCAGCGCGAACAAGGCCGAGACGAGCGTAACGGCCCAGGCCCGCAGCAGGAAGGAGCAGCGGGCCATTCGATCGATGACCCCCTGAATCATCTTCAGATGCTCGGTCTTCTCCGGCATAGCCCTCTCCCCGCTCGGCAGAAATGGCCCACACAGCACCATGTTCCCGTCCGTAGAGTATTGTATAGCACTTCGGCACCTGTGGCAAGTAGCACACTTCGGTAGGTTTCACGGGCCACCCGGGCGACGTTCTCGGCGGCAGCCCATGCCCCTTGACCCAAACCCCCCTCACCCGTAGGCTACCCAATGAGTATCCCGCCGTTGTCGGGAGCGATCTGCACGTCGACGAACCCGTCAGGAGATGGAAGACCATGGCTGTGATCTACCGAGTGAACATGTCGGACCTGTCCGTTGTGGCGGAAGAGCCGAGCGAAGAACATCTGAACACGGGTGGCCGTGGCCTGACGTCGGCCATCGTTGCCCGCGAGGTCCCGGCAACGTGTCATCCGCTCTCGGCGGAGAACAAGCTGGTCATCACGCCGGGCATCCTTACCGGAACGGGCGCTCCGTGCTCGGGGCGGCTTTCGGTCGGGGCCAAGAGTCCGTTGACCGGGACGATCAAGGAGAGCAACTCCGGCGGCATGGGCGCGATCGGCCTGGCGATCGTGGGGGTCAAGGCCATCGTGCTGGAAGGCCAGCCGGCGGACGGGAAGCTCTATCGCTTGATTGTCGACACCAACGGCGTGAAGATCGAACCGGCCGACGCGTTGGCCGGACTGGGTAACTACGATACCGTGGGCAAGCTGTTCGAGGAGTTCGGCGAGAAGATCTACTGCCTGAGCATCGGCCAGGCGGGCGAGATGAAGGCGGCCGCGGCGAGCATCGCGGTGACCGACGTCGAGGGACGCCCCACCCGCCATGCCGGACGCGGCGGCCTGGGGGCCGTGATGGGCTCGAAGGGCGTCAAGGCGATCGTGGTCAACCCGGCCGACGGCGAGCGGCCCAAGGCGGTCGATCCGGAGAAGTTCAAGGCCGGCTCGAGAAAGTTCAACGCCGCGCTGAAGGGCCATCCGGTGACCGGCGAAGGATTGCCCAAGTACGGCACCAACGTGTTGGCCAACGTGATCAACGCCGCCGGCGGTTATCCCACGCGGAACTTCCAAGAGGGTCAGTTCGAGGGCACCGAAGCGATCAGCGGCGAACGACAGCACGACACGATCATCGAACGCGGCGGCCAAATTGCCCACGCGTGTCATCGTGGCTGCACGATCAAGTGCTCGCGGATCTACCTTGACGAAAATGGCGAGTTTCTCACCAAAGGCCCCGAGTACGAGACCATCTGGGCACACGGTGCCGATTGCGGTATCGACGACCTCGACGCCATCGCCCGGATGGACCGCATGGACGACGACTTCGGGATCGACACGATCGAGACCGGGGCCACGATCGGCGTGGCGATGGAGGCCGGCATCGTACCGTTCGGCGATGCCGCCGGCGCGATCGAACTTCTGGGTGAAGTTGGCAAGGGCACGCCGCTGGGACGCCTGGTCGCCTCCGGTGCCGAAGTGCTCGGCAAGGCCTACGGCGTCTCGCGGATTCCCACGGTCAAGGGCCAATCGATGCCGGCCTACGACCCCCGGGCGGTCAAGGGCATCGGCGTGACGTACGCCACCTCGACCATGGGCGCCGATCACACGGCCGGCTACGCGGTCGCCCCGAACGTGTTGAACGTCGGCGGGTCGGTCGATCCACTGAAACCGGACGGGCAAGTCGAACTCAGCCGCAATCTGCAGATCGCCACGGCCTCGATCGATTCGGTGGGCGTCTGCCTGTTTGTGGCGTTCGCCATGCTCGACGACGCCACGGCGCTCGAAGGGCTTTGTGAGATGCTCAGCGGGTTCTACGGCCGCGAGATCACCGCCGACGACTACCTGGCGATCGGCAAGAAGACGCTGGCCGCCGAGCGGGAGTTCAACGCCGCGGCCGGCTTCTCCGCAGCCGACGACCGCCTGCCCGACTTCTGCAAGACCGAGAAACTGGCCCCCCATGACGCGACGTTCGACGTACCGGACGAGGAGTTGGATCAGGTTTACAATTTTGTCGAGTAATACCGACCCGTCGGACATCTTGGTCTGGTTCCCAAACTCTAGTTTGGGAACCAGATGTCAACCTGGAGCATCCGATGCAAACGCCACTGGCCCTGCTGACGCTCTGTGGCGTCTGCGTCCAAACCGCGGCGCGCGGGGACGACGCCGAACTCCGCCGCCAGGCTACCGAAGCCCTGCGGCGCAGTAGCGACTTCTTCCGCAATGAGGTGGCTACCGAGGGCGGTTATCTCTGGCGGTACGGCGAAGACCTCAACACGCGCGAGGGCGAAGGAAAGGCTTCGACTTCGACCGTCTGGGTGCAGCCCCCCGGCACGCCGTCGGTGGGCATCGCTTTTCTGCAAGCCTATGACAAAACGGGCGACGACGACTACCTCGACGCCGCCCGGCAGGCCGGCTACTGCCTGGTGCGCGGCCAGTTGCACAGCGGCGGCTGGGACTATCGCATCGAGTTCGATCCGTCGCGTCGCAAGCGATACGCCTATCGGGTCGACGGGCCGCCGGACGACGGGCGCCGCAACACAACCACGCTCGACGACAACACGACGCAAGCGGCCTTGCGTCTGTTGATGCGGCTGGACCGGACGCTCGGATTGAAGGACGCCAAGATCCATGAGGCGGCAGAGTACGCACTGGCGCGTTTGTTGGACGTGCAGTATCCCATCGGGGCCTGGCCACAGCGATTCGGGCGGCCGCCGGACCCCGCCGATTTCCCCGTCAAGCGGGCCAGCTTTCCCGATTCCTGGCCGCGGGCGTTTCCCGGCACCGGATATTCACAGGCCTATACGTTCAACGACAACGCGATCAGCGACGTGATCGACGTGATGTTCGAGGCAGCTCGCATCTACGAGGGTGAGGAGTACCGCGCGGCGGCCGAACGTGCCGGCAACTTCATCCTCCTGGCTCAACTGCCCCAGCCCCAGCCGGCATGGGCTCAGCAGTACGACGCCGCGATGCACCCGGTTTGGGCACGCAAGTTCGAACCGGCCTCGGTTACCGGCGGCGAGTCGCAAGGCGTGATGCGGACACTGCTGCAACTCTATCGCGAGACGGGCGACGGGAAGTACCTCGAGCCGATCCCCCGGGCGATCGCCTACTTCCGCCGCAGCGCGTTGCCCGACGGACAGTTGGCCCGCTTCTACGAACTGAAGAGCAATCGGCCGCTGTTCTTCACCAAGCAGTACGAGGTGACCTACAGCGATGCCGACATGCCGACGCACTATGCCTTCAAGGTTCCCAACCGCATCGACCGGATCGAAAGGGAATACCTGCGTTTGCTGAGGCTCGATCCGGCGGAGTTGAATGCCTCGCTCGACACGCCGCCGCGCAAGGCGACGGCTTCTCAGCGGGCGGCCGTGCGGGAGGTGATTGCCGCGTTGGACGATCGTGGGCGCTGGGTAGAAGATGGCCGCATGAAGTACCACGGCTCCGACGACCCGACGCGGCGGGTGATCGATTGCCGTACGTTCATCGCCAACCTTCGGGTGCTCAGCGATTACCTGGCCACGGTGCCCAATTGAGAGACGCTGCCGCCGATGGCTCAAACCCCCAAGACCCAAATCGAAGTCAGCCTCTTCGCCATGCTGCGAAAGTACATCGACGGCGCCGCGTCGGTCGACGTCTCGATCGAGCCGGGGCGGACGATCGCCGACGTGCTGGAACAGTTAGGCGTGCCGGCCGATCAGACGCGGATTCTCTTCCTGGACAATCGGGCCGCCAAGCTCACCGACCCGCTTCAAGGCGGTGAGCATCTGGCCGTATTTCCCGGCATTGCCGGCGGATAGGCTCTTGTTACAAACCGGTTACAAAGCGGTCTGTGGCCTAGAGTTAGAATAAGAGGCCCCCGCTGTAGCATTTGTATACGGGTTTCACGGACTGGTTCCCAAACTCCGGTTTGGGAACGGAGTCTGCCTTCTGGTGTGCATAACGCGCCAAAGTCTGGCGACTTCGGCTACGGCCGGGGAACTTCTTGCCCGCCGGTGCCTCTAAACAGGGTACGGTGGGCAAGGTCCGTCCCGTGTACGTTTCTGCGCCGAGAGGGCGATAACGCAAAGGAGCAACAGCATGCACCGATTCACCCGTCCCATCCTTGCGGCCGCGATGTTCGTGGCTTTGGCGCCCGCGGCCATGGCCCAGTCCGACGCCGCCGATGCCTATGCCCAGGCCAAGACCGCACTGGAGGCCGGCCAATTCGCCGCCGCCCGCGACTTGGCTCAGAAGGCGGCGGAAACCGACGTCGACAACCCGGAAGTCTTCCTGCTGCTGGGCAAGACCCACTATCAACTGGGCGACGTCGATGAAGCGATCGCCGCCTGGAAGAAGACCCTCAAACTGGCACCCCAGCAGCCGTACGCCAAACAGATGCTGGCCACGTTGCAGGGGCAAGCCGCCAAGGTCGACGTCCGGATTCGGCTGATTGAAGTCTTGATCCAAGAGCGGCTCTATTTCTCGGCCGGCGCAGAGTGCGACGCATTGCTTCGCGACAAACGGCCGTCGGACGCACAGCGGGCAAAGCTCATGACGCTGTTGGCCGAATCAACGGTGCGATCGGGCAAAGGTGCCGACGCCCGCAAGGTGTTGCACGAACTACTGACGCTCTATCCCAGCCAGGCCGATCCGGCCCAGACGACCCTGCTGATCGCGGAAGCCAAGCTGCAAGGCGACGGGGCGTCCGTTGCCGAGGCCTTGGCTACGCTGAAGAAACTGGTGGCCGAGCATCCGGACACGCCTGCCGCCGCCCGGGCCCAATACGATCTAATCACCCACGATCCGCAGTTTGCCCCGCATGCTGCCCGCGCCGACGCGATGGCCAAGTGGCTGGCCGACAACGCCGATCACGAATTGGCCGACGAGGCCCGCCGCGGACTGGTGGGCACTTATCTCGCTCTGACCGTCCAGGGCGTCCCGCCGACGGCCGAGTCCGATCTGAGCCCGGCCGACCTGAAGGCGCTGGCCGTGGTCGCCGAGATCTTCGCCCAGCCGTTGCCGGCCGCGGAAGCCGACGCACTGGCCAAACAGATCCTCGACCATCTCAGGGCCAACTACGTCGACCGTGGGGCACACGCGGCAGCGATCGGGGCGATCGAAACGTTGCTGGCGGCGCCGGCGCCGCCGAGCGGACGCCTCTCGATGCTGAAGTCGTTGGCGTCGTTCAAGTATCTCCTCGGCACACGTTGGCTGGAAGAAACCGCCCGGGCCGGCAAGCTCCCCGTCGGTGTGGCGAGAGGACAGTTGCCCGAGAAACTGGCCGACGTGGTGGCCACCTTCCAACGAATCCGCAAGCAGTTCCCGGCGGAACTGATGTGGATCGATCACGCGAACCTGGCCAAGCGCGTACGGGCTTCGTCTTCGCGCGTCTTGCCCACGGCCGAGTTCAACGGTCTGGCGGCCCCCGACGCCTGGGCCTTGGACGTCGCCATGCCGGCGATCGCCGCCGACGCCGACCCGGCGGCCGTGAAGTCGGCACTCGAGACGATCAACGGGATTATTCAGGAACGCGCCAACGACGCCAGACCCGGCTCGCAAGAGTTGGCCGTGGCGATCGGCACCGAGTTGGCCGGGACCGTTATCCCTACGCATTCGGCCTTCTCGCAGGTCATCTCGGCCCACGCCGACTTGTTGGGCACGTATGCCGCCGGGCAGTTCCAAGAGAACATCGCCGACGGCAACGCCGGGCAAAACGCCGCACTCAGCGACGCGCAGAAACAACTACTCGCCACGCTCGCGCAACAAGTCGCCCACGACGCCGCCGGGGCCGGTGCGATCCTCGATCGTCTCGCGTTGCACTTGGAGCCGTGGATCACGCACGGGCATTGGGGCGTGGCCGAAGAGGCCTTCACCACGCTGGCCGCCACGCTGCCGGAAACGCAACGGCGCCGGGCCGAGTTGGCCGTCGTCAATCTCTGGGTGCAGCAAGTCACTCGAGAACACGCACGGCTCTCTGCGGCCGGGCTGACCGTGCCCAAGGGCCTCGACCCCACCTTAGCGAAGGCTCTGGCGCGATGCCGTGAGTTGCAAGTCGGGCTGGCCGACGCGCCGGCCGAGTTGGCCAAAGTGCGGGCCGTTTGGGACGTGGTCATCAACCACTACCTCGCGCTGCAGTATTACGACGTCGCGGAGGCCGCCACCCGAGTCAAGCCTGAGCAGGCGATCGCGGAGGCCGACGAATATGCCGAGTTCCGCCTGGCCGCACTTGAGGAATCGGCGGCCGTGCGGGCGTTGAACAAACAACTCGCGCGATATGGAGCCAAGGAGAAGATCGGCCTCTCGCCGGAGTTCCGCACAGCGATCGACGGTTGGAAGAAGTTCATCGCCGACCGGCCGGATAGCGACATGGTCCCACGGGCCGCCGAGAGAATATCCAACATCGCCGGCCTCTTCCAGCGCTACGGAGCTTTCGATGTCGCCGCCCGCATCTATCTGGACCTGGCACAGTTTGCCGGTACGATCAACGTGCTCGCCCAAGCCGCACCCGGCGCGTCGAGCGTGGCCCAACGGGCGTCGTTCGCACACGCAACCGCGCTGGACGCACTGGCCCAAAAGGCGCTGGACGAAGCCACCGCCGAGCGACAGAAGGGCGACGCCCCGCCGACCAAACTCAGCCGAGAGTTCGCCGTGGCGATCGCCGCCTATCAGGCCTTCGTGGCCAACCACCCCAAGAGCCCGCTGGTGGCCGATGCCACCTCGCGGATCATGACCGTGGCCACCCGCTACGCCGCGATCGACGCCTGGGACGTGGCCGACGCGGTCTTCGCCGACCTGTTGGACTCGAAGCTCGAGATCCGTCGCCCCGAGCGGCTGCAATTCGCCCGCGGGTTGTGCCAACTCGGCCGGGCCATGCCGGATCACGCGCGTCAGATTCTCACCACGCTGACTTCGGCCGGACTGCGAGGCCCCGGCATCGCGACCGATCCGGCCATGTTGGCCTCGGTGGGCCATCGCAGCAGCGGCCCACAGCCGGGTACGCCGGGCGGCGCCGGCCGAGGAGGCCAAGGCGGTGGCCAGGCGATGCCGGCAAACCAGCCGGAGGCCTCGACGCCGGCGCCCAACGTCCCGCCGGGAGCGACCTTCCAGGCCCAGATGCCTGTGCCGCCGATCGACCCGACCGGCGCCGTCGAGCAGACCGACGAAGCCACCCGCGACACCCAACTGCTGGCGATGATTCAGCAGCGGGAATCGCAGGCTGCCACGCAGGTAGCCGGATTACGAGACCAGATCGTCCAGTTTGATGCCGACGTGAACGTCCAGGCATGGGCCAACGAGGGCACTATGCAGAACTGGGCGCGAATCATCGATTCCGGCAACGGCTCGGGCGTTAACGGCATCCTTGTTGCGAGAAACAACAATGACGATATTCAGTTTGAATTCACCGACGGACAAGCCGTGGCCATTGCCCTGCTCTCCAAAGCCGAACTGGCCCGCCAGGAGAAAGCGATCGCCGCCGCTTACGAGATCTTCCAGAACCTCCGCAAAGACCACCCCGATACACCCACTGCCGTTCAGGCACGCGGCGAAATCCTGGTGATGGTCGGCCACTGGCGCGGGTTGACGCAATGGCAACGTGCGGCCGACCTGGCCGGGCGGTTTCTCACAGACAACCCGACCGACGCCGAGCGTCCCAAGCTCTCCCTGGAAGTCGCCCGCGACTCGCTCTCTTGGGCCGCCAAACCGATCCTCGACAAGATGACGCGTCAAGAGATGCTCCAGGCCGTTTCCGAGCGTTTCGACACGGCCCGCGAAAAGCTGGCCGCCGTGGTGGCCGACTTCCCCAAGGAGAAGAGCTTCCAGCAACAGGCCCAATGGGACGTTGCCCGCAGCTTCCTCACGCAGGCCCGCGTGATCGGCGTCTTCAGCCCCACGCTCGCCCGTGGGCAATACGTCCGCACCGCCCGGGAATTGCGGCGCGTCGCCAAAGAGCATCCCGATCATCCGCAGATCGGCACGATCCCGCAGATGCTCTGGGACGTCTCCGCCGAGTTGGAGAATCGTGCCTTTAACGACGAAGCGATCCTGGTGCTCAACGAACTCTCGATCCACGACCCGATGCACCAGCTTTCGCAGCAGGCGGCGTTGAAGATCGCCCAGACGTATCATCAGAAGCTCAAGCGCCCGCTGAAGGCGGCCCAGGCCTATCAGGAACTGAACTTCGCCCGCGGCGGAGCCGACACGAGTCTGCAAGACGCCATCTTCCAGATCGGCTCGGAGTTGAAGACGCAGAAGCGATACGTCGAGGCCCTGCACGTGCTGGAGACCTTTGTCGACAGTTTCCCTCGCCACGTCCAGGCCGGCCAGGCATTGACCATGGCGGGGCAAATCCACCAGACCAACGAGGCCTGGGAAGACGCCATCGCCGCCTATCGCCGGGTGATCGACGAATTCGAGGACGGGCAGTTCGTGCAAGAGTCCAAGTGGGCCATTGCCGAATGCACGATCAACCTCAGCCAGTGGCGCGAGGCGATGGACGCCTACCGCGATTACGTCAAGGCCTACGCCGAAGACGCCAAAGTGGCCGAAGCCAATCGCCGGATCGAAGTGCTCAAGGATCTCGCCCGATACCAGGGCCTGGTCGACGAAGACGGCCAGCGGAAGGCCTTCGACGCCCAGTTCCAGATCGCCGCGATCGTGGCCGGCCAGTTGTCGAACCCGGTCAAGGCGATCATCGAGTATCGCAAAGTGGCCAGCAACTGGCCGCAATGCCACCTGGCCGACGACGCGCTGTACGCGATCGGCACAACGTACGCTTCGCTGGGCGAAACCGAAAAGGCCCGCACGGCGTTGTTGCGGGTGGCGACGGAGTATCCCGCCAGCCCGGTGGCCGACGACGCCCTCTACACGGTCGGCAAGAGCTTCGAAGATGAAGCCGTCGAGTTGGCCACCGTGACCCGCGAAACGACCATCGCCCGCAACAAGGAGGTGGCCCAGCGCCGGGCGTATCAGCTTGCCCAGGACAATCGCTACCGGCAACAGGAAGTCAAGTCGAAGCGGATCGCCGGGCTGAAGCAGGCCGGCAAGGGGGCGTCGGCCGAGTTGGAGGAAGCCTCCTCTGCCTACAACTACTCGAACTTCAACGACGCCAACGTCTTGCTCTTCGCCCAAAAGGCCGAACAAGAGGTCGAGTCGCAGACGGCGGCCCAGCTCGCCGACCGGCAGGACAAGATCAACGCGGCGCTGCGCAAAGCGGTCGAGGCCTACACGTCCTCCTCGAAGGTAGCCGGGGCCGACAAGGCCGACGAGGCGCTGTTGCAGATGGCCACGATCTACGACCAGCAACTCAAGGACCCCAAGGCCGCCATGGCCACCTGGCTGGAGATCGTCCGCCAGTTCAACGGCACCGACGTGGCCGAGGACGCCTCGTGGCGGATCGCTCAGGCTTACGAGCGACAGGGCGATTACACCAAGGCCGTCGAGGCCTACAAGAACTTCCTCCGCAGCTATCGCGGCGGCGCGAAGGCCCCGGCTGCCCAGTTCGCCATCGCCGAGAACTACGAACACCTCGGCGAGTGGATCAACGCCATGGACGCCTACACGAACTACGTAAACAACTATCCGGAAGGCCCGCTGGTAACCAAGGCCAAAGAGCAGATCACCTGGATCAAGACCTACCGGCTGTAATCTCGGAGCCACGTGCCCCTTCCACACAATAGCGACAATACTCAAACTCGGAGACCATACCATGCGGATGCAAGACTTGCTTCGGATTGCCGCCGTCACCCTGATCTTCCTCGCTGGCGGCGTTACCTTCGCCCAGCCGCCGGCCGACGCGCCGGCTGCTCCGGCGCCGGTCGAACTTCCGCCGCCCAGACCTCCGGCGGCGGAACCGACGACCGACGTTCCGCCGGACGAGCCCGCCGAACCGCCCGCCGAAGAACTCTTCAGCGACGGACGCGACGCGCTCTTCAAGGGCGAGT
>CAYYNP010000179.1:7391-20761 GCA_964472545.1 uncultured Planctomycetaceae bacterium | reverse complement strand
GGGGATTGGGGCCTGGGGACTGGGGGCTGAGGACTGGGGACCGGGGGCTGCGGGCGGACTTCTTCCCTCGCCCCCGTTTGGCTGCGGCCAACGGCCTCGCTATGCTTTGCCCCAGCGACCCAAGGTCAGTTCTGCTGTGGACTATTGTAGCGGCGATGCGGGACGACGCCGGCGGTCCCTCGCCGCGCCGTTCTCCGCCGCCGAGGGCAATCAACTCCGATTCGGTCGCAATCAATAGACTCCCGCCGGCCACCAATAAGTTCCCGCCGGTCACGCCCAGCGGCTGCAAATCGATCACGCGCTTTGGCCGCGCCGTCTTCCGGTCGAAGACGTGGATCTTGTCGCGGGTCGGCCAAAACACACGGTCGCCGGCCACCACGCCGCGGCCGACGGCCTGCCGCTCGGGAGCTTCCGGCCAATAGTGCATCACCCGGCCGCACTCCGGCCCCCGCAGCGCAATCCAATAGAGCCGCTGCCCGGACGCGATCAGGTAGTCGTCCGTCGTTGCGAGCAGGTGCTTGATATCTGCGAACTGTGAACCCGTCTGCCAAACGGGCTGACCGTTGCAGGCGTCGACGGCGAAGATCCTCGGGTTGTCGGCCGGCGCAAAGATCACCGTGCCGCGATCGAAGACGCAGGGATTCAGGTCCCGGCGCCAGTGCGGCGCCAACTTGAGCAAATTGCCGCGTCGGACTCGGGGATAGAGGTAGATCCACTTCAACTGCCCGTCGCGGGCCGACAGCGCCGCCACGCCGCCGAGGTTCGTGTTGTAGTAGAGCGTTTCCCCGTCGAGCGTGAGCAGGTTGTGCGTGATTTCGTGCAGCGCACCCTGGGCGGGCGTTTCCGCGCCGCAGACCGACGTCGTCCAGCGGCGCCGGCCGGTCCGCCCGTCGAAACAGGCCACGGCGGCCTGGGGGCGCACGTCGCTGCGCCGCATGGCCACGTAGAAGTGTGCCTCATCGGCCACCGGCGTGCCCTCGAAGGCCCAACCGGCTTCCGGCCGAATCGGCTCCCAACACAATCGCCCTTGTGCCGCCAGATCGAGACCGACGAGGTAGCCCGGCTGGAATCGCAGATCGGATTCCTGCGGCTGGCTGGTGGCCGAGGTTCCCATGCGTGCATAGAGCCTGCCGCCGGCGGCGGTCAGCGTGCATCGCCCCACGCCGAGTGCATTGAGTGGATTGAACGGGGCCCCGGCCACGCCCGCCAATTCGTCCTGGAAGATCGCCCGCTGTTGCCAGGTCGGTTTGCCGGTGGCCGCGTCGACGGCGTAGATCTCGCGGCGGTTGTTGGCCAATACGTTTCGCCCGATCGCAATCGGATGGTATCCGCCCGCAACGCCGGAGCCCGGGTCGGTCTGCCGCAGGGGAATCCGCCAGGCGACTTCGGCCACTTCGACCGTGGCCGCGGCCATGTTGTTCCGCGACGGGCCACCGGCGAACGTCGTCCACTCGGCGGTCGGCCGCTCGGGCGGCCAGGCAACGCTCTGTTTGAGCATCGCGCCGAGCGCCTCGGCGTAGTTCACTTCCCGGCCCCCCAAGCGTCCCCGGGCGTCGGGATAGTCGCGAGCGAATTGCGTCCACTCCTGGCGCGCCCGATCGGCCGGCCCTTCGAGAATCGATACCAGCACCCCCCGCGCCAACACCGACGGCACATCAAGATCGGTATCGGGGTATCCCGGCCAGGCGGGCGAGGCGTCGTCGTGCGGGATGATCCGCTCCCAACACCACCGGGCGCGGGTGTAATCGCCCGACTCCAGGGCCATCTCGCCCAGGGCCATCAGGGCGTCGTCGCCGACGCTGCTCGCAAATGCCTCGTCGACCACCGTACTCAGCAGCCGCCGGTCGCGCGTGGCGATTCCCTCGTCGTACCACCGCCGTGCGGCCGGATCGACTTGACGGCGGTAGATCGCCAACGCCTCCTTGGGCATCGAGGCCAGTCTCAGATGGCAGTAATCTCGCAGCGGGACGTACCGTTGCGGGGTAGCCGGCATCAGCTTCTGCTGAGCCCGGGCCATCACTCGGCGGAGCGTATCGATCGCCTCGCCCCATTGTCCCGCGGCCAGGCAGTCGTCGACCCGTTTCAATTCATGGGTCAGGTCCGTGCCCTCGACGCGTTCGAGTTGCACCCTGTCGGAGAGCTCGAACTGTGTCTCCGCCGTGACGACTCCCGGCTGCGCGGCCGCCGGCGGAGGACTCATCACGATCCCCGCACCGACGCCGGCAAGTACGATCGCGCCGTAGACTGCTCGCCGCACGAATGTCATTGCAGGGCCACCTCTTCCTCGCGCAACGGCGTACACCCTTTCTACGATTGCCCGCACCGCTCTTTGAGATCCATCGGCCGATTACCGGGCCGACCACGACATCAACCTATCATTCGGCCTCGCAGGGTGTGAGTATTCCGGTAAGCACTCGTCTAACCCGTTCGTAGTGTCCCGATTCATCGGGGCCGTGCAGCAGAATCCCGCGCAAGACCGCATGAATGCGGTCACTACGAACGGCTCTTGACGGGTTGGGCGATTGCTTACGTATTCCGATGCCTAAGTATATGGCACGAAGTGATTTGTAAAAAGGGAGGGTTGCCGACTAGGCATAGGGGGGGATCGTGTGGCGATTCGGTAGAGTGCCGGCGGTCGCACACGATTGCTATGTGGCGTATGACGGTTGCCTTATCGCTTGACCTGGCCACGCACAACCTGCCATACTGGGGATTGTGGCCTGCCCCGCCCGACCGGCCGGTGGGCCGCTCTTTTCCGCTGCCGGAACGCGTCCCGGAAATCACAGGAACTGAGCGTGCGTATGCGACCTCTCTACCGTCCTGCTGCCCATGGTTCGGCCCGAAATTCGCGACCTGCCGCGATCAAACCGGCCGCGACCAAATCGGCCCGCTCACTACGCCGGCGGCGACTGACCGTCGAACCGCTCGAAACCCGGTTGATGCTCGATGCCGGGCCGTTGGTAATCAGCGAACTGATGGCGGAGAACAACGCCACTCTGCTGGACCAGGACCTCGAGTACTCCGATTGGATCGAAATCCACAACCCGACCAACGCGACCGTCGATCTCGATGGCTGGTACCTGACCGACGACGTCGCGAACCCCACCCTGTGGCAATTTCCGGCCGTGACCATCCGTCCGGACAAGTATCTGGTCGTGTTCGCCTCGGGCAAGGATCTCACCGACACGCGATACCCGCTGCACACCAACTTCCGGCTCGACGCCGGCGGCGAATACCTGGGGCTGCTGCGGCCCGACGGATTAACCGTTTCGCACGAATACGCACCGGAGTTTCCTCGGCAATCGGCCGACGTTTCGTACGGGATGAGCGGCGGCACGACGGCCTTCCTGGTGCCGGACGACGCGCAGCTCAAGTATCACGTACCCACGCCCGCCGACGTCGCCGACGAAGCGGCCTGGAAGGAACTTGCCTACGACGACTCCTCGTGGGACGGCTTCGCGCAGCACTCCAGCGTGTTGATCACCGAGGCCGGCACCGAAGACCCCGACTTCATCGAGATCCAAAACGTCTCCGACCGCCCGGTCGATACGTCCGGTTGGGTAGTGGCGTTGAACGTCTCGACGACCGCCAAGATCCACCTGGTCGATCCGATCCTCTGGGAACTTCCCCCGCTGATGGCCGGCGATCAGGTGCTTTACCGGCACGACGACGCGGAAGAATCCGAGGGCTACTGGGGCGGACCGATCCAATGGCGTACCCTGGGCTACGGCTGGGCGATGATCGTCGACGACGTGGGCAACGTGGCCGACTTTGTCGTCTGGGGGTACGACCAGTCGCAGATCCAATCGTTCAGCGTCACGATCAACTCGCACGAGATCACGCTCGAAGACGCCTGGATCGGCGAGCCGGTCGTGCCGGCAGGAGCCGTCGGCAATTCGCTGCAGCGCCGCGGCGGCTCCGATCACGACTCCCGGGCCGATTGGGGCTTCATCGCTCCATCGTCGCCGCAACAAGTCAACTCGGGATTGGCCACGCCCTTTACGACCGACGTGGCCACCGGCATCGGATTCGACGCGGCCGCCACCGGCTTGGCAGGTGCTTTCACCATCGACGTCGAGTCCGTGATGCACGGTGCCAATGCCTCGCTCTGGGCCAGGGTGCCTTTCGAGGTCGAATCGCCCGGGCTGCTCGACGCGATGGCGCTGCGGATGCAGTACAACGACGGGTTCGTCGCCTATCTCAACGGCACCAAGATCGCCGAGCGCAACGCCCCGGACGTGCCACACTGGAATTCTACGGCCACCGGCTCCCGCACCGTTGCCCAGTCGTTGGCCCCCCAAGAGATCGACATCACCGAGTATCTCAACGCGTTGCGGCCCGGGCTGAACGTGCTGGCCATCCAGGGGCTCAACGCTACGGCGGCCGACGCCAATTTCCTCATCGTGCCGGACTTGCTGCAAGGGGGCCGCCAGCACTTCGCCCCGGCCACGCCGGGCGAGGCCAACTCGTCGGGATTTGCGGGCCTGGTGCGCGACACCAACTTCAGCATCGACCGCGGCTTCTTCAACGAGCCGTTCGACGTCGAAATCACCACGGCCACCACCGGTGCGACGATCTACTACACGCTCGACGGCACCGAACCGAGCGAGTCCAACGGAACCCTCTACACGGCCGCTATCCCCGTCACCACCACCACGACCCTGCGGGCGGCCGCCTTCAAGCCCGGCTACTATCCGACCAACGTCGATACCCAGACCTACATCTTCCTCGACGACGTCATCCGCCAGCCGGCCAACCCATCCGGATTCCCTTCTAGCTGGGGTAGCATCTCTGCCGACTACGAGATGGATCCCGAGGTCGTCACCAATCCGGCGTACAGCGACGAGATCATCGACGGCCTGAAGAGCATCCCAACGATTTCGATTGTGATGCCCGCTGAGGACCTCTTCAGTTCGAGCCGCGGCATCTACTACAACTCCAGCCAGCGGGGCATGAAATGGGAACACCCCACCTCGGTCGAGATTCTCGACCCCTCGGGAAAGACGTTCCAGGCCAACTCGGGCATCCGCATCCACGGCTATAGTTGGCGTCACCACTCGAACACGCCCAAGCACTCCTTCCGCTTGGAGTTCCGCGGTCAATATGGCCCTCCGAAGATGGAATACAAGCTGTTTCCCGACGCCCCGGTCGAACGCTTCGACAGCATCGTACTACGCGCCCAAGGTGGCCGTGCTTGGGCCGGCAGGCAAGACCCAAGCCGGTCGCAGTACCTCCGCGACACCTACGCCCGCGACACGGCCCGCGACATGGGCGCCGTCGACGGCCACGCCACGCTGGTCCACCTTTACCTCAACGGACTCTACTGGGGGCTCTACAACCCGGTCGAGCGGCCCGACGCCCAGATGGGCGAGGAGTACTTCGGCGGTTCCGACGAAGACTACGACGCGTTGAATCGCCGCACGTCGAACACCGAGGTGATCGACGGCGACATGGTCCGCTACAACCAAATGGTCGATTGGGCCTTGGGCGCGCAGGCCGCCGGCACCATGTCCGACGCGGTTTACGCCAACCTGAAGCGGTACCTCGCCATGGACGATTTCATCGACTGGTTCCTCCGCAACCAGTACGTGACCAATCGCGACGGCCTCTCCGCATTCGACGGCAACAACCAGCGGGCGATCGGCAGCCGCGTCGGCGATCCGCAATTCCGGTTCTTCGTCTGGGACATGGAATACAGCATGTGGAACGCCACCGACAACAACAACGTGGCGCCCGGCAAGAACAGCCCGGCGTTGGCCGGCTCGCAGAACCCGCCGCGCAGCGCGTGGACGGTATACAACGCGCTGCGTTTGCACCCGGAGTTCCGCCTGCACTACGCCGATCGCGTGCAAAAGCACTTCTTCAACGAGGGTGCTCTCACGCCCGCAGCGGCCGCCGAGCGGTGGGAGATCCGGGCCAACTCGATCTACCAGGCGATCATCGGCGAATCGGCCCGCTGGGGCGACGCCAAGCGTGCCACGCCGTACACCCGCGACGCCGAATGGACCACCGAACGCAATCGCCTGCTCACGCAGTACTTTCCGCAGCGGACCGCGATCCTGCTAGGACAACTCCGCGACGTAGGACTCTATCCGGACGTCGACGCCCCCGTTCTCGGTCAACACGGCGGCAACGTAGCGCCCGGGTTCGAGTTGACGATGACGGCGACGGACACCGGCAATCCGGTCTTCGACGATACCGTGCTGTTTACGCAGTCCGACACGGCCCGCTACTTCGTGCCGGTCAACGACAACTTGGGGACTTCGTGGACGCAGGTCGACTTCGACGATCAATCGTGGGCTCGGGGGCCGACGGGCGTCGGCTATGAGACGTCGCCGGCCGACTATCGCGATCTGATCGAAACGCAGGTCAGGCCGAGCGATTCCCATGCCGACGCCACGTCGATCTTGATGCGGATCCCGCTGACGATCGACAACCTCGACGACGTCGACCGGCTCTTGTTGCGGGTGAAGTACGACGACGGGTTTGCGGTCTATCTCAACGGTCAGTTCCTCGACGACCGCAATCTCGACGGCCCGCCGACCTGGAACGACCTGGCCGACAGCCACGGCGATCCGCAGGCCGTGGTGTTCGAGGATCTCGACCTTTCCGATCACATCGGCCTGCTGCGCCAAGGGCCCAGCAACGTGCTGGCGATCCACGCGGTCAACACGGCGGCGAATAGCAGCGATATGTTGATGCTGCCGGAGTTGGTCGTCGGCAAGCGCGTGGACGACCCCGCGGCGAGTAACATCGTTTACACGCTCGACGGTACCGATCCGCGGCTGGCCGGCGGGGCGGTGCATCCAGCGGCCGTGCAGTACGCGGGGCCGGTCGCGCTCGGCGAAAATGCCGTGGTCAAGTCGCGTGTGTTCGAGGGCGGAGAGTGGAGCGCGCTGACAGAAGCTGCTTTCTTCGTCCACGCGCCGGCCACGGCCGAAAACCTCGCGGTGGCGGAGTTGAATTACCATCCGCACAACCCGACCGATGCGGAACGCGAAGTCGATGCGTCGTTTACCGACGACGATTTCGAGTTCCTCGAGCTGGTCAACGTCGGCGAGCTGTCGATCGATCTGGTGCAACTCGAACTCTCCGGCGGCGTCGATTTAGACTTCGCCGGCGGCCGCCTCGAGAGCCTTGCGCCGGGCGAACGGGTGTTGGTCGTGCGCAACGAGGCCGCGTTCGAGGCTCGCTACGGCACCGGTCTGAACGTCGCCGGGGCATTCGTCGAGTCGGGCCTGGGCAACGGCGGCGATCGGATCGTGGTGCGATACGCCGGCACGCCGATCCTCGACTTCACCTACGACGACGGCGGCGATTGGCCCGGCCGGGCCGACGGCAGCGGCAGTTCGCTCGAGTTGATCGATCCGGCCGCGACCGACCCCGCCGCGCTTCTCGACGGGCTGAGTTGGCGCAGCAGCAGCGAGTTCGGCGGTACGCCGGGCACCGCCGGCAGCGGCCCGGACAATCGCATCGTGGTCAACGAGGTGCTCGCCAACAGCGGCCTCGCAGCGGACGACGCGATCGAGCTGTTGAACACCACCGACGACGCGATCGATCTTAGCGGTTGGCTCATCAGCGACACCAACGCGAACTACGCGAAGTTCACGATCCCCGCCGACACGGTGCTCGGCGGCGGCGAATATCTGGTCTACGACGAACGCGACTTCAACCCGTCCGGCGGCGTCGATCCCGAGCAGCACCCGAACGATTTCGCGCTCAACGGCGCCGAGGGTGAAGACGTCTGGCTGTTGGCGGCCGACGCGCAAGGCAAGCCGGTCAGCTTCGTCGACCACGCGGAATTTCCTGCCGCGGCGTTGGGCGAGTCGTACGGGCGTTGGCCCAACGGCAGCGGCCGGCTGGTGCCGATGAGCCGCACCACGCTGGGCGCCGCCAACGCCGCGCCGCGGATCGGACCGCTGGTGATCAGCGAGATCAAGTACGATGTGGAGGAAGACGGCGACGAGTTCCTTGAGTTGACGAACGTCACGGCCGCGGCGGTGCCGCTGTTCGATCCGGCCCATGCGGCGAACACTTGGCGGATTGCGGGGATCGGCTACGCGTTTCCCGGCGGCGTGGAAGTGCCCGGCGGTGGCGTGGTGCTGGTGGTGCCGATCGACCCCGGCACGTTTCGCTCGACGTACAACGTGCCGGCCGAGGTGCAGATCTTCGGTCCGTACGCAGCCAACCGGCAACTTTCCGACACCGGCGAACGCATCCGGCTGCTTCGCCCGGACGCCCCCACGCTCGACAACCCGCCGATCGTGCCGTGGCTGGTGGTCGACCAGGTCGACTATCTTCCCGACGCCCCCTGGCCGGAGATCGCCGACGGCACGGGCCAATCGATCGCCCGGCAGCGGCGCACCGTCTGGGGCGACGATCCGGCCAACTGGATGGCTTCCGCGCCGACGCCCGGCGTGGTTTCCTGGCCCGCCGAGGCGCAGGTCGTGGGGCGTCACGTCTTCTACAACAGCTCGAGCTTCGACGGCAACGACCCGGCTCCCGGCATCGCGGACGACGCGGCGCTGGCCCCGGACAAGCAGCCGCTGTTTCGGGGCGAACGGGCCGGCTGGAGTCATTACACCAACTATGCCCGGGGCGTCACCGGTCTGATGATCGACGTGGCCGACGCCTCCGCACCGATCGTGGCCGACGATTTCCTCTTCCACGTCGGCAACACGTCCGATCCGACGTCCTGGCAGCCCGCGGCGGCACCCGCCACAGTGACCGTCCGCTCCGGTGCCGGCGTCGACGGCTCCGACCGCGTTACCCTCACCTGGGCCGACTACGCGATCAAGAACACCTGGCTGCAAGTCACGGTGCTGGCGGCTAACCTGGGGCTGCCGGCCGACGACGTCTTCTACTTCGGCAACGCCGTGGCCGAAGCCGGCAACGCGGCGGCCAACGCTCAGGTGACCACCACCGACCTGTTATTGGCCAGAAACAACCCCCGTAATTTCCTGCATCCGGCGGCCGTCGATTTCGCCTACGACTACAACCGCGATCAGCGCGTCAACGCCACCGACGTATTGCTGGCCCGAAACAACCAGACGAACTTCCTCACGGCGCTGAGGCTGATCGACCTGGGAGGTATCGAGGGAGCGGACGACTAGCCGGCTACAAGACGTGCTTTCCGCAGCCCTTCCCGTAGTCCGAAGAGCGAATCAGTGCCGCGAGGAACTCAGTCCGTCTTGTAGGGCCACGGTTTGACGTGCGCCCGCTCGGCCCAGGCTTCCCATTTCGCCGAAAGCTCTGCCACCTTTTCCGGCTGCTCGGCGGCCAGATCGCGGCTTTCCGCGCGATCCGTTCGCATGTCGTAAAGCTCCCACGCGAAGAGCTTGGGCTCCTTTCCAAGTTGGCCCTTTCGTACGAGCTTCCAGTCGCCGTCGCGGATAGCGCAGTTCAGATGATGCTCGAAGTAGAGTGCGTCGCTCCGCTGAAGCAGCTTGCCGCTAAACGCCGGCAGGAGGCTGACGCCTTCGACCGGGATGATATCGTGACCGCCGAACTCGCTGGGGCAATCAATCCCGGCCGCGTCGACGCAGGTGGCCATGACGTCGATTACGTGTCCCGGTTCGTGTTCCAACTTGCCGGCGCGCGAACGATCCATGCCCTGCGGCCAGTGGACGATCAAGGGTGTCGAGATGCCACCCTCATGCACAAAATGCTTGAACTCGCGAAACGGCGTGTTCGACACGTTGGCCCAGCCGCGCCCGTAGCCGATGAACGTATCCTCCGGCCCGGCCATTACGCCGGGCCCGACGCGCAGCGGCCGGCCGTCGCGGGTCTGCATCGGGGGCCAGATCTTTCGCTGCAAAACGTCCGGGCCCATCGGCTTCAGGTCGGTCGGATACGGATTTCGCGGCGCGTATCGGCCGTAGCCCTCGGCGCAGCCGCCGTTGTCTTGCAGGAACATGATCAGCGTGTTGTCGAGTTCACCCTGCCGCCTAAGTTCGGCCACGATCCGCCCGATGCCCTGGTCCATCGAGTCGATCATGGCCGCGTAGACCTCCATGTTGCGGGCCTCCCAGGCCTTGTCGGCAACGTCGTCCCATTGGTCCGTCTGCGGCGACAAGGCCGTGTCCGGCCGAACCATGCCGAGCTGCTTCAGACGCCGAAGCCTTCGTTCTCGAATGGGTGCAAACCCACCGTCGTACTTTCCCTTGTACTTCGCGATATCGCGCGGCAGGGCATGCATCGGCCAATGGGCGGCCGTGTAGGCAACGTAAAGGAACGCCGGCCGATCGGGCGACTCGGCCGCGTGGCGGCGAAGGAACGTAACGGCGTTATCGCTGATGGCGTCGGTGTAGTAGTACGTTTCGGGTTGGTAATCCGGATCGTTCACGGGCGTGATGTACGTGTTGCCGCGGCAAAGGGTGGCCGGGTCGTAGAAGCTGCCCGCCCCGGTGATCGTGCCGTAGAACTCGTCGAAGCCGCGCTGCAGGGGCCAGTTGTCCTTGGGACCGTCCGGCGAAGTGAACCGCGTGACGTGCCACTTGCCGCTCATGTAGGAGCGATAACCGGCCGTGCTCAGCGCTTCGGCGATGGAGACCACGTTTCGGCCCAACTCCCCGCGGTAGCCGGGCAGGTTCCTGTCGCCGGTCATCAGCCCGATGCCGGCCTGGTGTTGGTAGACGCCGCTGAGCAGTGCCGCCCGCGTGGGGCAACAGCGGGCCGTGTTGTAGAACTGCGTGAACCGCAAGCCCCCGGCGGCCAGCCGATCGAGGTTGGGCGTTTCGATCTCGCTTCCGTAGCAGCCGATATCGGAGAATCCCATGTCGTCCGACATAATCAGCACGATGTTCGGCTGCTCCGCGCCGGCGGCCAGCAACGGGCAACTCAGCAGCAGCAATCCGGCAAGGACTGGTCGAGTCACAGTTCGTCTCCTCAAACGTTGCCCCGCGTGAAATGGAACGACTCCCACCCGGATAGCGTAAGGGCTCTGCGGCGGTGATGTCAAGCATTGAAGGCGGCACGAGCAACGGGTATGCTACACCGACACACTCGGCGTGCCGTCATCCGCCTCGCGCACAGAGGAACCGAATCAGTCGACAGGAGACATCATGATCTCAAGAAATGCTCTGCTTCTCTCTCTGACCGCCGTCGTGGCTCTGATCGCCTGCGGGGCGAACGCCGCGGCCGACGGCCAACGCCCCAACGTGATCCTGATTCTGACCGACGACCAGGGCTACGGCGAGGTCGCCGCGCACGGCAATCCGGACATCGAAACCCCCAACATGGACAAGCTGCACGCGGCCAGCGTCCGCTTGACCGATTTCCACGTCGATCCGACCTGCTCGCCCACGCGTAGCGCGCTGTTGACCGGCCGCTATTCCACCCGAACCGGCGTCTGGCACACGATCAACGGGCGATCGATGATCGAGCCCGACGAACTGACGCTCGCCGAGACGTTCAAGGCCAACGGATACGACACGGCGATGATCGGCAAGTGGCACCTAGGCGACAACTATCCTTGCCGGCCGGAGGATCAGGGCTTCGATTATTCCGTGCGGCATCTCGGCGGCGGCATCGGCAACGGACCGGACTACTGGGAAAACGACTACTTCGACGACACCTTCAAGGTCAACAGCGAGTGGCAGAAGTTCGAGGGCTATTGCACCGACGTCTGGTTTCGTGAGGCCACGCGCTGGGTCGAGAAGCCCCGAGATCGGCCGTTCTTTCTCTATCTGGCGACCAACGCCCCGCACGGCCCGTATTACGTCCCCGACAAGTACGCCAAGCCGTACGAGGCCGCCGGCCTGCCGCCCACCATGGCTCGCTTCTACGGGATGATCACCAATATCGACGAGAACCTGGGCCGTTTTCGTACGCGCCTCGACGAACTCGGCCTCACGGAAAACACGCTGCTGATCTTCATGACCGACAACGGCACCACGGCCGGATGGATCGACGCGAAGTCGGGCTACAAATACTACAACGCCGGGATGCGGGGCTGGAAGGGATCGCAGTGGGACGGCGGGCACCGCGTGCCGTGCTTCTTCCACTGGCCGGCCGGCGGCTTGACGGGCGGACGCGACGAGGGGACGCTTTCGGCCCATATCGACGTCCTGCCGACGTTGGTCGATCTGCTTCGGCTGAAGAAACCGCAAGGCCCGCCGCTTGACGGCGTGTCGTTGCGTTCACAACTGCGCGGCGAAGAGCAGGCGACGCCAGAGCGGACGCTCTTCGCACACGTGCAGCGATCGTTCCTGCCGCCAAAATGGACCCGATCGGCCGCGATGACCGAGCGCTGGCGGCTGATCGACGGCGAGCAACTCTACGACATCACGGCCGATCCGGGCCAGAAGAACGATATCGCCGCGGAGCACGCCCAGGTTGTAAGCCGCATGCGGGCAGACTATGAGAAGTGGTGGGACTCGCTCGAAGAGGACATGAAGCAGACCGTTCGCTATGGGCTCGGCTGCGCGGAAAACCCCACCACGCTCGGCAGCCACGATTGGCTGATGCCGGGCACCGTGCAGGCGGCCTGGCACCAGGGACACGTGCAGCGCGGCGCGTTGATCAACGGGGCCTGGGCCGTCGACGTCGAGCGGGCGGGGATCTACGAGGTTTCGCTCTATCGTTGGGCGCCGTATTTGAATCGGGCGACGGGAGTCGAGCAGGCGCGGCTGTCGATTGGCAATATCCAGGAAACGACGAACGTCGCGGCCGATGCCACTAGTGCCGCGTTTCGGGTGACGCTGCCCAAGGGGCCCGCCATGCTGCAAACCTGGCTCACCCGGCCCGACGGCAAGCAGCACGGTGCCTACTACACGCGCGTCCGCTACGTAGCAGAGGGGGCGGAGAAAGCCCATGATTGAACGTATCGACCACGTGAACCTCGTCGTCGATGACCTCGAAGCCATGATCGCCTTCTACCGCGACACCTTGGGATTGCGATTGACCAAGCGGGCGTCGATCGCCGGGCCGTGGATCGAGGCCGTGACGAGCTTAGAGCGGGCGGAAGCCGACGTGGCCTTTCTCGAAGCGCCAACCGGTGCCGGAGTCGAGTTCATCCGATATCGAACACCCGGCGGCCGCCGGCCCAACGACCTCGGCAGCCCGAACACCAAGGGCATTCGTCACGTGGCCTTTCGGCTCGGGGATCTCGACGAGATCGTCGAGCGGCTGAAAGCCGCGGGCGCCGATCTGCTGAGCGAGATTCAAGAGGTCTCCACCGCACAAGTCGACTATGCCGATCAACGCAAACGGATCGTCTACTGCCGCGACCCGGAGGGTAATCTGCTGGAATTCTGCGAGTTTCGTTAGCCGCCCGTTGAAGAAGTAGGAGTCTAACGACTCGGGGGGGCCGCCCCCCCCCCGGGGGGGGCGGGGGGCACGCAGACCCCCCCCCCACCCCCCCAGCGGGG
>CAYYNP010000179.1:3016-7381 GCA_964472545.1 uncultured Planctomycetaceae bacterium | reverse complement strand
CGACTCGGGTGCCATGCCCACGCTTGCGTGGGCATGACGAAGACTAGACCAGCATGCCCACGCAAGCGTGGGCATGGCACCCAAAGATCTAAGATCGACAGAGCACTGGCCACGAGCAAGCCCGACGCACTCTCATTCAGCCGAGGTGACCAAATGACATCTACCCAAACATGGCCGCTGCTCTTTTGCGTCTTGTCGGCATGTGCAAGCTTATCCTCCGCAGACGACTACGTGTGGATCGAAGGCGA
Source organism: uncultured Planctomycetaceae bacterium (assembly GCA_964472545.1). Classification (GTDB taxonomy): domain Bacteria; phylum Planctomycetota; class Planctomycetia; order Pirellulales; family Thermoguttaceae; genus CAYYNP01. The sequence goes on along the minus strand of CAYYNP010000179.1, from coordinate 7,133 downwards.
ATCCGCCGCCCGCCACACGATGCAACGGCACGGCTGGTACGACAGCGTGGTGAAGGAGAACCTCTCCGGCGGAGAGTGGTTGTCGCACTTTGCTGGCGGAGAGGCTCCCGAGGCGGAGTTCCGCTTCGACGTGCCGCAGGCTGGCGAGTACCATTTCTGGATGCGGGCGAACTCGGTGGCCAAGCCGCGATTGTCGTGGCAACTCGACGGCGGGGCATGGACCGAAGTCGACTTAGAGGGCGCCGTCGAGAACCTCAACATCGCCTCCGACGGCAAGCCCGACATGCGGTTCATCTCGTGGATCAATGCCGGCAAGGTGACGCTGGGGAAAGGTCCGCGATCGCTTCGGATGAAGTTCCACAGCGAGAACAACAACCACGGCGGGCTCGACTGCTTCGTCTTCAGCCGGCGCCCGTTCGTGCCGCGTGGAGCCTTGAAGCCGGGCGAACGAACCGGCAAGGCCGCCGAGGGCTTCTTTGCCTGGGAGCCCGACGTCGATGAGTTCCGTGACGATGCGCTGGTCGACCTGCGACATCTCAACGAAGACGTGGCCGGCGCCGACGGCCCCGTGAGGGCAGTGGGCAACGATTTCGTGCTCGGTTCCGGCGAGAAGGTGAAATTCTGGGGCGCCAACGTGGGGCCCGGCGTTTATCAGTTGGACCACGCCTCGCACGTCTACCTGGCGAAGCATCTGGCCAAGCATGGCGTGAATCTGGTGCGGCTGCACGGAGGCATTTACGGCCCGCGCGATCCGGCCGTCGATCGACGCCGGCTCGACGATCTGCATCACCTCGTCTCCGCGCTCAAGCAGGAAGGGATCTACGTCAAGCTGAGCTTCTACTTCCCGCTTTGGTTCTCGCTCGACGGCGACCAACGGCCGTTTATGCTGCTGTTTTTCGACGGCGAGATGCAGGAGATCTACTTCCGCTGGGCCAGCGCCCTGCTGACCACGACGAGTCCTTACACGGGCGTTCCGTTGGGCAAGGACCCCGCGGTGGCGATCGTCGAGGTGGTCAATGAAGACAGCCACTTCTTCTGGACGTTTCGCAAGACAAACATGCCCCAGCGGCGCTGGCAGCAGTTTACGCGGCTCTACGGAACCTGGCTTACACGGAAACACGGCTCGCTCGATCGGGCCGTCGCGGCGTGGGGAGGCGTCCGTGAAGCGACCGACGCTCCGGACGACGGCCGGATGGAACTCTACGACGCCTGGGCGATGACCACCGACGGCCTGAAGGCCAGCGCCGCCAAGCGCAAACGGATCGGCGATCAGGTCCAGTTCCTTACCGAGAACATGCGCGGCTTCTACCAGCAGGCCGTCGCCTATTTCAAAGAGGAGTGTCACTACGAGGGGCTCGTCTCGTGCAGCAATTGGCACACGGCCGACGCGCGCACGCTCGACGCGCTGGAACGCTACTGCTACACGGCCGGCGACGTGATCGACCATCACGGTTATTTCGATCACGGTCACAAGGGCGAGTCGGCGTCGTGGTCGGTGCGGCCCGGGCAGACGTTCCAGAGCCAGTCGGCGCTGCATCTGCGTCAGGCGAATCCGCTACCGTACGTGGAGACCGACGGCCATCCGCACATCACGTCCGAGATCGGCTGGCCGATGCCCAACGCGTATCGCGCAGAGGCCGTGTTTCTTACGGCCACCTGGGGCTCGTTACAGGGTCTCGACGGGATCATCCACTTCGCGGTCGGCAGCCCCGCGTGGGATCAGGCCGTGCGGAAGTTCCCGCTGAACAACCCGGTGGCGTTGGGGAGCTACTTCGCCGCTGCCTTAGCTTATCGGCGGGGTGACGTCCAAGAGGCGCCGGCCGTGGTGATCGACAATCTTCGCCTCGACGACCTCTACGCCATGAACGGCACCCACGTCTTCGCCTCGGCCGCACTGGACCAACTCCGCGCCGCGCAGGCTCCGGACGGCACGAACGAGAAAGACGCCGTCGAGGACATCGATCCGCTGACGTTCTACGTGGGCCGCGTTACGCGCAACTTCCAAGGCACGCCGGAGCAATCGACTCGCCGCGACGTCGGACGCTACATCAACCGCGATGCCAGGAAGATCCGCAGTATCACCGGCGAACTCGTTTGGGACTACGGCGTGGGGCTGGCCGCCGTGAATACGCCCAACGTGCAGGGCGTGGCCGGATTCCTCGGCAAGCAGGGGGCCGTGCAGTTCGGCGACGTGCAGATCGAAATGAAGAACCAGTACGGCACCGTGATGGTCGTGGCGATGGACGACCGGCCGCTTCGCGCATCGGAGAAGATTCTCATCCAGTGTATGACGATCGATCAACTCTACGGCTGGGCCACCTCGCAAGAGGACGGCAAAGGCGGCACCATTCGCGAGGTCGGCTCGGCACCGTGGGGCGTCCAGAAGATCGACGCGGTCGTCGGCCTGCTATGGAGCGGGCCGGCGCCTCGCAAGGTCGTCGGTTGCGACGAGAACGGGTATTCGACCGAGCGACCGGTCGACGTTTCCACCGACGGGGGGCGGCTGACGATACGAATCGGCGAATCGACGGCGTACACCGTAGTGCAGCGCTGACAGCCCGTTGCGGAACGGCGAATCTGGGTGCCGCTGCTGGCTGGTCCAGCAGTGCGGAGTTAAAACTGACGCCAAAGCACTGCTGGGCAAGCCAGCAGTGGCACCCGAATTCTCGAATTCCTACTTCTTCAACGAGTTGCCAAGCGGCATCACACGTCGCAGAGCGTCACGGCCTGCTGAAGCGACCGTACCGGATCCCGCTCGGGGATGAACTCGTGGGCCACGTAGCCGGTGTAGCCGGTTTCTACGATCGCGCGCATGATCGCCGGGTAGTTGATCTCTTGGGTGTCGTCGATCTCGTGGCGGCCGGGCACGCCGGCCGTGTGGTAGTGGGCGATGTACTCGTGGTATTGACGAATCCGCGTGATGATATCGCCCTGCATGATCTGCACGTGAAAGATGTCGAACAGCACCTTCATCCGCGGCGAGCCGACCTTGCGGCAGACCTCCACGGCCCACTCGACCGTGTCGCAAAGATAGCCCGGCACGCCGATCATATGCTTGTCGACCCGCGTGTTGAGCACCTCGAGGCAGACGTTGACCTTCTTTTTCTCGGCTGATCCGATCACCTGCTTCAAGGCGGCCACGGTGTTATCGAGGCCTTCCTCGCTGGAGATCTCGTTGCCGATGCCCGAGAACGTAATCACCGACGGAACGCCGGCGTCGCCGCAGTCGTTGATGCGGCTACGGAGGCTCTCGAGGCAGACTTCGTGGTGGGCCGGATTGCAGAGCGCCTTGGTGAAACTGTGGCTGCCGGCGATCGCGCAGGCCAGCCCGTACTTCTTCAACAACGGCCAGTCCTTCGGATCGACCAACTCGACCGACTGAATACCCATCGCCACGGCGTGCCTGCAGAGCGTTTCCAATGGCATCGGATCGAAGCACCACGGACAAACGGATTGCTTGATGCGGCCGCGGAGTTTCTTGGGGCGGATTTCCGCGCGGCCGTCGGCCGCGCCGGCTAGATTGGCGGTGCCAAAAGCCATCGCGGCGGCAAAGCCCGACTGCAGCGCCCGTCGGCGCGTTACCTGGCCATGTGTGGACTGCGGCCGTGACGGTTTCATTGGGCGTACTCCTGAATCCTGTTCGAGTTGGCGCGTCTTTGGCCGTTTCCGGTCGGACAGTGTTTCTACCACATAGCTTAGCCGCCCGCCCATTTTCGGCAACCCCCGCAGGCGGCCTTCCGTAGCGGAGGAGCTACCACTGCGCTGCAAGATCGACTAGGATGAAGTGCCGGCAGCCGTTGCCAGCGCGTGACGGGCTTCAACCGAGGGACACGACTTCCAGGGAGAGACAATGCGTCAATTGCAGCAATTCCGTCGGTCGGCCGGCGTGGCCGTTCTGCTTGTTCTCGTGGCAATTCTGGCCTGCTCGACGGGATGCAGCGGGTCGGGGTTGGCGACCGACAGGGCGAGTAAGTCGCCCAGCGTCGTTCCGACACAAACCACGAAAGGGCCGGTCAATTCAACACCGGTCGCCCCAACGCCGGTCGCTCCAACGCCGGTCAGTCCAACTCCGGTCAATCCAACTCCGGTCAATCCAACTCCGGTCAATCCAACTCCG
>CAYYNP010000179.1:0-2916 GCA_964472545.1 uncultured Planctomycetaceae bacterium | reverse complement strand
AACTCCGGTCAATCCAACTCCGGTCAATCCAACTCCGGTCAATCCAACTCCGGTCGAACCAACTCCCGTCGACCCACCGCCCGTCGATCCGACTGCGATGTCACCCGCCCGTGATCCCAACGCCGAGCCGACGCTTGATGAACGGCTCGCGAAAGTCGAGATTCCGCCGCCCTGGCTGGAAGACGTCGAGACGAGCTACGCGATGTCGCATCCCTGGAAAGAAGGCCGATTGGAGATCCGTCGGCTGCTCTCCTTGGGCCAGCCCCAGACGCATCGCGAGGCGATCAAGCTGACCTGGCTCTATCTGCAAAAGGACGATATCGGCGACGGTCATGAGTATCCGATGTATACGTTCCTGGGCGGCGAACCGCTCTGGTCGATCCTCGCCCATCGGGAGTATATCGCCAAGCCGCACGAGCACACGCCGCTCCACGCCTACGTGCCGCTGGCGTCGCTTTACGCGCAATACGGCGAATTCGAGCGGGCCGAAAAGTGTCTCGGCGAGGCCATGGCCGGCTTGCCGGAGCCGCCCTGGCGGATCATGCGCGAGGCCGACGTCTTCGCCGCGTACGGCGATTTGTACGTCGAATGGGATAAGATCGACCGGGCCAAAGAGTGCTACAACAAGGCGGTCGAGTTGTATCCCACGGCCAAGCCGCCCTATGGTCAACATCTTTTGCCGCGCCGCGCGGCCGCCGTCCAAACGAAGCTCGACCTGATCGCCTTCCGCTCGCTGGCCACGGCCACGTTGCGCGACGGCCGGTATGAAGAACGGGCGCTGGGCTACGCGGCCGACATTCGCCTGGCCGTCTCAATCGACGGCGGCCGGATTGCCGACGTTCAAGTCGTACATCACGAGGAGAAGATCGACCAGAACGCCTGCACGATCATTCCTCGTCGGATCGTCGAACAACAAAGCCTGCAAGTCGACGGGATCAGCGGGGCCACGGTAACCAAGGACGCGATCGTCGACGGAGTCTATCGCGCGTTGAAGAAGGCAGGGCTATAAGTGAACCCGCCGGAGCCGCCCCGCCGCGGGGCCAACATCTTCTGGCCGTTCCGTCCTAAGAGCCGGCGCGTCGGCTGGCGGGGGCTATTGTATCGAGCGCTCGATTGGATCGCCCCGGCCACACGGCGTTCGCCCATTCGCCGGGCGGTGCAAATCGCTTGTCTGGCGGCGTTTCTCTACGCCTTCTTCTACGTCTGCTGGCCGTACGCAGAGCATTTTGCGACGGCCACCTTTGCCGACAAAGAGCATTGGCCCGCCGAGATCTTTCTGTTGATCGATCCGCTGGTCGGCCTCTCTACGGCACTAGCCGGACGGATGCTCAACCTGGCGACGTTGTGGTGGACGGTTGCAATCCTGCTCTTCTGCATGCTCATTCCCCGCGCGTTCTGCGGCTACTTCTGCCCGCTGGGTACGCTTATCGACGCCTTCGATTGGTTGGTCGGCAGGCACGCCCGACGGTTGCATCGATTCTCGGTGCGTGCGACCGGCGGCTGGAGGAATCTGAAATACTACATTCTCGGCGGTGTGCTCGTCTCGTCCATGTTTGGCGTGCTTAGCAGTGGCTTCTTCGCGGCGATTGCCGTGCTGACTCGGGGACTGCTGTTCACCGGGGCGCGCCTGCAACTGTTTTGGGCCAAAGGGGCGAGCCACCTATCGGCGGCCGACGTGACGCTGTACGTATCGGTGGTGTTGTTTGCCGCGGCGTTTCTGGTGAGCCTGCTGGGCCGACGTTTCTGGTGCCGCTATCTCTGCCCGACCGGTGCCCTGTTTTCGGTGGCCGCCGTCTTTCGCGTGGGGCAGCGCAAAGTCGCCGGCGCCTGCTCAGGCTGTGGCAAGTGCGTGGAGAGTTGTCCGTTCGACGCGATCAACGAAGACTTCACCACGCGAACTAGCGATTGCACGTACTGTCAGGTGTGTGGCGGTGCGTGCCCGGTCGGCGCCGTGCAGTTTGTCTCGCGCTGGAACCGACAGAGCCCAAAACTCCGGAGCGAGCCATCGGTCGCACCCCGCCCGGTGTCTCGCCGCGGCTTCGTCGCCGCGTCGTTGGCGGGCGCCGGCTTCGCGGCGTACTGTCGGGTTGAAACAGCCGTGGGTGGTCGGCGTGTCGCAGCGTTGCGGCCGCCAGGCAGCGTTCCGGAGCCTGCGTTCCTCGATCTATGCGTCCGTTGCGGCGAGTGCATCAAGGTCTGTCCCGGCCCGGTGCTTCACGCGGCGGGCTTCGACTACGGCCTCGAATCGCTGTGGACTCCCGTCGTCGATCCCGAAAGCGCCGGCTGCCATCAGGACTGCAACTTCTGCACCGAAGTTTGCCCCACCGGGGCCATCCAGCCGCTGGCGATCGACGTCAAGCGAGCCGTTCACATGGGCCTGGCAAAGATCGACACGGAGACCTGCCTGCCGTTTCGGCAAGAGAACCGTAGAGATTGCGACATCTGCTACTCGGAGTGCCATCGGGCCGGCTACGACGCCATTGAGTTGCGCTGGTTGCAGATCGAGTTAGATCCGCCCCCGCCGCCGGGACTGCTGTCCGACGTCGAACTGGAGGAGATGAGCCGCATCAAAGCCCCGTACGTCGACGCGGACAAGTGCGTCGGCTGCGGCATCTGTCAATATCGGTGCTACAAGAAACACGTCGTACAGGAGGGCAACCTGCAGCAGAGCGCCGTCGTCGTGTTCGCCGAGAACGAACACCGGCTGCACGCGTTCCCCGACGTGCCCGAGCGTCTTCCGCCGGCCAGCGGGCCGCAGGCTCTGCCGGGAAATTCGCGGACTCGCGAATAGTAGTCGTCTCGCTCCGCGAGACGTGGTGACGTGAATAGTAGTCGTCTCGCTCCGCGAGACGTGGTGACGTGAATAGTAGTCGTCTCGCTCCGCGAGACGTGGTGACGTGAATAGTAGTCGTCTCG
>CAYYNP010000178.1:0-20873 GCA_964472545.1 uncultured Planctomycetaceae bacterium | reverse complement strand
AAGTGACGTGGACTTCAGTTTGCGCCCGGACCGCCGTTGCGGTGCATGGTTTTGCTAGCCTCATTGTTCAAGCCCGGGGCGACGGTCGGCACTGTTGTTGCAATGCCGAGCACATCGCTCGCTGTTTTGAAATGAGAGCAAGAATAGCGGGAACTTTGGCCCCTCCGGCCTGTCGCGGGCCTCGGCAAGTGAGAGGTCAAGCACGAGAAGTTGGTCGTGCCACACAATGTGCTTCTCATACTCCCAAGTCGGCTCACCGAGCAGGCCTTTGATTGCATTTGCGAACAAAGCATGTCGTGCATTCATCGATTCTGGGTCTTGGTCATAGACGTGAATCTCATGAAAGACAGGATTCGGGGGCGGAATGAAAATGAAATGAAATTCATCCGGTACAGTCAGGACTGTGCAATTCAGGGAAACGCAGTCGCGATTTTGTGATGTGATGATCCTGTCCGGGATGAGCGCGTGGAATTCTTCACGTGTGACATGCCACGGTAAGATAGCCCCGGTTTCTTCAATTGGAACGCCGGCGTGAAACGGTTTGAGCGGATTGTTCTTTCGCATTGTTCTCTACGCTGTCAACGTGGCAATGTGGGACTGACTACTGACTACTGCCTGCTATCCTCACCGTCCGCCCGTCGACCACGACCCTCCCCTCCGCGATCGCTTGCAGCGCTTCGGGATACGCCTCACACTCCGCCTCGAACACTCGCTTCTGCAAGGAATCCGGCGTATCGTCATCAAGCACCGGCACGGCCTTCTGGACGATCACCGGGCCGTTATCGTACTCGTTGTCGGCGAAATGGACCGTGCAGCCGCTGAGCTTGGCGCCGTACTCCAGTACGGCCTCGTGGACGCGGTGGCCGTACATTCCCTCCCCGCAGAAGGAGGGGATCAGCGCCGGGTGGATGTTCAGGACCCGATTCTCGAAGTCGCCCGGAATGGTCACGCGCTTGAGGAACCCTCCGAGGACCACTACGTCGGCGTCGACCTCCCGGCAGCGGTCGAAGATGGTGCGGCTGAAGGCGTCCTGCGAGCGGAAGTCCTTCCGCTGGATCGCCTCGTGGGGGATGCCGGCGTCTTCGGCAAACTGCCGTCCGGTGGCCTTGGGCTTGCTGGCGATGACCAGTGGAATCTCGACGTCCAGCCGGCCGGCGTCCATGTAGCGAATCAGGTTTTGCAGCGTCGTTCCACTTCCGGAGATCAGCACCACGATTCGCAGAGGGCGTTTCGGGGTGGACATCGGGGAGGCTCCTTCCTGACTGGGACCGCACACACAGCTCGTTCGTGCGTCACGACGTCACAACTTTCAGGTACAACGTCAGCTCGTAGCCCGCCACTTTCAACACACAGGCTTCCACGCCGTCGATGCTCGCCCACGTCAATTCCGTGGCCAGCGTTTCACCCTTGATGTAATCCGCGAACGCCTCTCCGGCGGCACGAAGCTCTTCCGACTCGGTCACCAGCCCCACCGCAATCCGGTCGGTAAACTCGCGCTGCATCTCCTTGCGGCGGTCTTGCAGGCATCGGACCATCTCGCGGGCAAGTCCTTCGGCAACCAACTCATCGGTCAATTCGGTCGAAAGCACCACCACGCACTCGCGGCCCTGTGCGGCCGCCCAGCCTTCTTTGGCCTGCAAGCGGACTTGGATGTCGTCGCAGTCGAGCGTTACCGGGCCGTCGGGCAACTCGAACGTCAATTGGCCGTCGGCCTCCAATGTGGCCAGCAGCTTGCCGCCGTCGGTCGTTGAAAGGGCCTTGCGCAGCGCCGGCAAACGCTTGCCGAGCCGGGGGCCCAGCCGTTTCAGGTCGGGCAATACCGTGTAGCTGATGTATTGATCGGCCTTCTGCGTGAACTCCACCCGCTTGACGTTCAACTCGTCGCAGATCAACGCCGCGTGGGCTTCGAGCCACGGCTGATGCTCGGCGTCTTGCAGGATCACCTCGACCAGCGAGAGCGGCTGGCGGACCTTGAGCTTCGCACCCATCCGGGCGCTGCGGCCCAGTGAGACGATCTCGCGGACCAGGGCCATCCGCTCGGAGAGTTGCTCGTCGACCACCGCCGCGTCGCCTGTGGGATAGTCGCAGAGGTGTACGCTCTCGACGGCCCGATCGCCGAAGGCCGCCACCGCCAGGTTTTGCCATATCGATTCGGCCAGAAACGGCACGAACGGCGCAATCAGCTTGGCGGTCGTCAGCAGACATTCGTAGAGTGTGAAGTAGGCGTCGCTCTTGTCGGCCGAGGTCTCGCTGCTCCAGAACCGATCGCGGCTGCGGCGGACGTACCAATTGCTCAACGCGTCGACGAACTCCGTCAGCCGGGCGGCGGCGGTGTAGTTTTCGTAGGCGTCGAGCCGTTCGGTTACCGCGGCGGCCGTGCGGTTCAATTCGCTTAGAATCCAGCGGTCCAACTCGCTCCGTTCGGCCGGCGGGCGATAGCCTTCGGCATTGGCGAGCGCGGCGGCGTCGAGTTGCCCGGCGTCGCCGGTAAGCGTTTCGGCCGGATCGAAGCCGTCGATGTTGGCGTAGATCACAAAGAAGCTGTAGCAGTTCCAGAGCGTCAAGAGGAACTCGGGAATGCAGGCCTTGATCGCCCGTTCGCTGTATTGGATCGACGTCCACGGCGGCTGATTGGCGAAGAAGTACCACCGCAAGGCATCGGCCCCATAGCGGTCGAAGATCATCCTCGGCTCGCGGTAATTCCGCAAGCTCTTGGACATCTTGCCGACTTTGTGCGTGTAGTCCTTGCCGCAGGCCTCCCGAGCTTCGTCTTCGGTCAGAAAGAGTTGCTTCTGTTTGCGGCTATCCCACCATTCGGCCAGCATCAGCCCGAGCACGATGCACGTGCGGTACGGATGCGGGTACTCGATGGGCGGCGTGTCGGACGTTGCCTCCGACGCCTCGCCGTCTTCGCTAAACAGCAGCGTGCTGATCGCCAACAGGCTGTAGAACCAGCCGCGGGTTTGATCCAGCGCCTCGCTGATGAAATCGGCAGGAAACTGGGCCGCGAACCGCTCGGCCGAGCCTTCCTTCTGCGGATATCCCCACTGGGCAAACGGCATCGCCCCGGAGTCGAACCAGCAGTCGATCACCTCGGTCACCCGACGCATCCGCTTGCCCGGGGCCTGGGGCGAGTCGTAGGTGACGGCGTCGATGTAGGGCTTGTGGACCTTCAGGTCGTCGGGCAATTCGGGATTCTCTTGCTTGGCCTTCTCCCAAACTTCCGTCCCCTCCACGCCCGGCTTGGCCAGCAACTCCTCGTAGCCGGCGATCGCCTCCATGTGGCCGGTCTCTTCGCAGACCCAGATCGGCAGCGGCGTGCCCCAGTAGCGCTCGCGCGACAGCGCCCAGTCGACGTTCGTCTCGAGGAAGTTGCCAAAACGGCCGTCGCGGATGTGGTCGGGCAGCCAGTTGATGCGGCCGTTGTTGGCCAGCATCTTCTCTTTGAACTGCGTCGTGCGGACGAACCAACTCTGCCGCGGGTATTGGATCAACGGGTCTTCTTCCGCCCGCCAGCAAAACGGGTAGTCGTGCAAGTACTGTTCGCGATGGAAGAGCTTGCCTTCGTCTTTGAGTTGGCGGCAGATGTCGCCGTCGGCCTCTTTGACCCAGCGACCTTCGTACTCGGGCGTCTCGTGGGTGAATTTACCGTCCGGACCGACCGAGCAGATCAGCGGCGGGCCTTCGCCGTCGACGAAGCGGTCCTGCTCGGCCAGCAGTACGTCGTAGTCGACCTCGCCGAAGGCCGGGGCCTGATGGACCACGCCGGTGCCGGTGTCGACGGTGACGAAATCGGCCGCGATAACCCGCCAGGCGACCGGCTGGCTGCCGCCTCCTTTGAGCTTGCCGGCCGTGTTGCCCTGGGTGTTGTAGTAGAACGGAAACGGCGGCACGTAACACAGCCCGAGCAATGCCTCGCCACTCAGCGTCTGCTCGACGGTGAACTCCTGCTTCGACTTCGCCGCCACCTCCTCGACCAACGCCGAGGCGACCACCAACTTCCGCGCCTCGCCCTCGACCGACACGACCGAGTACTCCAGGTCCGGCTTCACGGCCGTGAATTGATTGCTCGGCAGCGTCCAGGGCGTGGTGGTCCAGACGAGCAGATCGGTCTCGGCCAATTTGTCCGGCGGATCGACCAGCGGGAACCGCACGAAAACGCTCGGATCGGCCACTTCGCGGTACCCCTGACCGACCTCACCGCTGCTCAGCGCGGTGCCGCCCTGGGCCCACCACCAGACGATCTTGTGGCCCTGGTAGAGCAGCCCCCGGTCGAAGAGGTTCTTCAACGCCCACCAGACGCTCTCGACGTAGCTCTGGTGATAGGTGACGTACGGATCGTCGAGGTGGATCCAGAACCCCAGCCGTTCGGTTAGCTCTTCCCACTCTTTGGTGTAGCGAAACACACTCTCGACGCACTTGTGGATGAACCCCTCGACCCCGTACTCCTCGATCTCCTCCTTGCTGTGGATGCCCAGGTCCTTGCACACTTCGACCTCGACCGGCAGCCCGTGCGTATCCCAGCCGGCCTTCCGCTCGCATCGGTACCCTCGCATAGTCTTGTAGCGGGGGAAGAGGTCCTTGATTGCCCGGGTGAGACAATGCCCCGGATGGGGGAGGCCATTGGCCGTAGGCGGGCCTTCGTAGAAGACGAATGCGGGGGCGTCGGCCCTTGCGGCGAGCGACTGCTCGTAGATCTGGCGCTCTTTCCACAAGCGGGTGACGGCCTCTTCGAGCTTGGGAAACGAGACGGAGCTTTCGACGGGCTCAAACATGGATGGTACTGGCGTTGGCCGGTTTAGATCGGGTAGAAACTACTAAGTAGACCGCGCAGGGGCCGGTTTTTCAATCCGGGGCGACTCGCGGCGGGAAGCCGCTGCCCTCAAAGGGAATATAGGTCGCCGCCCCCAACGAGGGACACGTCGGGGTGCGTGTGGGTTCTGTTCGTCAGACGCGAAGAAGGAGGAGAAGGCCGATGCGTCGACCGTGCGATGTTGGGCAGATGCTCTTGTTCGTGGGCGGATTATCGATGGGCTGCCTGATGCTCGTGCCCGCGCAGGCCGACGCGGCCGACGATCCGCGGCGAGTCGTCGAGGATCTTCGCACGGAGTCCAAGCATCAAGAGGCCCTCGAGTATCTACGCCGGGCGCGGAACGATGCATCGCTGCCGAAGTCGTTCAAGGCGGTGATCGACTACGAGATCGCGCTGACGCGGCTCGACTCGCTCAAACTCCGGGAACGTGCGGCCGACAGCGAAGAGACGCTCTATCAGGCCGGGCAGAGCCTCGTGAGGTTCCTCACGGCTCAACCCGGCCACGAGCTGGCCGGCATCGCCAACATGAAACTGGGCAATGTGCTGGTGGAACGCGCGCAAATCACGCTGTCGCACGCCGGGCGAAGTTCCGTAGCCGCCGACGAGGAAGCCAAGTTGAAGGCCGACGCGAGAGGGCTGCTGCAACGCGCGGGCCAGAAGTTTCTCGCGGCGGATTCGCGTTTTGTCGCGGAGCACAAGAAGTTCCCCATGCTAATCGACGAGAACAAGCAGCCGGGTTTGTACTACCGGCGCAACACGGTCCGGCGGAACCTATTGCAGGTGCGCCTTGCGGCAGTCGAGGTGAGCTATCGAATTGCCATGACGTACGAGCCCGGCAGCCAACAGCGCCGGACCCTTCTGCGCGAATCGGCCGAGAAGGGCGCGCTGATGTATCGGAAGTACCCGACGTACGGGGCCGGACTCTACGCCCGCATGTTGGAAGGCCGCGCCTACAAGGACCTTGGCGAGACCGATAAGGCGTTGTCGGCGTTCGATGACGTACTGTACGACACGGGAGACGATCCGCGGCCGTTTGCAACACTGCGGCGCAAGGCCCTCATGTTGACCCTGGAGACCTACTTGCTGCCCGGCGTTGACGAGCATCAGAAGGCCTTTGCCACGGCCGGCGGTTGGTTGAAATGGGCGTTGCCGGAAGACAGGTCGACCGAAGAAGGCCTGGCGATTCAGTCGATGGCGGCCACGGCCGCGTTGCGGCTGGCCGAGCCGTTGGCTGCTGAGGACCCGCAGCGCGAAGAGTATCGTCGGAAGGCGGGCGAGTGGCTTACGGCGGTGGCGTCGCATCCTGGCAAGTGTCAGCAGCGGGCACGCAGGGGGCTGCAGGAATTGGGCTTACCCGTTCCAGGGAAAGGGACACAGGGGCGGGGCAACAAGCCGTGACGATTGTGCCCAAGACTCGGCCCCTTCCAATGTGTGCCAGGCTCTGTCGGAAAACCTGCGGACCGGTGGATAGTAGTGGATAGTCGTCGTCTCGCTCTGCGAGACGAGTGACATCTCGCGGAGAGATGACTACTATGACGCGTTCCGACGTTTGCTAGTAGTTCGGCGTCGGCGGCCGAAAATGCCCCAAATCGATCGAACGAAACCACTCGATCGTCTTGGCGAGCCCTTCTCGCAAGGGCACCGTCGGCATCCAGTCGAGCTTCTCTTTGGCCAGCGAAATGTCGGGCTGCCGTTGGGTGGGGTCGTCCGGCGGAAGCGGTTGGCTGACGATCTTCGACGACGCGCCGGTCAACTCCAGGACCAGTTCGGCCAGTTCGCGAATGGTAAACTCGCCCGGATTGCCCAGATTGACAGGGCCGATGAAGTCGTTCGGGGCGTCCATCGTCCGAAGCATGCCCTCGACCAGGTCGTCGCGATAGCAGAACGAGCGGGTTTGTGAGCCGTCGCCAAAGATGGTGATGTCTTCGCCGTGCAGTGCCTGGCGGATGAAGTTCGAGATCACGCGTCCGTCAAACGGATGCATCCTCGGTCCGTAGGTGTTGAAGATCCGCACAATGCGCATATTGACACCGTTACGCCGGTGATAGTCCATGAAGAGGGTTTCAGCGGCGCGTTTTCCTTCGTCGTAGCACGCCCGAGGGCCCAACGTATTGACGGATCCTCGGTAGCTTTCCGGTTGGGGATGGACCTCCGGATCGCCGTAAACTTCGCTCGTCGAGGCCTGCAAGATCTTGGCGCGGCAGCGTTTCGCCAAGCCCAGGGTGTTGATGGCCCCCATTACGGAGGTCTTCATCGTTTTGATGGGGTTGTATTGATAGTGGCCCGGCGCGGCCGGACACGCCATGTTGTAGACGTCGTCGACCTCCAGATAGATGGGCAACGTGACATCGTGACGAATCAACTCGAAGTTCGACCGCCCCAACAGATGGGCCACGTTCGATTTCTGGCTGGTGAAGAAATTGTCCAGACAGATCACGTCGTGGCCGGCTTCCACCAGCCGTTCGCACAAATGGGACCCCAGGAACCCCGCGCCGCCGGTGACCAGAATTCGTTTCAAGGACGCCATAGCCTATCGCCTTCTCATAGCACCAAAGAATCTCCCTCTGCGGTAAAGCAGAGGCATTGTGTCTCGGCACGCGCTAATACACAATAGAGAATCGGGGGTTGGAAGATGTGATTTGCCACAGTCGGGATGGCAGGTGGCGTCAGAGAAATCCCATGACACGTGGTATTCCACATGCTATAAGAAATGGGGTTCTCTAGTCGACGGTGGTTTGGTAAACAGGCGGAATTCCGCCATAATTCGGCAACGGTTAGGTCTTTCCCGTGCGTCTCGGAATGCTGGACAGGCCCTGGTTGGTGGATCGTCGCCATCCTTGCGGGTGGTTTCTGTAGAGCAAACGTGAGGTCGTCCCGGTTCCAACGCCCCTTTGAGCATACGCGGCTAGTTCGGCACGAAGGAGAACTACCTTGAACACTGAACCAACCGTATTCGTGGTCGACGACGACGCGGCCGTGCTGCGATCGCTGACCTCGCTGATCGGCGTCGTCTTTCCTCACGTGAAGTCCTACTCGTCGGCAGCCGACTTCCTGGCCGATTACGACCGCCAGCAGAGCGGCTGCCTCGTGCTCGACGTGGCCATGCCCGAGATGAACGGCCTGGAGCTGCAGCGCAAGCTCAGCGACGAGAACATCGATCTGCCCGTGGTCTTCATCACCGGCCACGGTAACGTGCAGATGGCGGTCGGCGCGATGCGGGCCGGGGCGGTCAACTTCCTGGAAAAGCCGTTTCGCGAGCAGGAACTCTGGGACAGTATTCGCGGCGCACTGGACCGCGACGAACAAAGCCGCCGCCAGCGAATCCAACGCGATCACGTCGACGAGCGCATCGCCCTGCTCACCGACGGTGAACGCCAGGTGTTGGATCTGATCCTCGACGGGAAATACAACAAGCAGATCGCCAACGAGTTGGGGGTCAGCGTGCGCACCGTCGAAGACCGTCGCGCGAAACTGATGAAGAAGATGCAGGCCAATTCTCTGGCCGAACTGGTCCGGCTGGCATTGGTGCACTAGGCTCTGTCGGACAACGTCATAGTAGTCATCTCGCTCCGCGAGATGTCACCACGTCTCGCGGAGCGAGACGACTACTATTCGCGAGTATGCGAGTTTCCTGACGCGGGCTAGGCGTCCGCCGTGTGGGCGGCAACCAGGTGGGGCATCCAGAGGGCCTTGTCGACCAACTCCAACAGGACTTCCGGATCGAACGGCTTGCGAAGATAGTACGTACCCCCGGCCGCGTGGCTGCGGCGGATGATGTCCGGAATCTGGGCCCCGGAGAGGAACATCACCGGCACGTCGGCCAGGCTCTCGTTTTCCCGGATCCGCTCACACATCTCCAGGCCGCTGTGGCCGTGGAGGTTGATGTCCGAGATGATCAAATCGGGCGGCGAGGCCTCGGCCGCGGCGAAAGCCCCTTCGGCGGTCGTGCAACATCGACACGCGTAATCCGCGCCCGAGAGCACCGCCGTCAGTTCTTCCAGCACGTCCGTTTCGTCGTCGACGACCAGGATCAAGGGTTTCGGTTTGCTCAGGGAAGTCATCAGGCAGTTCTCTCGGTGGGTGTCTGGAGGCGAGGGCGAAAAGGGGATTCCGCTACTCCTATCATTCGGCCGCGCGGCGGCCTCCCATCCACCCAGGCTTTACCGGCCTACGCAATCGATACGACCGGCACAACCGCCAGCCTGCGCGGCTGGGGACGAAAAGGGGCAGGTCCAATTTGTGCGCAGCACCCTTCGGGCCGTTCCGGCAAATTGGACCTGCCCCCTTTTCGGCCCCGTACGAATCAGCCACCCAATGAAGCCGTGAGTTTAACGTCGGTCACCGCTTCGGCCTCGTCGAGATTCTCCACCAGCACCTTGACGAAGCGGACATCCGTTTCCAGCGGGAACGTCTGCCGGCACGTTTCACCCGGGCGGAACCGCAAAACCAACGTGCGCAAATCCACCGTGTCGTACTTGCTCCCGTCCGGGCTCGAACGGACTCGCAGCAGAATCCCACGTTTGGCTCGTTTGCTGAAAGTGCACTCGACCGTCAGCGAGGCTCGGGTGACGTGCCCTAACGCCAGTGCCGGGGTGAAAAAGGGGACGGGTCCAATTTGCCGGAACGGCCCGGAGGGTGCTTCGCACAAATTGGACCTGTCCCCTTTTTCGCCCCTCACCGCCGGGCAATCTCCGGCCGATAGCGACGTGGTCGTGCCCGCCGCCAGCGTCGGCCGGCTGAGGATTGGCACGTCGAGGCTGAACGGCCGCTGCATGATGAGCACCTGAACGCCCAGGTCCTCCACCGTGGGAAACTGCCCCTCGAACCGCTCGCGCCACGGCCGCTTGTAGCGGAGCGTGTGGTAGAGGTAGATAAACGGCGGTTCGATGATGCTGTGTACTTCGGCGTAGGCCGCCGCGTTCGGCTCGGCCTCGCGGGTGGCGACCGGGTTGCGGCCGTACTTGGTGAAGTGGATTCCGTCGAAGCTGTAGGCGTAGCCGATGCTCTCTCGCGTAACGATCCGCGGCCGATAGAGCTTGGCCCCGCCGTAGAACATGTGGTACACGCCGCTGTGATAGAGCACCTCGGCCTCGGAGAATCCGCCGTCGTCCCACTCGCCCCATTCGCCCTGCCGCAATACCGGGTTGCCTTCGTAGCGCGTCCACGGTCCTTCGGGCTGTCGAGCCGTGGCCAATGCCATGGGGCTGTAGTCGGGGCCGGTCGAGCCGATCGGGTGGGCCGTGTAGAGCCGGTATCGGCCGTCGACATTCACCACGCCGCCGACGTAACCGAAATCCTCCAGGATCGGGTTCTTGGGATGCTTCTTCCACGGCCCCAACGGATTGTCGGCCGTGGCCAGGCCGATGCTCCATTGGCGGTGTTCTTCAGCCCCGCCCATGCCGGAATACCACATGCGGTACGTGTCCGTGCCTTCCTTGAGGATCATCGCACAAGCCACGTGCAGATCGTCCCAACTCCCCTCCGGGCCGCGGCGCAGGATCGGCTCGGTGCCGTGTCTCGTAAACGGGCCCAGCGGATGCGACGCCGTGGCCAGGCCAAGTTGATATCCGAGGCCACCGTTGCCGTGGTAGTAGAGGTGGTAGGTGCCGAAGTCCTTCAACGCATCGGACGTCTCGATCACCTCGCCGTCCCAGGTGCCCTTCGGGCCCGGCGTGAGGATCGGGTTCGGCCCGGGGATCTGGATCAGCGGGCCGCCGGCCAGCAGTTCGTTGCGCGGTGGTGGGTCGGCGGCATGGGCGGTAGGCGCATACCCGCATGCCCCGAACATCAACACGGCAACGACACAGCCGACTCGCAAGAATCCGCTCGATTGGCGAGCGGGGCACGGATTGAAGCCACGCATGAAACCGGTACTCCCATTCTTCTTTACGCCGAAGGCGTTGTCCAACACAGCCCGGGGTCGCGCAGCGCACCCCGGGTAACGGTCGATAATGTGACCATATCAACCCCAACGGGGTTGTACAAGCTTGCGCCGTCTTGCCTCCAGATTGACAACGGTTTGCACCGGTGGGAGAATGCCACGCGAGAGTACACCTCGGGACCGCGTTGTTGCCGCGCTCCGCCGGACGGTGCTCGTCTCGCGGAGCGAGACGGCTACTATCCACGACGGCAACCATCCACGAACCTGAACCTCGGAGGGTCACCATGTCTCGACTCCGCTTCACGATGCTGCCGGCGTTGCTCGCGGCCTTTGCCGGGTTGGCAATGACGGCCACACCCGCCGCCGCCGAAGAGTCTGCCGACGTCCGCAAGCTCTTCGCCGATCCCCCGCGGCAATACAGCAGCGGGCCGCTCTGGGTCTGGAACGATTTGCTCACCGAGAAACAGATCCGCGGCACGCTCCGCGATCTGGCCGGCCAGAAAGTCAAACAGGTTTGGGTGCATCCGCGGCCGGGGTTGATGACGCCGTACCTGGGCGACGACTGGTTCCGGCTCTGGAAGATCGCCCTGGACGAGGCCGAACGGCTGGATATGAACGTCTGGATCTACGACGAGAATTCGTACCCTTCCGGTTTCGCCGGCGGATTGGTGCCGGAGGCGATGCCCGAGTCGCGCGGCAGCGGGCTGCACTTCTCCGAGGCGACGCAAGTCGGCCCAACGGGTGACGACGTGATGGCGGTCTATCGGCTGGCCGACGACGGCTTCGAGAACGTCACCGAAAAGGCCCGCTCGGCGGCGCTGCCCGAGGGGCGCTATCTGGTGGCTTCGATCCGCCGCGCGCCTACCGGCGGCTGGTTCGGCGGGAAGTACTACGTCGATCTGTTGCACCCCGGAGTAACCGAGAAGTTCATCGAGTTGACCATGGAACCCTATCGCCGCGAGATCGGCGAACACTTCGGAAAGCGCGTGCCGGGGTGGTTTACCGACGAGCCGCATCTGACGCCGGCCGGCGGCATCCACTGGTCGGACCGTCTGCCGCGCGATTTCAAGAAGCGCTGGGGCTACGACCTGATGGAACACCTGCCGTCGCTTGTGAAGCCCGTGGGCGATTGGCGGCGGGTGCGCCACAACTACCAGCAATTCCTCCTGGAGGAGTTCATCGACTGCTGGGCCAAGCCGTGCTTCGAGTACTGCGAGAAGCACAATCTGGAGTTCACCGGCCACTATTGGGAACACGGCTGGCCGGGGTCGTCGCACGGCGGTGACAATATGGCGATGTACGCCTGGCACCAGCGGCCCTCGATCGACAACCTGATGAACCAGTACAGCGAAGGCGTCCACGGCCAGTTCGGCAACGCGCGGACCGTGAAGGAACTTTCCACGGTGGCCAACCAGTTCAACCGGCGGCGGACGCTCTGCGAGGCCTACGGGGCCGGCGGCTGGGACCTACGCTTCGAGGATATGAAACGGATCGGCGACTGGCTCTATGTGCTCGGGGTGAACACGCTCAACGAACACCTCTCCTACATCACCATCCGCGGGGCGCGAAAACGCGACCATCCGCAATCGTTCTCCTACCACACGCCCTGGTGGGAAGCCTATCACGAGATGGCCGGCTACTTCACGCGGCTCTCGTTGGCCCTTTCCAGCGGCGAGCAGATCAACACGATCCTAGTCCTCGAACCGACGACCACCACCTACATGTATCAGCCCGACGGCTCGATGCGCGGGCAGCTCGACGCAGTGGGCAATAGCTTTCAGGACCTGATCAACGCCCTGGAGCGGGCTCAGGTCGAATACGATATCGGTTGCGAAGACATCATGGGCCGCAACGGGAAGGTCTGTGAGTTGGAAGAGGAGGACCTGAGCCAGGGCCCGTTGTGGCTGCAGGTGGGCGCGAGGATCTACACCACCGTCGTGCTGCCGCCGCATACGGAGAACCTCAACGAAAAGACGATGAAACTCGTCGAGGACTTCGCGAACCGCGGCGGGCAGGTCTTCTGTTGTGGCCCGCCGCCGGAGTACGTCGACGGCAGTCCATCGGATCGCGGCAAGAAACTGGCCGACGCGCACAACTGGGACCGCGTCGAGGCGGCTGCCCTGCCGGCGAAGCTGCTGGAGCTTTCCAACGACGGCTTTGTCATCCACCGCGACGAAGACGACCCGGGCATCCTCTTTCATCATCGCCGCCAACTCGAGGACGGCGAACTTCTCTTCCTGGTCAACACCAGCATCGAGTCGGCTTCGTCCGGGCGGATCGTGGCGCGGGCCGGCGGAATCGAACGCTGGAACCCGGCCAATGGGGCGATCCGGCCCTATTCGTTCAGCGCCAACGGCGAAACGGTGACGACCCGATTCCGTCTACCGCCGTGTGGCAGCCTGTTGTTGTTCATCTCGGACCTCGAGTTGCTCGTAGGGGCGCGGCCGGGCAAGTCAACAACGCTAGCGCCGGCGGGCTCAACGCAAATCGAACGCGTCGGCCCGAACGTGCTCACGCTCGACTACGTCGACGTCACCGCCGGTGGCCAGACGAAGAAGAACACCTACTTCTACGCCGCCCAGCAATTCGTCTTCCAACAAAACGGCATGGACCGCAACCCGTGGGACAGCGCCGTACAGTTTCGCGACGAACTGATCACCAAGAAGTTTCCGGCCGACAGCGGCTTCCAGGCAACGTACCGCTTCACGATCGGGGGGAGCGTTCCCGAGCCGCTGCACGTGGTCGTCGAACGGCCCGACCTGTACACGATCACCTGTAACGGCAAGCCGGTCGGCGCGGAGAAAGGGGCCTGGTGGCTCGATCGGGCGTTTGGCAAGATCGACGTTACGGCGGCCGCCAACGTGGGCGAGAACGAACTGACGATCGAGGCCGCTCCGTTTACGGTCTATCACGAACTCGAACCGGCCTACGTGCTGGGTGATTTCGCCGTGAAGGCGGCCGAGTCGGGCTTCGTGATTGCGCCGGCCATGCCGCTTGAACTGGGCTCGTGGAAGGGGCAGGGCCATCCGTTCCTCGCGGCGGGGGCGAAGTACACGCAGTCGTTCGACGTTCCCGAGCCTTCGGGCCGTTACCGGGTGGCGTTGCCCGCGTGGTACGGCAGCGTGGCCAAGGTAAGCGTCAACGGCAAGCCGGCCGGCCATATCGGCTATCGACCCTGGCAGCGCGACGTGAGCAGGCTGATCCGCCCGGGCCGCAACACGATCGAGGTCACCGTGATCGGCACACTAAAGAACACCTTGGGCCCCCACCACGGTAACCCCGGCACCGGCCGGGCGTGGCCGCACATGTTCCGCGTGGCCCCCGAAACCGGTCCCCCGCCGGGTGCAAACTACCATACGCTCGAGTACGGTCTGTTCGAGCCGTTCGAGTTACGGCACACAACAAAGTGAGGGTGGACGGACGTGCTGGCCGATGGGATTTCCCCCGCATTGCGCGTAGCGATCATGCCTCGAAAGGTGCAAGCCGAGTTCGTCGAAAGGCAAACAACCGCGCGATTCGGCCGTTTTCCGATTGAACGCCCTTGAAGGTTTTTGCGACCCGTGGTATTGTCGAAGTTGTGGCTGGTCCAAGCTACCTCCAACCAGTCACCGGCCGTAGCCTTCCCTGCCCCGGGCTACGGCCATTTTCTGCGCGCGGCGTGGTTGCGACGCGGAGACGACGGCCTGAGCTTCCTGGTGCGTCACGACGCACCCTACAAGAACCCCTTGCTCCACAGCGACAGGAAGTCCATCGACAGCGCGACCGACACGTGCAACACCGCGCCGAGGATCACCGAGCGCGTCTTCAGGCTCATGAACCCCAGCGCGATGCCGGCGCCGATCGCGCCGAACGTCTCGGGCATCGGTTTGCCGTAGTGGATCATGCAATAGGGTACCATCATCACGAAGACGGCGTAGAACCCGAAGCGGTGCCGGGTGCCGTGGACCATGAAGCCGCGAAAGAAGAACTCCAGGCAGAAGAACTGCATCACGTAAAACGCTTCCCAGATCCAGAACCTTGGCCAGAGCGATTCATCGGCCCCCAGGCGATAGAACGGATAGGTCTGCTGGAAGCGCTCCGTCTCGGCAAACAACAGCAGCGGGGGAACCATCACGGCGAAGAAGGCCAGGTAGATCCACGCGCCGCGAAGCATCCCGCGAAGCTTCCAGCCGTAGTCGCTCAGACGCTGGCGAAACACGAGCTTCACGATCGCCGCGGGGATCGCCACGTAGGTGATCAACGAGCCGAGCGCCCAGTAGATCAACTCGGCAAGCTGCCGGTCCTGGGCCGAGCAGTTCGGCCGCCGCAGCGCCTCGGCCAGCCCGGCGGCTCCGAGGCGCTCGGCCAGATTCAAGGCGTCGGTCAACCGGTTGGCCGAAAAGACGTAGTGTTGCAGCGTGAGCACCACGGCGGTGGTGAACAACACGAGCATCACCTTGAAGTCGAGCGACGTCGAGTCGGCCACGTGCTCGCGTGCATCTTGCTCAGCGCGGAGATACGGCTCGCTGAAGAACCGCCAGCGGGAAGGTGACTCGTTCGGCTCCGGCATGAAAACGTTTGGTCCGATGGGCGGCGGGCGCTGGGCTATGGGCGCCGGGCAAGAAACTGGAGGTTTTCGACGCCGAGCGGGCCTTCAGCCGCAACGTCGGGGTGCATTGTAACGGCTCTCTCGACCGTGTACTATGGTACCGGCTTGGAGATCTGTGGACGCCGAGAGTCCAGGGGGTCTGCGGCCGTCTTCCACAGATCCAACCGTAGAAAGGAGTCCTCCCATGCGAGCCGTTGCGGTAATCGAACCGGGCAAGGTCGAGGTCGTCGAGATCCCCGAGCCGACGCCGGGCCCTTATCAGGTGAGAATCCGGACCGAAGCGGCCTGCCTCTGCAACGCCACCGACGGGAAGCTCGTGGCCGGCCACTTCCCGGGCGTCGAGGACTACCCGCTGCTGCTGGGCCACGAATCGGCCGGCGTTGTCGACGCGGTGGGCGAAAAGGTCCGCGGTTTCAAGCTCGGCGATCGGGCCATCGGCGGGTTGTTGTTCGACATCGGCGATCCGAAGTACTCCAGCGGCTGGGGCGGCTTCTGCGAATACACGATTGCCAACGACCACGACGCGATGGTCGAAGACGGCGTGGCCGACGAGGCCCACGGCTGGTTCGAGGTCTACGAAATCCAACGCCCGGTGCCCGCCGACGTCTCGCTCGAAGACGCCGTGATGCTCTGCACTTGGCGCGAGGTCTACGGCGGGTTCGGCGATTTCGACCTCCAGCCGGGCAACGAGATCCTCGTCTTCGGCGCCGGGCCGGTAGGGCTGAGCTTCGCCAAGTTCGGCAAGCTGTTGGGATTGGGCCACATCGCGGTGGTCGACCCGCTGCCGAACAAGCGCGAGAAGGCGTTGGCCATGGGAGCCGATATGGCGCTGGCCCCCGACTCGCCCGAGTTGGCCAACCTCGTGGAAACCCGCGGCCGGCCGTTCGACGCCGTGATCGACGCGGTCGGCAGTCCGGCGATCGTCAACACGGCCTTGCCGATGGTGCGGATGGGCGGATCGGTCTGCATCTACGGCGTGATCGGTGAGGACGAGTTCACCCTGCAAAAAGGCAAGGGCCCCTACAACTTCAACCTCTTCATGCATCAGTGGCCCACCCGCTGGCGCGAGAAGGCTGCCCAGGAACCGATCGGCGACTGGATCCGCGACGGGAAGGTCACGGCCAAGGAGTTCATCACGCACGACATGCCGGTCGAAGAGATCAACGCCGCGCTGGGGGCGGTGGCCGCCGGTGAGGTGATCAAGGCGGTGTTGCGGTACTAGCGCTATGTCGGACTGCGTTTCGGGCGTTGGAGGCCGTAGCTGGATTCGCGAGAATTCAGTCCGACCGTGGGTGAGACTGAGTTCTTGCGAATCCAGGTACCCCAATTCCAAAGTCTGGCGACTTCGGCTACAAGCCCCACGTTGCGTCAACGAAAAGGGGGCTCGAAGCCTTGGCCCGCCGGTGCGGGATTCGGCTTCGAGCCCCCGGTCGATGATCCGTCGACTTGCGGGCGGTGCGAACCTCTTAGAACGGAGGGGGTTCGTCCACCATCATCGCTGGCAAGATATTGCTCAACCCGCCGATGATCTTCAGCAGTCCTTCCTCGACTTCGATGCGGACCCTCATCCCTTTGCCGTCCGCAATCCCGTCGGCAGTAATGGTCAAGTGGTCCTTGCCGCCGGACTGCTCCATTTGGCTGGCAAAACCGCCGATCAGCACAGCGGGCATCCCTTCGTTCAGGTCGGCAGCGAAGCGGGCAATCGGGCCTCCGGCGATCGAGAGCCGCATGGGCGAGACCGTCTTGTTGGCCACCGTCTTCGAGTTGTCGATGGCCGTCTTCAGCGTGGCCATGGCGTCGCGACCGCCCGCGACGTAGAGCCGTTCCGGGCCAATCCCCACGACGATCTCGAGCGCGTCGCCGAAGAACTGCACGGCGTCCTCGTCCGGCACCGGGATCGTGAGCGTATGGAGGTGGACCCCGTCGTAGGTCTCGGCGTCCATCTTCAGTGCCATGCCGATGTCGGGATCTTCCTCGGCGGCCAGTTCGGCCAGTTGCTTGAGCACCTTCTCCAACTTGGCGCCCTCGGCGATCGCTGCTCCGGCGATCAGCGTGATCGCATCGGACCGCAGCACCAACGACATACCCACGTCCGAGACGCGTTTGTCGATCGTGGCTTCCGCCCAGTCGAGCACGTCGGTGAGCATCTGCGTGGCGAATTGCAGTTCCTCCGGGCTGAGGCCCTGGTTGTTCAACTCGCGAGTGGCCGAGCCGCGGAGGCTGGTAATCAGGCTCTTGAGTTGGCTGACGTCGTCGTCGCTCAGCGCGCCGGAGCCGTTGAGCGTCACCGCTGCGCCCGGCAGGTTGAATCCGCCGAACTTGGTGGTCATCGGCTTCATCAAGGCGAATTGTTCGGCCGTCTTGGACCCCTCGACGGCCGTGATCTCCAAGTCGATGAAGCTGGTGCCGGCGTCGCGATCGATGGCGAAGCCCAACAGCACCGTGTCCAACTCGTCGGGCAGCCGCGTGAATTGGTCGATCGCGTTGAGCATCAGGCCCGAGCGGAGACGAAAATCGTCCTGGCTCTCGTTGGGCAGCGGCTGCATCAGCGGGCTGGCACCCTGTTTGATCTGGTCCTTGATCTCCTCGCGCATTGCGGCGGGGACGTTCTGCACGGAAAGCCGGGCCGCCAGATCGTATTTCTCGTTCATCCCGCCCAGCAGAGCGGTCGGATCGGCCGGCGCCGCGTCGAGCAACTTGGGGTCGGTGACGACGAAGGCCCAATTTCCCTTTTGGGTGATCTGGATGACCGTGCCGTCGGGCATCGGCCCCATCTTGTAGTCGTCGCCGTCGCGCTGGGTTAGCGGCATCCCGCTCTCGGGGTCTTTGACGACCTTCATCAATTCGTGCAGGTCGGTCACCGGCACAAACCCCAGCATGGCCGGGTTGCCTTGGGCGTCGATTTGCACGGCCACGCCCCAGGGCTTCGACTTGTCCAGTCCGGCCAGGTCGGCCCCGCCGAGGGCTCCTTGCAGCATCTCTTCGAGCCCGCTGGCCAGTTCTTCGTTGTCCGCCAGCTTGCCGATGTAGTCCAGATCGGCGTAGGTCTCGTCGTAACCCGAGAACGAGACGGTCACCATCGGCTTGAGTTCTTGGGCCGGGCAGACGTTCGCCGCGCCGAAGCAGACGGCCATCGCCAACAGGGCCAACAGAAATCTTCTCACAGGTCAATCTCCTTTTCCGTGAAGGTCAGTACGTTTCCCGAACAGATCGGTAAACTAGCAGGAAAACCAAAACGGCACCAGGGGGGAGTTCGTCCACCTCCGGGGAACCAGCTATCTTCAGGTCGCCCATGCCAATGGCACGTCAAACCCATCTGTATACCCGCCCCGCCGATTCAAGGTTACCACCTGCCGGTTCGCTCGGCGGACACCCCATTTCGGCCGGGTCTGCTTGCCACCGCCGCGTGCCGGGCGTAGCATGCACTCGGCTATTCGCCCGAAACAGTCCGTTCTTGGAGGCCCATACTGGGAGGCCCATTTGGGGAGGCGCGTTTTTGGAGCCCCATTTTGGGAGGCCCATTCTTGGAGGATCGTTGGCCATGAACCCGTGTGCATCAGAGTTCGCAACGCGTGGAGTTTTTGCGATTGTGGCGGCCTTGGTCGTGGCATCGGCTTCCGCCGGCGACGCTGGCTTGGTGGCCGTCGGCGTGGCACAGATCGACGTTACCCCCCAAACGCCGGTCAGGATGTACGGCTACGCCTCCCGAAAAACCGAATCGGAAGGGGTCGCCGGCCGACTGGCAGCCAAGGCCCTGGCGATCGGAACCGATGCGGCGCCGGGGCCGGCCGTGTTGCTGACGGTCGATTGCGGCGCGGTTCCTCGGTCGATTCGCCAGGAGATCTTCCGGCGCGTCACTCTAAAGCACCCGATCCGGGCGGAGCGATTCGTGTTGTGCAACTCCCACAACCACTCGGGCCCCAACCTCAAAGGGATGGCCTCGATCGAAGGGGAACCGCATCGGCGGCTCGTTGAGTACGCCGCTTGGTTGACCGATCGCCTGGAGTCGGTCGTACTCGAGGCCCTGGCATCGCGGCGGCCTGCGAAGCTGTCGTGGGCGCGAGGCAACGTCGGCTTCGCTGCCAATCGCCGCGTGTTGAAGGACGGCAAATGGGTCGGCTTCGGGGCGGTGCATGATGCGCCGGCCGATCACGCCCTGGACGTGCTCCGCGTAGCGGCGCCCGACGACACGCTGCGGGCGGTCGTCGTCAACTACGCCTGCCACAACACGACGCTGCGGGGCAACGTCAAACAGATCCACGGCGATTGGGCGGCCTGTGCCCAAGAGGCCGTTCAAGACGCACACGACGGCGCGTTGGCGCTGATCACGATCGGTTGCGGGGCCGACGCCGATCCCTGCCCCCACGGCACTGTAGCGCTCTGCGAGCAACACGGCCGGGCGTTGGCCGCCGAGGTTTCGCGGCTGTTGAACGATGCCAAGTGGAAGCCGTTGCTCGGGGGACTCACGGCGCGGCGATCCGTGCTCGACGTACCCTACGCCAAGCCGGCACCCGAAGACGACACGGATGAAGCCGGGCCACAAGACGCCGAGCCTCGAAACGAGACGTTCCGCATCACCGCCTGGACGTTCGGCGACTCGCTGGCGATGGTCTTCTTCAGCGACGAGGTCGTGGTCGACTACGTGCTGCGGCTGAAGCGCGAGCTGGACGGCCGGCGGCTGTGGGTATCGGCCTATACGGACGACGTGTCGCGGTACATTGTCTCGCGGCGCCTGCTCGGCGAGGGCGGCTACGAGGTCCGCAGTTCACTCAGTTGGCGACTCACCGGCGGCAGCCCCGAGCGGCTGGTGCCGGCCATGGAGAATCGCATCATCAAGGCGGTCAAGTCGCTGCTGCCTGGGTACGTGGTATCGGAGTAGCGTTGCATGCTTCCGGAGTGCTTGCCACGCACCCTACGATCTGCCGAAATCAGCATCCATCACCCCACCACCAGCCCCTGTCGCCTAGTCCCCAGTCCCTAGCCCTCACCGCATCGCGCTGACAGCGTCTATTGACATAATTCGCCCCCACGTGTCAGAATGAGACTATCGATGCGGTCGTGCCGCAGCCGATCAACACAGCCAACCACCTCCCTTTTCCGCACAACAATCCCACACAGCGATCCCACACGGCGATCCCACCCCACGGAGCCCCGTTCCATGACCCAACACGACATCACGCGCCGACAATTCGTACGCGACGGCTCGCTGGCGGCAACCGCCCTGGCCGCCGGGCTGCACGGCACGCAGACGATTCGGGCCGGCGAGGCGGACGAACCCGAGTCGAAGAAGATCCGCAGCTTCAACGCCGACATGGAGTATCGCCGCTGTGGCCGGACCGATTTCATGGTCTCGGCCGTGGCATTGGGAGGGCATTGGAAGCGGATCGACAAGGTGATCGGCGCCGACCGCAAGGGCGGGTGGATCGACAACGACAAGGAGTCGGGCTTCGACCAGAACCGCCGCGACGTGGTCACCCGCTGTCTGGAGCGCGGCATCAACTGGGTCGACGCCTGTTGCATCCAGGAGGTCAAGGCCTACTCGAAGGCGCTGAAGGGCCGCCGCGACGAAATGTACATGGCCTGTTCCTGGG